>JASJGK010000187.1:0-16232 GCA_033791585.1 SAR324 cluster bacterium | reverse complement strand
AGGTTTGTTTTTCAAAAAAAAATGGTAACTTAAGGCATCTTTGAAAAATGTCTAAACTTTGAAAATAGTTGATAAAAGGTCTAGGATTTTTGGGTTATAATGACCTAAAAAAATACTGGTAAAATTTTCTTAAACTTAGAGTGATTTTTTATATTGACTTAATTTTTACTTTGTAAGATCAATTGATCCTCATTTCACCAATTTGGAGAGACAGAAATGGAAGCTACAAAAGAAAAATCGGTTAAAAATCAAAAGATTAGTCTAGGTCCTGTAACCACCTTAGAAAACTACGTTAAACCTGATTGGTGGAATCGGATTTTTAACTCTATGTATCTTAAAACCGATGGAGACGTGGTTGAAGATGACCAGATCACTAAACTTGAGGTTGATTCCTTCACAAAGTACCTGAGCATTGATCCAGAAGATCTTATTTTAGACCTTTGCTGCGGCCAAGGCCGACACAGTTTGGAGTGGGGGAAACGAGGTTTTAATGTTACCGGTATGGACCGCAGCCGATATTTGATTCAAAAGGCGCGAAACCGCACAAAAAAAGAAGGCCTTTCCATTTCTTTTAAAGAGGGTGATGTTCGGAAACTACCTTTTGGGCCCGACAAATTTGACTATATTTGCATCCTTGGCAACTCATTTGGCTATTTTGAAAGCCAAGAAGAAGATCTTATTGTTTTAAGAGAGGCTTTTAACGCCCTAAAACCAACTGGGAACATTCTTCTTGATGTTTCAGATGGGGATTTTTTACGCAAAAACTTTGAGCCTCGTTCTTGGGAGTGGATCAACAAACAAATGTTTGTTTGTAGAGAAAGAGCCTTGTCCAGAGATGGCCAAAAGTTAATTTCTCGAGAGGTAATTACCGATATTCGAAAGGGTGTAGTCGCCGATCAGTTTTATGCGGAGCGGCTATATAATACCAAGGAATTAGCAAGCCTTTTAGCCCTGGCAGGCTTTAGTGAATTTGAGTTTATGAAACCCATTGTGCTGGACCCCTCAAAACATAGTGATCTAGGCATGATGGGAAAAAGACATATTGTAATAGCCACAGCAAATAAAAGTTGGACCCAAGTTAAGAAAAAAAATATTAACAAGATTTCAAAAATTTCTGTACTTTTAGGTGACCCCAGAAAACTGGATATCATTAAGCCTGGGTCTGTTTTCGACGATGATGATTTGATGACCTTGAATCGGCTAAAAACGGCATTAAACTCTTTGAAGGGTTACTCATTTGATTATATTGATGACCACGAACAATTAATAAACAAACTAACTAGCTTGAAAGGCAAGCGAGACTTAATTTTAAACTTTTGTGATGAAGGGTTTAACAATGACGCTCGGTCTGAGCTTCATGTTCCAGCACTGCTAGAGGTTTTAGGCATCCCTTACTCAGGCGCAGGGCCGCAATCTTTAGCATTTTGCTATGATAAATCCTTAGTAAGGGGCACTGCTCGAGAACTAGGGATACCTGTGCCCCAAGCTTTTTTAGTGCAGCCAGAAGATAACGCCATTGAGTTGCCGATCTCTTTTCCTGTTATCATCAAACCCAATATGGGTGATTCCAGTTTTGGGATTAACATGGGCAGTGTTGTATTTAATATGGAGGATTTAATGGAGGGAATAGGCCGTGTTCGTGGTCAACAGGGCTTTGATAGGCCCTTTTTAATTGAGGAATTTTTACCTGGGAAAGACATCAGCTTTGGTTTAATTGGAAACCCAGATAGCGAATTAATAATGCTGCCTTTAATCGAAGAGGATTACTCCAGTCTACCCAATGGTTATCCCCAAATTTGTGGCTATGAAGCAAAATGGCAGCCAGATTCGCCCTATGGAAAGATAGACTCGATTCCCGTTTTTTTGGACCCTCATGCGGAAAAAGTGATAACAGATGCTAGCATTACCTTATTTAAAAGATTGGAATGTAGAGACTATTGTCGGTTTGATTGGAGACTGGATTCCCAAGGCAACCCTAAATTGCTTGAGGTAAATCCAAACCCTGGTTGGTGCTGGGATGGGCATTTAGCAAAAATGGCAAAAATAGGCGGAAAAAGCTACGGGGACATGTTAGATTCGATCATCAAAACAGCTTTAACCAGAGCAAACCCCAGTTAAAAAAACAAAAGGTATTATGCGAAGCCTGGGAGCGAGTAGCCAAAAGGCTTTGTCTAAACTCAGAAGAAAAATATTTTGTCAGCCTATTTTGCCGCATGCTCAAAGAAATTAAAAAAAGGAAACTTTAGTATCTAGCAAAAAAGCAGAAAGAACATGTAAAAAGGAAAGGGATATTCCAAAATAAAGGAGGGAGAAAGGACAAACAGAAAAAAGGGGAGGGAAAATAATAGGTCAGAGGGTAAAAGAAACAGGATAAAAGAAAAAAGCATAAAAAGCCCAAGGGAATGGAATTGTAAACGCCAATGGAATGGCTTTATAAAAGCCAAAAGCCATCCCCTTGGGTATAAAATAGCCTTAAGAAGGGGATATGATCCCCTTCCTTACCTCTATAAAGAAAGCCCCTAGTCTTTAAAAGAATCCTAAAGGATTTGTGTCATAGCTAACCAACAGGTTTTTGGTTTGCTGGTAATGGTCTAGCATCATTTTATGGGTCTCACGACCAATGCCAGATTTTTTGTAACCACCAAAGGCGGCGTGGGCTGGGTAGGCGTGGTAGCAGTTGGTCCAAACTCGACCAGCTTTAATGCCACGTCCCATTCTAAAGGCAACATTCATGTCTCTAGTCCAAACGCCTGCACCTAATCCATATTCTGTATCATTGGCAATGGCCAAAGCTTCTGCTTCATCTTTAAAAGTAGCAACTGAGATCACTGGACCAAAAATTTCTTCTTGGAAGATTCTCATTTTATTTGTACCCTTGAAGATGGTTGGCTGGATGTAGAATCCACCTGCAAAACCTTCGTCCATTGTTTCAGCAGCACCGCCTGTTAAAAGTTCTGCACCTTCTGCTTTCCCAATTTCTAAGTATTTCATTATACGGTCGAATTGTTCTTTTGAAGCCTGAGCCCCAACCATACAGTCGGTATCTAGTGGGTTACCACGCTTGATCTGGGCAACTCTAGCTAATACTTTCTCCATAAACTCATCGTAAATGGATTCTTGTACCAAGGCTCTAGATGGACAAGTACAAACTTCACCTTGGTTAAAAAAAGCTAAGACTAAACCTTCGATGGCTTTAGAAAGATAATCATCTTCATGGTTCACAATATCGGCAAAGAAGATATTTGGAGATTTGCCACCTAATTCTACAGTAGAAGGAATCAAGCTATCGGCAGCAGCTTTTAAGATAATTTTTCCCACTTCCGTTGAGCCAGTAAACGCAATTTTATCTAGACCTGGGTGGGTTGAAAGTGCAGCGCCAGTGGTTTCACCAAAACCATTTATAATATTTAAAACTCCATCTGGAATCAAGTGTTGGACCAACTCAGCGAAAACCAATAAAGAAGCAGGTGTTTGCTCGGCTGGCTTTAAAACAACACTACAACCAGCAGCTAAGGCTGGGGCTATCTTCCAAGCGGCCATTAAAAGAGGGAAGTTCCAGGGGATGATTTGGCCAACCACGCCGATTGGCTCGTGGAAATGGTAAGATACGGTGTTTGCATCTAAATCAGCAGCAGACCCCTCTTGGGCACGAATACAACCTGCATAATATCTAAAATGATCAATTGCCAAGGGCACGTCTGCATTAATAGTTTCACGGATGCCTTTCCCGTTATCCCAAGTTTCAGCTAAGGCTAATAACTCTAAATTTGCTTCCATAGCATCAGCAATTTTTAATAGCATGTTAGAGCGCTCTGTTACAGAGGTTTTTTCCCAAGTTACCTGGGCTGTTCTTGCGGCTTTAACAGCTAAATCAACATCAGCGGCAGATGAATTTGGAATTTCGCAAAATTCTTCACCATTAACAGGTGAGATATTTTTGAAATAGTTGCCATCCTTAGGGGCTACCCACTTACCACCAATAAAATTTTCATAACGAGCCTTAAATGTTACCTTTGATCCTGCTTTGCCTGGTTGTTCGTAAATCATCGTTACCTTTTGCATTAGATTATTGTAAATTTCTGCCCGCCTTTTATTTGCCAAGGTTTGCAGTTTGTTATTCTCCTCTTTCTGCAAAGCCAATTCCACTTTTTCCCTTTTCTTGTTTTGTTGATTTAAGAAACTATAATTATGAGGGATAATTCTTTATTTTTCTCTTCTTTCGGTAATGCGAGACTGTTCAATAGTATTTTTTTGACCAAAAAACTGTTCCAAAATGGAACAGTATCTAATTTCAAACCTAAGCTAGGCCGCCTGTTTTAGATAAATTTAAATTAAACCAAAAGTTGGCTCTTTTGAAAAAACAAAAAAGATTAGCCAAAAGATAGTCATCTATAATACACTAAACAGAAACTTTTAAAGCCCAAGATTCAAGCAACTGGAAAAGGCCATATGAACAGCGCATCCCAAGTTTACAAACCCTTAGAAGTGACAGAGGTTGAAGCCCAGATAAAACGGTCTTGGGCTAGGTCTAAAAAGGCCGGTTTAGAACAAGGTTATGACCCTGGCGTGCATAAGGTAAGTTCACGTGAGATGAAGCACAAAAAAAATGTATTAAATCCCGTCTTTTCAATACTCAAAAGCGATTTTTTACCTCGTTACAGTAAAGCTATTATTGATTCTCGCTCAAGGATTATGCTTTGCGATGCAAAAGGGGTTATTTTAGAAGGTTGGGGCTCAGAAGAGTTTCTAACCACAGCCCAGCAGGTGGCACTGGAACCTGGTTGCATTTGGCATGAGGATTACCGCGGAACTAACGCTATAGGAACAGCCATTGCCGAAAAGGCGCCTTCGGCTGTAATTTCTGGCAACCATTTTTTAAGTTCTTTGCAGCATATTAGCTGTGCAGCCAGCCCCATTACAGACGGACAAGGCCAAGTGGCCGCTATTTTAGATATTTCAGGCCATTCCTCTAATTTTAATAAGCAAAAAATCTACCTCAGCCAAATGATGTCTCTGGATTTAGAAAATCTTTTGCTACAAAAAAATTACAGCCACTGTGATCAAATTCGTTTTGCCAGCTATTTAAATGCCCCTGCTGAGGGCCTATTGTGTTTTGAAGATGGCAAACTTGTTGCCGCAAATCGAATTGCTCTGTTGATTTTTGGTCTAATCCCCCCTTTCAAAGAGGTGACCTTAGAAGACCTTTTTATTAATTTTGATTACTCCACCCACCCCAGTCATATGACAAAAAGCAGGGTTGGTTATTTGTTTACCACCTTTACTAAGGCTAAAAAAAATACCAGCCCCCCCTTGACTATCCAATCGGATCTAGACCCTGGCATTGTTGAAGCTGAAAAGTTGGGAATCATTGCCATAAATGAAGCTATCCCGCTTTTGGTTCATGGGGAAACGGGTGCGGGCAAAGAGGTTTTAATCCGCCAGATCTACAGAACCAGCAATAGGGCAGAAGGCCCAATGGTGGCCTTAAATTGCGCTGCGTTACCTGAGCAACTTGCCGAATCAGAACTTTTCGGTCATATGCCTGGTTCATTTACTGGTGCGAGTTTAAAAGGGACCAAGGGCAAAATCAGGGAAGCGGAGGGAGGAATATTATTCCTTGATGAAATTGGGGAATTGGGCCTTGGAGTGCAGGCAAAATTACTAAGGGCGCTGCAAGAAAAGCAGGTCATGCCCCTAGGCAGTGCCGAAACCTTTGATGTCGATTTTACGTTAGTGGCTGCAACCCATAAAAATCTCGAAGAAGAAGTTGAGGCAGGCCGCTTTAGAAAAGACCTCTTTTTTAGGCTTTGTGGGGTAGAAATTTCTCTGCCGCCGCTCCGAGAACGGCAGGATTTTGCAGCCCTGTTAGACAAAATTTTAACAAAACACTCAAGTACTAAATGGTTTTCAAAGGACCTAAAAAAAGCCCTTTCCAGCTATTCTTGGCCAGGCAACTTGCGTCAATTGGATCAAGTTTTAAAGGTCGCTTGCGCCTTATCTGGGCTTGAAGATGAAATTTTATGTGAGCACCTACCAGACCGAATTAAAAAAGAGATGCTCAACTCTTCTCCCCTAGATACGGACGGTGAGTTATGCCAACAGGTAGATCAAATTTTAATAGATACCTACAAAACCCACCAAGGGAACGTCAGCCGAACAGCCAAAGAATTAGGGATTTCTAGAAACACTCTTTACCGCCGCTTGAAACTGCTTCCATCTTAAAAACAAGGTTTCAAGGGAGCTAGAAAAAAGCCCTACTTCCCTATTCGTGTGCATCAATCAAGCGTCTCTTTTGGTTTTAGAGTAAAGTAGCCTAAACTTGCTGCTAAAATGGCAATAATAAAGGTATAAAAATAAGAACCGTGCGCCACAGCTGTAGCAATTTGAATATGCTTGTCTCGAATGCGTTGCTCTTCTTGGTTAATTTTCGCAAATAAGTAACGCAGTTTATCCATCATATTTTTCCCTTTTTCTGTCTCAACCAAAGCCAGAACAGTTTGCATACTGGTGGTATTTAAATTCATTTTCTTTCTCGCCTCTATGGCAGGAATACCCGCCTTTTCCAACCAAAGTTGTTGGTCCTGGCTCAGTAATTCGATTTCTTTCATAATAGAAAAGGGTTTTTTCTGGGCTTTTGCATAGGCAACTAAGGCCTTATAGTTCTTAAGAAAACCCTCCTTTCCTAAGCTGTAAGGTGCTAAAAAATCATCGTTACCTGTAAGTAAATAGCCCCTTTGCCCTCGCTCAATATCCACCATTGACCTTGCAACCTGTAACGCCAAAAACCGGCCCTTAAGCTGGTTCGATTTTCGAAAATTGTCGTCCAACCTTTTAACCCTCATCTGGAACCTAGTTTGAATAGATTTCCCCGTTTTTTTAGTGATCAATGCCTGCAAGTATTCTGCATCAATCCCCCCTGACTGGACTAATCTACGAGAGGTAATCTCTGGAATGGCAACCATTCTATCCCACTCTTTAATTTTTTTCTCAATTTCAATCACCCGTGCCAATTGAATTTTGTCGCCAGAAACCAAATTTTTTAAGTGAGCCAGTTGGTTATCTAGTTTATTTAAAGCAAGATTATAAGGTTCTAGGTAGTACTCTTTCCCCGTTAACAGAAATCCACGAGTTGCCGTCTCCATATCAACAACCATTTTTTCTATTTTTACAACCTGATGCAGCACTTCATCAACATGTAAAACATTCTCATTTTTTGAGATGATAGAAACAATGGACACTACCATAAATACAGAGGTAAAAAGAACCAGCGCAAAGGGAGCCCAAGCCTTTATAAATTTGCTTTTTTTGTCAATATTAGAGGAGTTCATTTTCTGATCCCAATAGAGTTTTATTCATTAGATTTCTCCCCTTTCCATTGCTTATAAATAGCTTGGTACAGACTCAGCTTCTTGATAGGCTTGGCTAAAAAGTCATTCATGCCCACGGAAAAGCACTTTTGTTTATCCTCATCAAAGGCATTGGCAGTCATGGCGATAATGGGGATATTTGGGTCACGAACCCCTGACTCGCCGCTACGGATGGCCAAAGCAGAATCCCAGCCATTCATGACTGGCATTTTAATATCCATTAAAACTACATCAAAATCATCCAGAGCCAAATCAGTTAATGCCAATTTTCCATTAACGGCGATTTTAACTTCTGCCTCACCCTTTTTTAATATAGCTATGGCCAGTTTTTGATTGATCAAATTATCTTCAACCAAGAGGATCTTCACCCCTTTAATATCAGGAAGCTCATCCAGTATTTTGGGGTTTGGCTTGGCTTGGCTCTTGCCTAAGGTTAGAGTGAAATAAAATTTACTCCCTTGACCCTCTACACTTTCCACCCAAATATCGCCATCCATCAAGTGAACTAAGTGCTTGGAAATCGAAAGGCCCAAACCAGTACCACCGTAGTCGGTTCCAGTTTCATCATGAACCTGTGAAAAACTTTCAAAAATCTGGTTGAGTTTTTCAGGAGCAATTCCAATTCCCGTGTCAGAAACACAGACTTCCAGAGTAACCGTATCACCAAAGGGATTTACTGATATATTTTCTAAGGAAACATTAATCTCGCCTTTATGGGTAAACTTCAAAGCATTGCCGACCAGATTAATTAGAATCTGGCGAATCCGCAGCTCATCGCAGAGCACCCATTCAGGCACGTTTGGGTCAATCACCATTTTGAACTCTAAATTTTTAGCATTAAACTGCTGTTCCATAGTGGTGAAAATACTCTCTACTGTTTTTTTCAGCATACAACTATGCGCTTGCAACTCTAGCTTACCTGCATCAATCTTGGCAAAATCTAAAATATCATTGATCAACCCCAAGAGAGAGTAAGAAGAAGAACTGACTATTTTCAACCAACTTTTTTGATCTTCTGAAAGCTCAGTTTCTAATGTGACATCTACCAAACCAATGATGGCATTCATTGGGGTTCGAATTTCATGGCTCATACTGGCTAAAAATTGACTTTTAGCATCATTAGCGGCTTCTGCCCTGCGTCGAGCTTCATCCAACTCTCTGGTCCTTTTATCAATGGTTTCTTCCAGTTCATCCTTGTGTTTTTGCAATTGCTGTTGGATTTGCAACAGCTCCGCTTCCCTTTGGTAAAGCTGTTTATAATGAGTAATCCGATTGAGAAGAAGGTTGTCATCAATGGGTTTTGTCAAATAGTCGATCGCCCCTACCTTGTAGCCTCGGCTTACAAACTCTTCTCCAATAAAGACAGCGCTAACAAAAACAATGGGGATGTGCTTGGTTCGAGCTGTGGATTTTAAATGTTGCGCTGTTTCATAACCATCCATTCCCGGCATTTGAATATCCAACAATATTAGGTTGATATCTTGCTGCAAGGTAATGGTTAGAGCCTCAACGCCACTAGAAGCTTCCAAAACTTGAACCCCATCCAACTCACAAAGTAGGCTGTTTAAGGTAAATAAATTATTAGGATTATCGTCAACAATCAATATATTATAGGCTATTTCAGGCATTGACCCTCTTTTTTCTATTCCAACGATAGGTTTTTTCTGCTGGGAATTCTGTATTAAATAGATAGTTGGACCCTGAGACTTCTAGCCCTTCTTTGACACCTAACATTAGGTACCCATTGCGGTGCAAAGAAGCAGAAAAGAGTTGGATCACCTTTTGTTGGCATTCAGGTGTAAAATATATAATCACATTACGACATAAAATAAGATGAAATTCGGCAAATTGCCCCTCTTGGATCAAGCTATGGCGATTAAAAGAAACTGCGTTTAAAATAGGAGTTTTTAAGGCACTAAAGAATTCGCCTTCTTCAAAGTATTGATTCCAATCTTTGGTGCCGCCACTCTTTTTATAGTTTTCAGCGCCCTGGGCAATTGCCTTCTTGGAAAAGAGCCCATTTTTAGCAATCTTTAAGAGGTAAGGGTTTAAATCTGAGGCAAAAATTTCTGTTTTTTCCAGCAGACCCATTTCATCAAGAAGAATTGCCAAGGAATAGGGTTCTTCTCCTTCGGCACAGCCAGCAGACCAAATTTTAATTTTCGGAAAGCTGTCTAAGTAAGGGAAAATTTCTGTGCGTAAAAGTTTAAACTGCTCGGGGTGACGGAAGAAACCACTTACAGGGATGGAAAAATTCAAATAAAAACTTTCGTAAACTGATTTTTTAACAAGGAGGTCTTTTTGGAATTCGAAAAAACTTGTCGAACCAACGGCTTGCATTACGTTATTGATTCTATTTTGGATTGTTTCAGGGCGGTAGCCTCGTAGGTCCTGCCCATAACTTTCATATATGGCCTCTAACAGCAACACTGCTTGATTCGCTGTTGCCTCTTTGTCTTTGGAGGCCACTGAGGCTAAAAATAAACAAATGCCTGAAATTTTTAGTTCATAATCGTAAAACCCACTTTTCAACCCTGCTTCGGTCAAGTCTTTAGCTTCACAATCGCCACTATTTTCAACGATAATGGTAGCCGATTTTTCTTTTAAAAGTTGCAGTTGCTTCACGCCATCATCACCATAACCGCAAACCAAAACAGCGACCAAATGCGCACCATATTCATAGGCCAAAGATTCAAATAATTCAGAAATGGAAGGCCTTAAGTAATTAACTTTTGCATCTTGTGTTAAGTAAAGATAGCCGCCACTCACCTTCATGTGTCTTGCTGGCGGCGCTACATAAATGGTCCCCGGTTGAATTTTGGTCATGTTCTGAGGCATAACCACTCTCATATCAGTCTGTTGCTGTAAGAGTTGGTCTAGCAAGTTGATTTTATCTTCTGAAATATGCTGAACGATAAAAACCACCATGTCAGAGGCAGGTAGGTTTTTAATAATGGCAATAATTTTGTCTAAACTACCAGCAGACCCGCCAATGGCGATTGCCTTAAAATCAGACTCTGATTCTGAGGATACAAAGCTCGGTGCAGTGCCTAATGGCAAAGATAATAGGTGGAGGTAACTAGCTAAAAACCGCTGGAAGGCTTTAAATTTTAGTTTATAACCCTTTTCAATTAATTGGGAAAATTGGACCAACAGCTCTTTTGATAAAACCCGAGCATCATAAAAAGAAACCTCGCAGCTTTGGCCCTTGGTATTTTCAACTTCTTTTAATAATTTTTCTTCTTCTTCGGCAGTGGTTAAGCCACCAAGTACTTTAATTATAATCTTATCTTGGTCTTTTAAAAGGATGATGCTCATGCCTGCCCCTTGGTCCAAATACATGCCACGTTAATAAGATTATCGTGATCAAGTGGTTTTGTCAGGAAGTCATTTGCACCGAGCCTAAGGCATTTTTCTCTATCTTCAGACAAAACCTTAGCTGTTAACACAACAATGGGGACTTGGGCCGTTTTTTCATTTGCCCTAATTTTTTCAATGGCCTCATATCCATTCATTTCAGGCATCATGATATCCATAAATATCAAATCAAAATTCTTTTGCTCTAACTTTAATAGGGCCTGTTTTCCATTCAAGGATGTATCTACATTGGCATTTTGCTGTTCTAGGGAAGATGTAACGACAAAAAGGTTTCTAGTATCATCATCCACAACCAAGATGTTTTTCCCCTTTAAGAGGTCGCCTTGCTCGTGGCCCGAAGTGGAAAATTCTTTTTGCAGGCCCTCTGCCTTTTGGGCTAGATTATTTAAAAAATCTTGGATGTCGCCGATGAGTCGTTTTTCAGAGTAGGGATTATCTAAAATAATGTTATCAGTAAATTCTTGCAATTGCTCTAAGTCGGTATCAATTATAGGAATACCACTATAAACGATCAGGGAAATTTCAGGGCATAATTTTCTGGCTGCTCTAGCATATTCTATGGCGTTTACGTCTTTTTGTTGGTAGTCCAATACCAAAAGGTCCCCACCTGATTTTTTTAATATTTTCTTTATGGCTGCAAAACTTTTACTACTTTGCACTTGGGCTTTATCCCCACCAAAGGCATCTTTAATGGTTTTAGTATTTAGAGATTTACCCTCAGCAATCAAGATCTTTTTTGAGGCCGTTTCTTGAGAAAGCATATTGAGTAGAGCTTGGCCGATGTCATCTGGCCCTGCAGGCTTATGCAAAAAGCCTAAGGCACCCTTATCCAAGCTTTTTTGTTTTTTATCTTGCCCACTGAGGATAAAAACAGGAATTTGAGAATAGTCATTAGAGGTTTTTAACTCATCTAAAACCGCAAGCCCGTCGATATCTGGTAGACCTAAATCTAACAAAACACCATCTGGCCTGTATTGCTTGATCAAATCAAGGCCCTCTGTGCCCAGACCTGTAATCAAAGCTTTGTAATCTAGCTCGTTTATTTCAGACTTTAAGCTGGCTGCAAATTCTAGATTATCCTCAATAACTAATATAACCGTGTCCTCGCCTGTCAAGTTAAGTCGGTCATCTTCTATCTTGATCGGTGTTTGCGCCCTTGCCTTTTCCACAGGAGCCTCTGAGTCTTGAGAGCGACTGACTGCAGTGATATTCGCTGTTTTGATTTGTTTAGTAGCCTCTGCCAAGTGCAACCTTTGGTGAGGCAGGTCTGCTCCAATTAAGTCGGGTAGTAAAAGAGTAAAGCTAACCCCATTGGATTCACTGATTGGGTCAGCCTTATTGTCACTAGGGGTAATCTTTCCACCTAAAAGCTTGATAAATTCTAATGAAATGGAAAGACCCAGACCAGTCCCACCAAATTCACGGGAAATGGACCCGTCAACCTGCCGAAAGGCTTCAAAAATGAAGGCCTTTTTATCATCGGGAATCCCAATGCCTGTATCAGAAACTTTAATTTCAATGGGGAATTCACTGCTGTCATTTTTTATTATGGACAGGGTAACTGAGCCTTGAGCCGTAAATTTGAAAGCATTAGATAGTAAATTTCTAATTACCTGGCTTAGTTTATTTTTATCTGAAGTGAAGTTTTCGTGGTATTCTTCAATTATATTGTAAGCCAATCCCTTCTCTTGCGCTTGAGGCTCAAACAAATCATGCAGCTCTGCTATAAAAACTTGGGGGTTGATCTGTTCTAAGTGCAACTCCATTTTCCCAGCTTCGATTTTAGAAAGGTCTAGAATATCACTAATTAGGCGCTGCAACTCTTTGCCAGCGCTATAGATAACATCCACTTTCTTTTTGTTCACTGGCCCTAAAGGGTCTTTGCTGTCTCGACTTAGAATTTTGGACAAGAGAATGATTGAGTTTAACGGGGTCCGCAACTCATGACTCATATTGGCTAAAAAATCGGACTTGTATTGATTTGACATTTGCAGTTGTTCTGCCTTTTTATTTAGGTCTTCTTCTGACTCTGCAAGTTTCACATTCTTCGATTTTAAGTCTTCTGTTTGCTGCCTCAACTGTTGCTGTTGTTCTTCCATTTGAGCGTTTGTCTGCTGTAATTCTTCAGACTGTTGCTGCAATTGTTGTTGCTGCTCTTCCATTTGCCTATTATTTTCCATCAAGGCTCGTGATTGCTCTTCTGCCTTCTCGGTGGCTATTTCCGAAACTCCCAAAAGATTGGCGATCTTTTCTTTTTGTAACACTGTATATAGGGTGCCTGCGATAGCATTGGAAGATTCTATTAAAAATTGCTGCAAGACACTATCAAACTCTTTAAATGAAGAAAACTCTATCACCCCGTAAAGATTCCCCTCAAAGATTAGAGGAAATGAAAAACAGTTTAACGGAGTTAAGTTTATGGTGCCTGTTTCGACTTTGTTTAAAGGACTATTGATGGAAGTTAAAAGTTTGGCCTTTTGTTCCAATGCAACTTGCCCCACAAGGCCTTGCCCCAACTGAAATGCCTCAGACAAGCTATCTTCTGAGGTAAACATATAGGCGGCTAATAGGCTTAAGGGGAATTCTTCAGCATTTTTTGAATAACGATAAAATACCCCGTGAGCAGATTCGATATAACCGCCAAGATAATCAATCGACTTCTGTGCCAATTCCTTTGGTGTTAAATCCCCTGCAATTTGATGGTTTAACTCTCGAATGCCATCTTTAAACCAATTTTGCCACTGGGTATCTTCTTGGTTTTGCTTCAAGCTTGCTGTCATGTTGGAAATAGCCACCCCTAGGGTATCCTGTTCAGACAATATTTGAACCTTTTGTTGGTAATCCCCAGAGGCAATCAGATCCACCTGATTGGTGAGATTTTTCATGCTTAAGGAAAGTAGATTTATTGAGGTGATCATAGTTTTGATCTCATCATTGGCAGAGTAATTGATCACTTCTTCTGAGTAAACACCCTTACCCAACAATTCTAATCGATTTGTAACAGCTATCAGAGGGGCTAATTTACTTGCAATAACAAAACGGGAGGCAAAGTTAACGGCAATGGCTAGAAAAATCACTAGGCCTGCAAAAACCAGTAAAAATGAGTTCATTTGGGCGTAGATATCTGATTCAGATACCATGCCGACTAATACCCAGTAGGTTGTAAGATCATGGGGGTTGGGGTAAATTCTCTCAAAGGCTACTAGATTCCCATCAATCGAGATATTGCCAATTTCTTGGGCTTGGACAATATTAAATACGCCTGAAAATTCACTTTTAAAATTCTTGGCCTTGCCTAGGGCCTGATTCCACTCTTTTGTGACATTAGGATTGTGAAAATAATCTCCCTTGTCTGAAATAAGATAAAACTGTCTGCTCAGTTCATCTTTATCTCTATTTTCCTTTTTATGAAAGGTTGCTAAAAACTCACTGGCATAGACCTTTACCCTAGCTAGCCCATAGACTACATTATTCTGACCCCTAACAGCCTTTACGAAACTGATTACAGGCGTGTGGGGCAGGGTCAACCTGCCAAACTCCATGTTTAAATTGAGGGAAGAAACGTAATTTGTGCCTTCGCTAAGATTAATACTTTTTTGAAAAACCTCATGGTTCTTTTTACTTTGAGAATTTTGCCCAGATTCGTTGACCACAGAGCCATCAACATTGTTGTATCTCAGTTTTATTTGTTCCGTACCTTCAAGGTCTAAAAAACTAATGGTGTGAATATAGTTTCTAGAGGTAAGCAGGGAGCGGTAAGAATCAGTGGCAATGTTACGCCACTTTATGGCCTTTTGGGAAACACCGATGTCTTGCCAATAAAGGTAACGATTTAAAGCGTAGTAGTGAGATATATAGTCTAAATCGTTAGGGATATTAGCCAAAAAAATCTTGATCTTTTGGGCCGATTCCTTTGTTTCATCAAAAACTAATCCTCTAGCTTTACTCATATGAGCGTTGAGTGAGTTTTGGTAGCCTAGGTAACCGACGATAATGAGACTGGCCCCCATTAAAGAGTAAAAGAGCACAAAAAACTTGGCCCTGATCCCCATAAAGCCCATTCTTCTCCAAAGTAGAAATTTGTTAAAGTTGATCATTTTTTAGGCTCTAAATTGTAATTTTTTGAATTTTTAAGCTGGCCCAGCGTAAAAGTTGGTGCACGTCACTGGGTGTTTTACTTTCATGGTATTCGGCAGCTGGGGTGAGGTGCTTGATTTCCATATGAGCCTTTACCGTTTGGATTTCAGCCAAACACATGCCCACCATATTTAAAACATCAGAGGGGTGCACCTCTTTACCTTTCTTAAAGGGGCTGAAGTCTATGGTTTTAATGCCCGCCTTTTTTTGCAGCTTTTGTATGTGTGCCATCAAGTCAAAGGTAGCCTTTAAAGAATCTTTCGGGGTTACAGAAAGAACCTTACTTGGGGGGTAGGAATCATCACGAATCCCCTTGCTAATTACAATTTGAGAAAGGTCTTCATAGACCCTTAAAACCTCGGCGAATACATAAGTGGGGTCTATAGATTCGTGGCTGATTAGCTCAAGATTCAAAGAGGCCTCATGTAACCCATTAAATACATCAATGGGTTTTTTATTAAAATACTTTGGGGCCTTGGAGACCTTTTTTAAAATCCCTAATCTTGTTTTTAAGAGCGTAAGTTCGGTAAGAATCCTTTGGCTTTGGGCGTAAAGCAACTCAGGCGCAATGTCAGGCAAGGGTTCCATACTGCCGATAGGAAAGCGAGATAAACCATTTTTTTGCCTTATTACATTTAGCTTCAACATTACCAAGTAGGATTTCTGCCAAGAGTGCCTAGGTGTTAATTTAGCCACAAAGGGTTTCACAACGACTTTTTTGGAAATCTTATAGTGACGCTTGATGATAGCTATTTCTTTGTTAATTTGGGTAACTTGGGCTAAAACATCAGAAGGAGTGATTCTCGATTGGCCATAGGTTGCTGGCAAAAAGGAGAAGAGCAAAGCCAGAAACAGAAAAATTCGAAGACTGTGCATATTGGGTCTCTTGGTATTCATTACTAATTACCTATCACCAATACCTTTTTTGGGGACCAATGTCAAAAAAATCTTCAAGCTTAAAAAAGATAACTTTTGCGTCACCTTATTTTTTATTTGCCGATAAAAAGGGGCTTTAAACAGGTTTTCTAGTTTTATCTCCGTGACCATCACAGGCCTTTGGAAAGCCAACGCCTTTTGGCCAAAAAAGGCATTTTGTTTCAAACAAAATTAATATTTGCAAAGGAAAAAGGCCTATTGCCCCTCAAACAAAAGAGATTTTTACCCTAGTTATTATAGGTAAAATAATTCACTTCCTCTTGAAGATCTTCAGCCATCTTTGCAAGATCGTTGATCGTGATTTCCACTTGGGCCATGGCTGTACTCAGCTCATTCATAGCCGAAGCATTCCCTTCGCTTGTCTTACTAATCTCATTTAGGGCATTATCTAATTCTAATGTCCCTGACTGTTGC
>JASJGK010000186.1:0-28212 GCA_033791585.1 SAR324 cluster bacterium | reverse complement strand
GACCATAAATTTGAGCCAGCCATCGTTAAGGTCCCTGTAGGGGTTAAAGTATTGCTCATTGTCGACAACCAAGATGAAACGGTTGAAGAGTTCGAATCCTTTTCTTTAAACAGAGAAAAAATCGTTAGAGGCGGAAAGAGTATTAAAGTATTTTTACCTCCCCTAAAAGCTGGTGAATACGAATTTATCGGTGAATTTAACCAAGAAACAGCTAAAGGAAAGGTGGTAGCAGAATGAACACGGGAATTTTTCTTGTCACCTTCCGCGAATCTCTAGAAGCGGCAATGGTGATTGGTATTGTCTTCACCCTTCTTAGCCAACGGCAAGAAAAAAAGGCAATGGGTTATGTTATCTACGGAACCATCGCAGGATTAATCTGGAGTATTATTTTTGCAGGCGTTTCCGAACAGGTTTACGATATGTTTGATGGGATGGGCCAAGAGGTCTTTAATGCCTGTATTTTATTTTTCGCTGCCAGTTTGATCACAACATTTATTTTTTGGGTCAACAGTAATGCTAAAAAAATCTCGTCTAATATCAAATATAAAATAGATAAGTCCCTGTCTAGCGGTCAACTAGCGAGTATCTTTTTTTTGGTATTCTTTTCGGTGCTTCGAGAGGGTATCGAGTTGGTTTTCTTTTTAGGTGGTCTTTTGGTACAAAATAAGTCTGCCTTTTCTACAACCACAGCCTTTAGTTCTGGCCTTGCAGGTATGATTTGCGCAGGTTTATTGGTCTTGGTGCTCTTTAAAAAGTTTGCCCAGATCAATATTAAAGTTTTTTTTCAAGCGACAACGGGGCTTTTGCTCTTTGTTGCAGCAGGCATGTTTGCTTCAGCAAGTGCCATTTTAATCAGCATCGATATGCTACCTGCCATTACCTATGAAGCCTGGAATAGTGAATGGCTATTAAGCGAGCAGTCTACCCTAGGCTCTCTATTCTCTGTATTTTTTGGATACAATTCAAACCCCACTTTGATGGAAATTATGATTTACTTCTCTTATCTCTTATTTATCGGCCTTTACATCGCTATAAGCGGAAAAAAATCTGCAAACTCAACAAATAAACAGGGGCCTGTTTTAGCCCTAACCTTGGCCCTCTTGCTTTTTAGCTCACCGAGCGCAGAGGCCAAAAAGGTCTATAGTCCCTTGGTCGAAGAAGGTGAAATTGCTATTGAATACTACAATGATTACATAGTTTCAGGTGATGCCACAAAGATGCAACAACAGTTTGAAGTGGAGTATTCTTTTGCCGAAATGCACCAAATTGGATTGTATCTGGGCTTGTTTGAAACCTCTGAAGACAAGTCATTTGAATACCAAAAATCAAAGTTGAGGCTTGTGAGCCAATTTTTTGAAAAAGGTGAACTATTCATAGATATAGGGACTTACATCGAATACCAAACCTATAACAAAGATTTTAACAAAGATGATGTTTTAGAATTTAAAATACTCCTTGAAAAATCTTTTGATCAACTCGACCTTACTTGGAACCCTGTTTTTGTGCAAAAAATCGCCTCTGACGATACAGAGACAGAGGTTGAAAGCGCCATGAGGCTCCTTTACCGAATGGATAAAACCTTTTCACCTGCTATTGAGTTTTACAGTTTTTTAGGCAACTTAGGTGACTTTAACTCATACCAAGATCAAGAACACATCATTGGGCCAGTAATCTTCCAGCAATTTGGAACTGTAAAGTGGGAAGTTGGTGTTCTTTTTGGAATGACCGATGCCAGTGAAGACTATAGAGCCAAATTAGTCTTCGAAAAAGAGTTTTATTAAGCTCTAAGGCTAAGACAATTGTGATGTGAAGCCAATGGCTTGAAACCCATTTCACATTGCATGATCCCCCTTGCGATTATTCCTCCCTCAAGGGGGGTTACTCTTAACTTTAAAACAGACTTTTTGTAGCTCGAAGAGGTTAAAAAATGATCATTTAAGGTATCTTGCAGGTTAAATTCATTGCAGCATGGAGCCGAGAGCATAATATAACATCCATGCTTGCACCCCCTTGAAAAGTCTCCCCTTTCAAGGGGGATTTAAGATTTTAAAAACCTAATTAGAACTTGGGTAAACTTTGACAAGCTTTGACCAGCTTGGTATAAACTATAGGAAATTGAATTCATTTTTAAGTCTTTGTACCCATTAAAATATGACCGACACAACTGAAGAAAACTTTGTAAATCTTAGCTCTGTTAAAAAGTCTCAAAAGTCCATTCCATCCGAGAAAGAACTCCTTGAGCTTTCAGAAACTTTCAAAGCTTTGAGTGACCCTACAAGGTTAAAAATCATTTGCGCTCTGTTGAAAAGCGAGCTTTGTGTAGGTGATATTGCTTTGATGCTTCAAGTTAGTGATTCCTTAGTTTCTCACCAGTTACGAATCCTACGAAACTTAAAATTAGTAATCTTTAGAAAGGTGGGCAAGGCTTCCTATTATAGTCTTGATGACGAACATATTAACCGTTTGATAAAAGAAGGCCTGCTTCACGTTCGTGACCTTGACTAAAGTGCCCCTTACAAATCCCCCTTTGAAGCAGTCTTTTTTTGCCCTGTCCTTAGAGGACTTAACTAAAGTCCTCATGCAAAAGGGCTTAAACCCCTCTGCCGCCACTATTCTTTATAATTACCACTATAAAAAGAAGTTAAAGGGCCATAATTACAATAAAGTTTCCAAGGCTACTCTTACATTTTTAAAGGATCAAATTGACTTCACTATACCCAACATCAGTCTGGCACAAGAAGCCCAAGACTCCACGGTAAAGTTCCTTTTTGAGCTTGAAGATGGAAAAAAAGTGGAATCAGTGTTGATTCCATTTCATGGTAAATACTCCCTGTGCATCTCTACGCAAGTTGGCTGCGCTATGAATTGCTCTTTTTGCTTTACAGGCACAGAAGGCTTGAGCCGAAATTTGACCACCGCTGAAATAGTTGGGCAGTTTTTAGGGGCTTGGCACTGGGTCCAGGAAAATAGAGAAGAGGCTTTTCCCATTTCAAACCTTGTGTTTATGGGCCAAGGTGAACCACTCCACAACTTCGACCCTGTAAAAAAGGCTTGTGAGATTTTCCTTTCCCAATCGGGTTGCTCTATTGGCAGCCAAAAAATCACTATTTCTACGGCAGGCTACCTGCCTGGCCTGAAGCGTTGGCCGAAAGAAATGCCCCCAGTGAACTTAGCTCTATCGTTACACTCCACTCATTCAGATGTTAGAAGTGAACTGATCCCCATGAACAAAAAATACCCCTTAGCAGAGGTTCTTGCACAAATTGAATCTATCCCCTTACAAAAAAAACAGTTTGTAACCTATGAATACCTTTTGATTGCAGGCTTAAATGACTCTGAAGACGATGCAAAGGCTCTAGGCGAGCTACTTTCAGGCAAGGAGGCTTACATCAACCTCATTCCTTTTAACGCCTTTCCTCAGTCAAAATTTCAGCCGCCTAGCATTGAAATGATTGAAGCCTTTAAAAAAATTCTCGATGGCTACCAAGTGCCTACCTTGATTCGCAAAGCAAAGGGTGAGGATGTGTCAGCTGCTTGCGGCCAGCTTGCTTCTGGATTGGTTCTAAAAGACCTAGCGGCCAAACCTCTACTTTAAAATATCTAGGGCCAAGCCACTAGTCTACAAGGGCAACAAATAAAGATTAACCATCGGAAAACTAAATGCGCTTGCCAGCCCCTCGGCTTCGCTCGGTAGTCTCTCTAGTTTTAGGCCTTTGGGTCTGCTGTTTATGGTGAAAAGTAAGGTCTTCGATCTGGATCAAACCAAAATTAGCAAGAGCATTAAAGCGCTGGTAAGGATTGACTTTCTCGGCTACTCCCTTTTCATTCACTGCCAGGGTTTCACTGGGGAATTTATTGTTTTTCTTCAGGGTATTAATGTACCCAGGCCCCTTGTGGTCAATGATGCGAACCAGATCCCCACTCATTAGTTTAAGGCTGTGGGTCTTTTCAATAATCCAAATGATCTTGCGAAAAGGGTCAACCGCCGCTTGGGTGGTAATATCAATATTTTGAGCGTATTTTTCAATGGTTTTGGCGCAAAATTTAAAAAGATTGGTCATGAGGTGAATCTGCTCTTTGCGCTCTTTGGCATTTCGCATCAATTCACTAGAGCTAATTTGCACATCAAAGATGTCATCTTTTAACGCCCCTAATTGAAACTGCCTAATCGCGCCTGCACTAGCGATAGCAAGTTTAAATTCTGTTTCCAACGTGGTGGCGACAATGCGCCGAGACATCAAGAGAATTTGAACATTGCTACTTGCAGAAAAAAGCTTAGCGACTCTTAGAGCATGCGCCTTAAAGGCTGGTATTCGAGCCAATAAAATAGCATGCTTCATGACCATATTGAGCAAATCTTCAGGCGCCATCCCCTTCACAAAGTAACTACTGGCCTCGGTGCTACTTTCAGCAACTGAATTTTTACCTTTCAAGCTGGCAAGGGCATTTTTAATATCTACCGTCCTCGGGCCAGCCATTATACTCAAGCGGAATTTGGGGTCCCTTAGGTTTTGGGTCAGCTTTTTAAAATCTTTAAGGTAGTTGTTCAGGGTTAAAAGGTAATTAACCAGCTTTAAAATTTTCCAAAGCTCAGTCTTAAACTTTTCTAACTCTGTGCCTTCGGCATATTTGATCTGGTAGATTTCATAAATAACTCTAGCCTTTAGGCTATGAAGGTAACGGATATAGGTATCTGTTAGCCAATGAAGATTAAACTGATTTAAGCCTGCCTCTTTGTTTAAAGCCATCTCAAAACCCTGCAACGACTCTTTGAACTTGGCCAACTTTTGAGAATTGTGGCTGCGCTCTGTGGCAGTAAAGTGAGGCTGGGCCTGTTTTACGATAAACTGATTCTTTTTAGGCAGCCTGCTTCGAAATAAATCTTCTCCTTGGGTATTTGTGGAAATTACTAAGGCTTTCAGTAATTCAAATAGGCCATCTAGGGAATCGACTTCATATTGGTAGGGGTGCTTAGACTTAAAACTTTTTGCCTCAAGGGGGCCGTAGACTGACTTATCATAAACCTTTGTCTCGGCGTTTAGGGTCAAGAGAACATGGACCAAGCTGCTCATTTTTTGACGCAAGATTGTAACTGCTTGGTTATCTTCTGGGGTCTCTAAAGTAAAAAAAGACCAAAATCCACTGCCTTCTCTTTTTTCATTGGATTTGAGTATTTTCCCGCCACCTAAGAAGATTTTATCCAGCTTTAAGGGCTGGTGTGCCGCTATTAGGGCCAATAATTCTTGTTTGGAACTGGCACTTTGGGCAGTTTTGCCATTAAAAATATTTAGCTGCTTTTGCAAAGCCTCTGACCCAAGTGGCTTTTCTCTTAAAAAACCAGTCGGCAAAACGTTCGGCCCAGCGGCTTCACTGGGCAAATGTTTTAAATTGCTCAGCAACCAAGTAATATCAGCAGCGGGCAGGGGTGCCCCTTCGGCCTCATAGCGGGCCGCCTTTTCTACTAATTGCTCCCGTTTTTCTTGGGCCTGCTGGCGGTCTTCTATTGATTCTTTTGCCAGTTCTTTTAAGCCTTCCGATTTTTTTGCCTCTTCTCTAGCCATAATAAAAAAAATTTGATGATAAAAAAACCAAGACCCAAAGCAAGCCAAAACTAACTTTACCCTACTGGAAACAGTAATATTTGAGCAATGTCTAATCTTTATGTTAACTTATTTTCCATAATAAATCATGTTGCCTTTGCCACTAGGGCTTTAACCTATATTTTCTTTGACTAGGGTAAAAAAACTACTGCTTTGTTTTTTAAAATTTTATACAATAACAGCAAAGACCAAATGAGGAATAGATGAAGATTGGAATCCCAAAAGAAACAAAAACAGGTGAAGCTAGGGTGGCCTTAACCCCAGAGGACTGTGGGGCTTTAATGAAAACAGGTGCGGCGCTTTATTTAGAAACTACAGCAGGCGTTGGCGCAGGCTTTTCTGATCAGGAATACCTAAGGTTTGGGGTTGAAATTGTCCCAGATGCGGCCAGCCTCTATGGGCAAGCCCAATTGATTGTAAAGGTCAAAGAACCTCAGACAGGCGATTTAGCCCTATTAACCCCTGAGCACCATCTCTTTTGCTACCTTCACCTTGCAGGTGGCCCCGAACTAACCCAGAAGATGGCGGCCAAAAAACTAACGGCTACAGCCTTTGAAACTGTTAGAAAAGGAAAGAGTACCCCCCTCTTAGCCCCAATGAGCGCGATTGCAGGCAGGCTTTCTGTGCTTTGGGGGTCCAATTTTCTTCACAGCTCTAAAGGGGGCAAGGGGGTGTTACTAGGTGGAACCATAGACCACCCCCAAGGTGAAGTTTTAGTATTGGGCGGCGGTGTGGCAGGCCGTGAGGCTGCAAAAATTGCATCCTCTATGGGTGCGAGGGTTCGACTATTAGACATTAACCCTTTGGTTTTGGATTCTGTTAATGACCAAATGCCTGAGGTACTTACTGACCTTTCTGACGCTGACACAATAGAAAAGCTTTTACCTGGTATGGATCTGGTGGTGGGAGCCGTGTATCAAATTGGGAAAAAAGCTCCCTTTGTTTTGAGTGAGGCCCAAATTGAGCTAGTACCAAAAGGCGCTGTATTGGTGGATATTGCCATCGACCAAGGGGGCTGTTTTGCCACTTCAAAACCTTGCACCCAAAGTGAGCCTTACTTTATTCATAAAGGAATAATTCATTCGGCAGTCACAAATATGCCTGCTGCTGTGCCTCGTTCGGCCTCCATTGCCCTGTCCAAAGCCATTCATCCCTATGTTTTGGAGTTGGCGACAGGTATAATTAGCCCAGAATTAGCAAAGGGACTTAATCTAGATGCCGGTAAATTGGTCATTGAGTTATAGTTGCCTCCAAGAGAATTAGTTTACCACCTTTAGAATAGCTGCCCTTTCGTTAGCTTTTCTTGTTTTAATGAGTCACTTTATTAGCAGAATTTATAGTAAATTAACTACAACCCCTATCCAAGTTACCTATGAAAATTTTAGCCTTTGGTGCCAGTACTAGCAGAACCTCTATCAACAAAGCCCTTGCCACTTGCGCCGCAGGTTTAGTCGCAAAATCTGAGGTGGAAGTTTTAGACCTTAATGATTATGAGATGCCCCTGTATAATGCAGACAGAGAAAAAGAACTGGGGCCGCAGGCGCTAGCCCAAGCTTTTTTAGAAAAAATAGCCGCTAGCGACGCTGTAGTTGTTTCTTTTGCCGAACATAACGGAACTTACACGGCAGCCTATAAAAACCTTTTTGACTGGTGTTCTCGGCTCGAAAAAGGGGTGTTTCAAAGTAAGCCAATGGTCTTTCTTTCCACCTCCCCTGGGGCCGCAGGTGCGGGTAGTGTATTGGCACAAGCTTTGGCATCAGCTCCGTTTTTTAGTGCTGATGTTAGGGGCAGCCTTTCTTTTCCAAGCTTTAACGATAATTTTGATATTGCTAGGGGAATCATTACCAATGATGAGCTTAAGGCCAAGCTAATGACCGAACTAAAAAAACTGGGATAGCCATGTTTACAGAAATTGTTACCTTTCCGCTTAAAGGCGGTGCAACAAGGGAAGAGGTCTTAGAAAAGTATAAAGGTTCAGTAGAAATCTGGGAGCAAAACCCCGATTTAATCAGGAAATACTACCTCTTCGACCCTGTTAAGCTTATCGGTGGTGGCGTATACCTCTGGAAAGAAAAAGGAAATGCAGAAAAGTGGCATGGAGATGCCTTCAAAGAGCGGATTAAAACCACCTATAATTCCCTGCCTAAGTGTGAAATTTTTGAAACACCCATCGTAGTGGATAACTCCTAATTTCAACCTTTTAAAAATTTTACAAATTCATCAATCTAAGCTATACTTAACCTAATTATAGGGAGGCAGCGATGAAAAAGCTAAAATTTCTATTGGTAGCAGTGGTGGCTTTGGGTCTTGTTGCTGGCTGCAAAAATAGTGATGGTACGGTTACAATTTTGTTAAAGGTCAACAATACCTTTGCCGATTCCTCTACAGATACAGACAACCCCATTATCAATTGGGCCTGCGTGGTACTATCGACAAGTAAAACTGCTTGTATTTATTACTATAACGGCACACTTCAAACCAGATCAAATATAAGTAGCAGTGGCGGATGGACTTACGCCCCCGGTACATCCTACGAGTATGACTATGTTGGCCCCGGGGCCACTTATCTTCAGATAACAGGTGGAGACCATGATTTTAGTAGTTTTCACAGGGAAGGCTCAGTTTCAGAGACAACTTCAGGCACAATCAGATTGATGGACGACATGAGCGGAGCCAACATGAGCCCAGCGAGCTGGTCTGACACGGCAGACCGAACCTGGACCATTACCCTTTACCCAGCAGCAACACCTGACACCTCACATGATTAGGGAGATTCGTCTTTTAAAGGGGGTATTGGCGTTATAAACACCCAAAACTTTTGACCTAAAAAGTTTAAAATGGTGCTGGTGCCAGTGGCGCAAAGAAAGGCAAAGGTAATAAACTCAGGCAGTAACTGCAAAGCCGCAGCATTTACCGAAACATTTGCTGCAAGTGTGGATAGATAAAGGGCCGTAAACTTCACTAATTGTTTGGCCGTGGAATGATGAACTTCAAAGGTCCAGTATTTATTGAGGATAAAGGCCAACACCGAGCCGGCAACAAAAGAAAGGCCCTTGGCTAGACTTAAATCAAACCATTGCTGAAAAAGCAAATAGGTTAGGTAGTCGGTGGCAACAGCGCTGCAACCTGTGACCAAAAAACGGGTCAGTTCCTTTTTTAACATGGGCTAGCTCTGCCAACGAGGGATGTTGTAGTGCTTGGTGCAGACAGCATCTAGAATGATTCCCTGCTCGTTGAAAGAGGCTTTATAAGTCTCTAGTTTATCGTCTTGGCCCTGAAGTTCTGGCGAGACAAAACAGAGCTTAAAGCCTGCATCCTTTAGCCTTACAAAGTCCTTTTGGTCTAGGGGCAACTTGGTAAAGCAGTCTATCCAAACCCAATCCACCTTACCTGCAAAATTCATTACTGTTTCTATGGATTCATACTCCGACAGGCGAACAGCCACATTTTTTTGGCCCTGCTTTGCCAGTTGAACAATCATAGGTAAGCTAGAATCAAGATAGAAGTATTTCGGGATTTGATACTTTTCTATCAAAGCTTGGACCTTATCTTCTATGCGTTCACTTTTGATATTTAGAATCATTGTGCCGTGCTTGTAGACTTTTAGATAGTCTTCAAAATCTTCACCATCATTAAAGGGGTCGTGGACCATGATCAAGCGATCACCAGAATCACGCAGGTCCAACTCCACCCCGTAGTTAGGGTCTAGCGCTTTTAGCTCGGCCACAGTGTTAATGCGGTGGGCTATGAATTCTAAATTTCTATCCTCTCCCATTACAGTTCCTTTTTTAGTTTAAAAGAAAATTCAAAGGTCCGTTTGATAAACTTCCACTTAGATGCAAAACCTGTGTTCCAGCTAGATTCCCCGTGAATACGAGGAGGAAAAGAAACCTCAAAACGTTCTACACTCAAGCCCTTTTGTTTAGCCAAATAAAGGGCGTAAAGATCAAAAGAAAAATCCTTCGGTGGAGCACTCATTTCATCTAAAAAACTTTTATGGAAGATATTCGGCTGGGCGTTGATATCCCAAAGATTGGTTTTAAGGTATAGCGTTTCAAAGAGACTCATGCCTGCTGTAAAAAACTCATCGGCCCAAGGCCTGCCTTCACGTAAGCCTTTAACATACCAACTTTCTGGGTCAGTTTTAGACTCTAAGATTTCTAAGGCCTTGATCGAGTCTCTAGGGTCGGTTTGCATATCTGCATGGGTCCAACCTACAAAGTCGCCTGTGGCAGCCTTGAGGCCTGAATAAATCCCAAACCCATAGCCTTGGTTGACCTTTACATTCACCACTCTGGCAAAGGTGGTTTTAGCTGTAAGCTCGGCCATTACACTAGCACTATCATCTGTCGAGCCGTTGTTTACCAGTAATACTTCGACATCATCCCTCTTAATAACAGAGCCAAAGGCTTTTAGGATAAGGGGTATATTTTGGGCTTCGTTGTAACAGGGGACGATGATAGAAAGTTTCATAGTTTACTTAAAATCTTGATTATGAGTTGTGTATTTAGCTTCTAGTTCTTTAAGCTTATCTGCTTCTAAACTTGGGTCTTGGCTTAGCCTGTAGGGGTGCCAAGGGCATTTATGGAAAAAGCTTTGCCAATATTCAAAGGTTCTATAGTCGTCTGGCGTGCCCCAGCAAATATAGTCTTCCACTTCGAAGACCTTCACCTTATGGCCTAAATCTGTCAGTTCGCCTATCATTGAATCCACGTAAAACTCACCGTTAACCCTTATGTTTTCTTGTTCCATCTTTTTTAAGGCTTTAAAGAAAAACTCGGATTTGCGAAAGTAAAAAGCCCCGACCACAGCATGGTCTTTCTCTGGAGTTTCAGAGATGGGAACCTTTACTGAAACCCCTGTAGCAACATCCCCAGCCGTTTTAACCCAACCATACATCTGGGGGTTGCGCGATGAAGAGGGATGGTTGCGAAAGGTAAAGGCTGCGGCATCGACAGTTTCATCTTCTGCCACAGCCTTAAAAGCTGCGGAGTTGTAAAGCATGGCGTTGTCACAGGCACCAATGATCACAGGGCTATTTGGGTCTTTACCAGCTAGGCCAATCTCGCAAGTCTTTGCCTGACCTTCGGTTACATGGTCCAGTGAAATAATCTCTGCCTGTGGGTAAGCCGCTAAAAGGGCTTCTTTTAGGGGATAACCTTCCAAATGGCTATCTAGGCATACAAAGACTTGGACTTGAGCCTGAGGGAGCGCTTTGGCTGCCTGTACCACCATGGGTTTACCACTGATAGGTAACAAAGGCTTGGGCGACTTGTAACCTTCTTTTGAGAAACGGCTACCATGGCCTGCCAGCGGAATTAAGAGGATGGAATCCTTACCCAAGGTATAATCTTGGTGAGGTTGTATCAGATTGGCGAAGTAATTGGACCAATTTTGGTATTCTTCTAAATCTTCAGGGATTCCCCACTGCAACATGTGTTGTACCTCGTAAACCGAGGTTTTTAAGCCATCCATGGTCATTAAATTATATACCAAACTTACATAATACTCGCCTTTTAAGTTTACATCTTTATCCATCAATTCTTTGAAATACTTTTTAACGATAGCTCCTGTGCGGAAGTAATATGTGCCGTTGGAGGCGTATTCTTCCATGCGGTTATCAGTAAAAGGTTCCTTTTCTCGAATCGCCACCAGCCATTGTTTTTCGTCCTTTATAAAGGCATAATTTGTCGGGTAAAGCATGTGGGGGTGGAAGTGTTTGTAACTAGGGACAGCGCCATCAGCCTTGCGGCCTCTGGTGTGGCTAAGAAAACCTGGATAATCCCAGTAGGTGCCAAAATCGCAATAGTTAACAATTACTTCTTCATCATCGTCAATCAGGTCATTTATCTGTGCAACGGCATAAACAGGACCTTTTTTGTGGGGGGCGATAGAAATTATCTGACCCTTTGGTGCAATGCGCTCTAAGATTTCACGCATGTCTGTTTGATCTAAATGATCTTGATTGCAGATAAATATAAAATCCTCTTCACCAGGAAACAGCCCAACGACATGTTCAATGATGGGTTTATTATCCACTTCAATTAGGGGTTTAGGCCTTGTGTAGCCAGCCTGCATAAAACGGTTTCCCGTTCCAGACATAGGGATTACAATCTTCATAGTTTATATCTTTTGTCGGTATTTTTCTGATTCCCAATTGTCTAGGTAAGACAATTCTTCTTTGGATAAAAAGTCTAATTGGCTTTGCTCAAGCTTTGAAAAAACAAGCAATTGACTTAAAAGCACATCTTCCATTTCCTTGGCCTTTTTTAAGTTGGGGGCCAATAAATAAAGGTCTTTTCCCAAAATTGCCATCTTAGGCGGTGAAATATTCTCTGTTTGGTAATCTTTTATTGCTTGGCCATCTGTAAAATTAGCTAACCAAACAGGGGCATGACCATTAAAAACCATTTGATCAGGAAAAAGCGGGCCTGCTTTGATAGCCTTATTTTCGTCACCCCAAAGTTTTGTTAACTCTGGGTTTGTTGACTTCCAACCAATCCAATCTGTCCCACAGGTTTCATTGACCAGTTTTGATACTTGCGAGCCATTACGGTATTCGCTCATATCCAATTTAAAGTAGGCTTCTAGTTTTAATAAGACCTGTTCATTTAGTTCTATTACCTCTTCCACTGTGTCGCCTGTGACCAACAATCCATGGTTTTTAAAGAAAGCGACTTTCGGTTTTTTACCTGTTTCCTTGGCTTTTTTATATTCCAAATCAAAGGCTAAACCTAGCTCTAAACCTGGCGTAAAATAAGGAACCAATAGGGCTTCAGGGAATAGTTTGTGTATGATTTTTTCACAGTCTTTTTGGGCTACAAGAAGGTTAACTATGATCGGGTGGCTATGAAGGGTCACTCGTAAAGTTAAGGCATGCAAGAAGGTTTCAATAGAGGCCCTTGGGCCTTCTAAATGGGCTTCGGTAAGGGCCACATTGCCACTTGTCTCAATGGCTTTTTTATCTGTCGGCAGCTCTGTAGCAAAAAGGTCTAAGACCTTTTGATTGTCTACTTTCGCATAACCCTTTTCCATAGTTAAATCAGAGAGAGTAAAGCCACTGGCCTTGATTATCAATTGGCCCTGTTCATTCTTTACGCTACTATTTCCGCCGCCTGCCTGCACAATGTCTATGCGTTCACCTGCGTATTTGGAGATTTCTACTAGGTCTTTAATTGCATCCATTATAATAGCTCTGTCAGTTGATTAAAGGTGGTAAAGTGTGTGACCAAAGGGTTTTCTGGCTGTGCTTCGGGCCCCGTTTGTAGCCAATAAGAGTGGATATTTACACTCGCCGCCCCAAGGCAATCTTTTGCATAATTATCGCCGATCATACAAACCTCAGAAGCCAGCAAACCCAATTTAGCAAGTCCTGTTTCAAACATCTTGGGTGAAGGCTTTTCTGCCCCTACTTCTTCACTGGTCACAAGATGCGCGAGATAGGGTGCAAGTTGCAAATGGTCAATTTTTTGGTATTGAATCTGGGCTGTAAGATCGGTTAGTAAACAGATCTCCCCTTCAAATTTTTCTAAAAACTCAAGAGTTCCCTCTCTTAATTCCATTTTCTCAAAAAAAGCCCCCCAGTAAACTTCATAGGCCTCTAGAGCAGCATCCAACGGGTTTAAGCCCAATCTTTCAAATAGACCTTGGAAGTATAATAATCGGTTGTGCGAGGCTGCTGTGTTTTTTAGGTTGCTGTGCACAGCTTTTCGGCTCATAGAAAAGGCTTCTTCTATTTCTGGCTTGGCCCTACCTGTCAGTACTTCTGCCCACTCAAATAGCACTTCCATGGCTGACTTATGGGCCTTATCGTAATCGTACAGGCAATGGTCCAGATCCAGCAGGAGTCCTTTATATTGTTTCAAGTGCATTCTCCTCGGCCATTTGGCTGCTTAAGATCATTAAAATCACCAATTGAATTAGTCCATTAAAGCCATTGTTCCAACTGGGACTTGGGCCTGTTAACTCTTCTATATTGGGCACCAGTTGGGTTCCCCACGAACCAAAATCAATGGCCTTGGGTTCAATTTCAAAAACCAAATGTTGATGATGGCCATCCCCTGAATAATCCCACTCTATAGCCACTTTTGCATCGTCAGCCTTAGCTACCAAGCCTTCTAAGTTAATATTGGCTCCAGTGGTGATTTTGAGCCCAATTTCTGGGGTCTCAGTAAGGGGGTCAAAGGTGTTTTTTGGGAAGAAGCCAATTACAAGGTCGGCAAAGTCACGCTGTGGTAGAATATACTTCTCCCTGTCAGCTTTCCGTTCTTGCATCTGGGCTTTAACCTGTTCTAGGCTGTAACTACGCTCTTTTGTGTCCCTGTTGTATTTCCAATAACAGCGCAGGTCTTCATCTGTGTCTAAAAAGATTTTTAAGTCTGTAATTTTACGCATCTTAGGCAAAAAGAAGGGGTGAAGCCCTGAAAGAACAATCAACTTCTCTGACCTCACTTCAATGCCTGCCACAAAATTACCTGAATCGTGGTCATAATCCGTTCTGGTAACGCTCCGCCCATGTTTGAGGGCGATTAGATCTTGCGCCTGTCGGTGGATGTAATTGGCTTTTGGGTTTAAGTGAGTCACTTCGTCCCAATCCTTGGCACCTCGCTCCCATTTATGGTCTCCATCTCCTTCTAATTTAACGATTTTTTGAGAAAAGAGGCTATCTAATAAACCCAACATCGTCGTTTTACCTGACCCAGAATCACCACCAATGCCTATGAGGGTATTCTCTTGTTTAGCATAGATCGAATTGCTGTGCAGAGCAAATTTGATCATTACATAAAGCAGACCAATCAAAGTGGCCTCAAAAAGACTCAAAGCCAGATTGGTAAGGGTTACATTGACAATTTTTAAATCAACAACGCTCGCCCAAAAGATAAGATCTTGGTATTCCGCTTGGTGAAAAAAGAGAAAATAAAGCCCGTAAGCCGCAACAGTAGAAAGGTAGAAGAGAATTATCCTTTGGTCTTTATAGTGGGCTTTGATAAAGTAAAAACAAACAAAAGGCACATTCCAAACCATCCAGGCGGGGGAGGGTTTGATCAGAATAATTAATAAGATAAACAAGGCTCCAATCATGGCAAAAAGCATGTCTCGGTTGATTTTTCTAAACATCAAAAAGCGAGCATAGATCAAAATTAACATGACCACGATCAAATAAACCTTGGCTGTGCCCAGCATAACGTATGAATCTAAGATACTACTTTGCCGCATGTTAGCTAACACCATCAGGAGGTAGCCCTTGCTTAGAATATATGGTGAAACCAAAAACCCAAATAAACCTAAAGAAAAAATAAGGTATTGGCCGATGTTCTTTAAGTTTAGACGTTTTTTGTAAAGGTAGATAAGCAAAAAGGGTAGGACTAAAATCACTTGGCTTTTAAAAGCAAAGGCAGCCCCTAAAGCTAAAGCAGAGCCTGTGTAGCGACCTTTCTCGACCAAAAATACGGCCAAAAACAAAAAGGCTATGGGTAGAATATCCAGCTGGGAATGGAGATAAATAGCATAAAAGATAATGGGGTTAGCTAGGTAATAACCAACAACAGCCAGTTTTTTTCGGGGGTAGCTTTTTAGTAATAAGTAAAAAATCAATAAGTCGGCTAAGACTAAAGGGGCTTTAAAGAGGATATTTTGAATAAAAATTGAGTCAATTCCCAACCAGACCACGGGCAGGTAAGCCAAACTCAATGAATATAACATCAAGGGGTGATAGGGAAAAGCGTCCAAACTGCCGCCACTAGCCAAATAGCTAGCCCAGGGATTTTCAAAGGTGGTAATAAAATGGGTGATGAAAGGAACAAATAATTGCTCTTTATAACCGGAGGTAAAGAAGCCCGCAGCAAGAACCTTTAGCCCAACCAGAAGCCATAGCCATCTCTGTTTATAGAATTTTTGATTCAATTCAGGCCTCAAATTTTTCTCTTATTTTGAAAGTCATAGAAATAGCTACATAGGCTTAAAAACTAATCTGTAAAATGAATTCTGTCTGCAAAAAATACCTGTGACTTGCTCTAAATTTAAATGACTTGGTAGTAACTTTGGGGTACAACTATTTAAAAACATATGAAACTCTAACTTTTTAGTTTCCACTGTAAACATATAAGATGCCTTAGCTAACGTGACTTTAATCAACCCCCTAAAATTTTTGTTGCTCTTAAGTCTGCTCTGGGCCTATGGTTACAAGCCCATTTGCCCTGTGGGCCGCTGCCCAAGTTTTTTAGTGGATGCCTTTGGCTTCTATCAGGCCTTTGTAATTGTATTAATTGGGTATTTTTTTTCATTTAGTGAGGTAAAACTGCGGCTAACCAAAAGCTTTTGGGTTTTTCTGGGGGTTTTAGGTCTCTTAGTTTTTGTAACCGCCCCTTTTTTGACTCATTCCTTAGTTTCAGATCACTACTACCACGCAAACCAAGCCCTATCAGTCCCTATGAATCTAGCTTCCAACTATTGCGATGCCAACCCTGATCAGTGTTTAACTTTGCCCTTTAGCGACATCATCCAAAAGTTTTCTCGCATTGGTTTGTTTTTATTTGTTTTGTTCTGTGGCATATTTTTAAAGGCCTTACATGGCCGTAGTACCTTTATATTTGTTGGTCTAGGGCTGTTGTTTGTGATTTCTAGCCAAGTGACCACGCCCCTTGCCAACGGGGGCAACTTGACCAGCTTTGATATCCACCCCCCTTTGAGATTACTGCCCCTTTGGGTTAGTTCGGCAATACTGGGGATTAAAGTTACCAGCTTTAGAATAGTGGGTTTAGTGGCTTTGGCCGGCTTGGGTGGTTATATCTATCATTTTTTATCCAGTCGCATTTCTCAGCTCACATCTTTACTGGCTGCCCTGGCCCTTGCGACCCTGCCTTTGCTGGTTCATAGTTCGGTTATTGTTGAGCCTTCCATCTGGACAGCCGTAGCCTGGGTGGGGTTTTTGCTCTTTCTATTTTATGAAGAACCAACTGCGGAAAAGGTAACCCTTTGGTTTGGAATCTTATCCATTGCCACGCTTATGCGTGCGACAGCCCTGATCGGCTTGGTGACTTTATCTGTTTACTGGCTGGTGGTCTTTCTCCAACGCAACAACTGGAAGCGTTTATTTTCACTAGATTTTTTGCGGCCTTTGGTTTCTGTATTTGTGGCCCTGCCCTTTGCAGCTCGCAGTATCGTTGCTGGTGGCCCTGCATCAGGCACCAAAGAAAATGGCCTGCTGTCGCACTTACTTGATTCCTTGGCCCACTTTGAGGCCTTTTTTCACGTTTTGAATGCCATAGGCCCTGTTTGGTTACTATTTCTGCCTCTGGCCTTTGCCCCTTTGTTTTTTAAAGAAAAAAAGCTAGGTGCTTACTTTGCAACCTTTCATTTATTGATTGCCTTTGTGGCCTTTTATTCTATTCGCAAGGTCCTTTGGGGCCTTCCTCGCTACCAAGCTGAGCTGTGGTTACCCTTTGTGATTGTTGGCTTCATTCATGCTCTGATTTGGTTGGAATCCAAAAAGCTTAAGTCTGTAGGCCTGGTTGTTTTGGGTAGCCTCGTGATTTTTAATCTATTTGTAACCTTGAACCTGCCTAAACAAAGTCAATTTGGCGATGAGCCGATCTTTGCCTCAATTAAAAAAGGGAATGTATTCGGGGTTTCGGAGGTAGTTTACGATTATGATAAGGTGATCCAAAAAGCTGTTGAGTTAGGCTTTACAGGCGAGCTCTATATTGACGGTATAACCTATGGTGAGATGCCTGAAATTCTAAATGGCTTCACCTACGCCAACATTCTTGCCTCCCGTGACTTTGGGCACCCTTGGGGAGGAGCAAATGTCGCTGACATCCAAAGTAACACTACAATCCAAGCTGTAATCCTAGCCGACTGGACCCCTTCCCTTAAAAAGGCTGAGGAGCTACAAAATCTCGGTTGGAAAATCCAATATAAGGCTATAAATCCCTATTTTCACAGCACAACCCTCCTGCTAAGCAGAAACTAAGTGTCTGTATTTATGTGTCTTATCAAGATACCCTTTTTTGGGGTTTTGCTTAACTAGAATAAGTGGCAGACTAAGCCACAAATACAATCGTCCCCAGCCCTTCACGCAAAATCAAGCGTCCAGACCCAAACTAAATAAATGCCAGTACCTAAAAAGACCTTTAAAAAACCACCTCAAAAGCATCAGCCAAGAGGCCTGACTATCATTTATGAAGACCATGATCTGATTGTAGTGGATAAAGTTGCAGGCTTGCTTTCTGTGGGCACAGAAAAGGTTAAAGACAACACTGCCTATTCTCACCTTTTAGACTACGTTAAAAAGGGAAACCCAAAATCAAAAGCCGAGGTGCATATTGTCCACCGCCTAGATCGAGATACCTCAGGCGTTCTGGTTTTTAGTAAATCCAGGCAAGCTAAAGGCTTCTTGCAAGATCACTGGCAGGATTTTAGCAAGACTTACTACGCTGTGGTTCACGGGAGTTTGTTTAAAAAGCAGGGTGAGATCATAACTATATTGGCTGAAAACTCAGCCCATAAGGTTTATTCTATCAATGACCCTGAACAGGGCAAGCTTTCAAAAACCGCCTACAAAGTGATTAAAGAAAGTAAAAATTTCAGCCTAGTAGAGATTGACCTAATCACAGGTCGTAAGAATCAGATTCGAGCCCACATGTCAGAAATGGGTCACCCCATTGCAGGCGATCGAGTTTACGGCGATAAGGCCAGAGCTGCCAAACGCTTGATGCTCCATGCGGCTTCCATGACCCTGGTCCATCCACACAGCAAAGAAAAAATGACCTTTGAGGCAAAAATCCCCGACTATTTTAAGTCGCTTGTAAGTGGCAAGATTAAACCCTTGGACCATAAAAAAGAAGAAGACACTAAGGCTGCAACGAAAAGTTCCATCTCCAAATCCAATAAACCCAAAAATACAAAAAAAACCAGCTAGGAAGACCATGACCAACAATGATGTATTAAGAAACGTACGTTTCACCTTTGATTTTGATGATTCTAAAATGATCTCCACCTTTGGCCTTGGCGGCCTAGAGGTGACCCGAACCCAGATTAGCGATTGGCTAAAAAAAGATGACCACGAGGATTTTAAGGAGATTGAAGATGTGCAATTAGCAAGCTTTCTCAATGGTTTTATTGTCGCCAAACGTGGGAAAAAAGATGGCCCTCAACCAGAGCCTGAAGAAAAACTAACCAACAACATTGTGTTTAGAAAGCTCAAAATCGCCCTTAACTTGCAGGCAGAAGACATTTTAGACATTATGAAAATCGCTGATCTTCGCATTAGCAAACACGAGTTGAGCGCCTTTTTTAGAAAGCCCGACCATAAGCATTATAGAAAATGCCAAGACCAAATTTTACGTAACTTTATTAAGGGGATGCAGTTCAAATATCGCCCTGAAAGCGCAAGTTCAGGGGATGCCCCAGAAGAAGCACCTGAGGCCTAATTTTTATAGAAATTTTATTTGGCTTGGTTTCTCTCTTAGTAAACAATAGTTACTCGGGCACACTAGAAGCCTGTCTTTTTTACAAGAGGGGCTGTCAACCGTTACCTTCCTTGACTCTATAGCCAGATTCCCCTTAAATAGCCCTTTTCTATCTAAAGTCCTTTATCTCGGTTTTAAAGGTAGCCGAGTCTTTCCCGTCAATCCGTTTCTTGTTGTTATATTTTTCATTTTAGGCGGCCAAATAAATTGGATTTAGAGTCAGGTCCATTTGCCCTATCTCTGGAAAACCTGAAACTTAGCATTAAATTACCATTCCTCCACCCAAAAACATTACCATACACAAACTCAGCGGTAGACATCGAAAACAAGCAATAAATGAGTTTTTTCAAACTACTAAAATCAGAGAAAAATCAGAGAAAAATTAGATAATTTAGAAAAGCTAGGCACTGTTAGATTGGAAATGAATAGGTATTCTCTTTGAATCTGTTGGAGACTCAAAGAGTCTGAGAGAAAAATTTAAAATCTATGGAATTTCATTAAATATCCATAGATTTTAAAAAATGACGGAACCTTAAGATTCTATGCCTTTTCTTTTGTTGCTGTTTCTTTTTCTTTATCAAGGCCAGCAGGCTTTAGCTTAAAATGAGCAATCAAGCCTGTAAGGCTTTCAGCAAGGCCGCTTAAGTCTTCAGAACTTTGTTTTACTCCACCAATGCCAGCTGTTGTCATCATAGAAGAGGTAGCAATTTGGCCTGCGCTGGTTAAAACTTGATCTGAACTCACCTTAATGTGGCTTGTATCTGTGGCCACACCCTTGGCCACATCTGCCATTTCTCCGATCATGCGAGACATTTCTGTAACTGCTGCTTCTGTTTGGTCCATACTACTGGCAATGGTGGTGGAAGCCGTGATTTGGGCCTTCACCATCTCATTGATTTCAGTTGAGGCACCTGTCACTTCCAAGGTTACAGCGCCCATTTGATTGATGGTTTCGATGGAGGATTTAGTTTGTTCTTGGATTCCCTGAATTTTAGTAGCAATATTTTCAGCAGCGCCAGCAGATTGTTTAGCAAGCCCCTTAATTTCATTGGCTACAACAGCAAACCCCTTACCAGCTTCACCTGCTGAGGCAGCTTCAATATTTGCATTTAGGGCAAGTAGGTTGGTTTGCTGGGCTATTACCTTAATCAAACTGGTTACATCACCAATTTCATTTGCAGAAATACCTAGGGCTTCCATCACTCCGTTTGCAGATTCGCTCATAGCACTGGCCTCTTGCGCCACGGTTAAGGCTTTATTGGCTTGCACAGAAACTTGACCGATAGCATCGGCCATTTCTTTGACCGTATCCCTTACAGAGCCAACATTTTGGCCCATTTGCACAGAAGAATCAGAAATAGAGCCTATATTCACACTCATTTCTTCAGTAGAAGTTACAACAGATTCAATATTTTTCCCCATTTCACGGCTAGCGTCAGAGATAAAACTTGCTTTATTACTCGTTTCCTCTGCCGTATAATTCATTTGCCCCGCAAAGGCTTGGAGCTTGTTAGAAGAAAGTTCAATTACCGCTGCATTATTTGATATTTGGCTGATCAAATGATTTAAGTCTTTAATCATTTTTTGGAAAGCCTTGCCTAAGGTATCGTCTTCTGAGGCAAGCTTTACCGTTAAATTTAAATCCCCTTCCGAGATTTTACGAGCCAACATCACACGTCGGTGCAAGACCTCTGACATGCTAAGCAAATGACACAATAGCCCGTGCGCAGCTTCCTTTTGGTCTATCACAAAGTTTAAATTACCCATGGAGATTTTTTGGGTTATTTCAGCCATATCATCAGGTTCGCCACCTAAAGGCCGTATGATAGAGCGACTGATCAAATAACCAATGCCCCCTGTGAGAATTATAGATAGAGCAATCAAATATTCAATCTGCTCTACAAATTCGTGAACCATGTCTACTATCTCGTCTGCTATGGTTCGAGACTGTTTTACTTGTTCATCTACAAAGGGAACTAGTAATTTTTGCAAGTCCAAGGAAACAGTATCAAATTCACCCATGATTTTATTTCCACCGCTTGGACCTTGCTCAATGTAGGCTTTGGCCATAACTTTACCTGTTTCATAAAAGGCTGAAACGGCCATTTTTAAAGAAGCTAACTCTCTTAGCCCTTCACTATTTCCAATCTTTTGATATAGCTTTTCAAATTTACCAAGATTAACCATAAAGCCGTCATAGTTGTTTTGAGCCTCATCAAAACCATCATTTAATCCATCTAGGCCCCTTGTGGCAGAAATGTCCGTCAACCATTGTTGAATCTGGATCACTTGGGCGGTCATGTCCTTTACTACTAGGGCATAATTTTGGTTTTCTTTCGCCTTAACAACCTTATATAATATATCCTTACTGATATTATAGGACCAAAATCCAATCACAATCATTATGGATATAGGGATCAAATAACTTAGGCTTAATTTAACCCAAACTTTTAGTTTCATGTATGTATCTCAAAATAAAATGATTGTAACTTTCTAGCAAGCATCCGCCCCTTAGCTACCGGTAAGGATTTATAAACTTGAACATAAATAGAAATATAAATTAACGGTCTAATTATAACAGAAATGACGTGGTTTAAGTCAAGTTTTTTAACCTTTTGCCTTTTGCTTCCACATCAGTAATCTACAATACAATTCTAGCCCCAAAACAGACAAACCTCTTAAATGCTAAAAACTAGTAAAGTGGGAGAACGTAGGGCTAAACAAAGAAAGCAAAAAATATTGTTGTCTAGCCTTACTAATTAGTTGGGGAAACCTTAAAGCTGCAAGATTGCTCAGGCGGTTGAGCAGTTGAACTTGTACCCGTAAGGGTATAAGTGGCTGTTTTTGTATAGACCCAAGCCATGGTAGCCTTGTCTCGGCCTGAGATTGTTACCCCCATTTCGTATGGGTACATCACATCGGCAGAGTCGTAAGAATGAGACCACAGACCCAGAGCGTGACCAAATTCATGGTTTGCAGTTGTGTATATAGTGTCAGTTGAAATGGCTGCAGAATAAACGTAGGTTGCCATATTGATATAGCCTGCAGAGGTGGCATAGCCTAAAATACCCGTGCCTAAAGTAGCGCTCCAACTCACAATGATATCAGCAGTCCCTGAAGTAACTATTTCGTAGCTTATTCCCGCACCATCTATGGTGCTATCCCAATCAGTGATACCCTTTAAAAAAGCTACCCTGTGGGCTGAGGTATAGCCTGTAGTGGATACATCAGAATTGGCAGGTAACAAAATGGTAATGCGTTTTCCACTGGGCCAGCGGTAGATTTCAGTTCCCACCGAGTAGTAGTCATTTACTGTGCCTGTTGAAGCATTGTCTGCCGTTGGGTCAGGTGCATCGGCACAGCTGGAAAAGCTTAAACTTGTCAAAAGAACCAGCATCAAAGTAAGTGCTTTCATTTAAAATCCATATGTAAAATTAAACAGAAGAACCAACCCACTCAAATCAAATTCAGAGGCCAAGGGCGTTCCATCGTCTTGGGAAACAGCGGGGCGGACATCATCTTCAGGAATGGTCATAGTGCCTTTATCATACCTAAAACCAATGTCACCTCTGTTAGATTCTCCAAATATACGGTATAAAAGCTGAGCCATGTAATGGGTGCCAGTAATCTCGGATGTATCACTACCATCATTGGTACTTAGATTATCTGTTGTTACTACCGATGACTGGTAACCAATCATACTCCGTTTCAAGGTATCTTTGCCATAACCTAGGGTAAAATCCCAATCGGGAGTCAATTCAAAAGCAAGGCCTAATACTTGGGATGTGAGGCCAATTGTATATGACGCAGTGGTATCGTTTAAATCCGTATAAGTAGGTGATGCTGACAGGGTTGATTGTTCTAATATCCAAGTTCCACCTATAAGGGGAAAACCGACAGAAAAGACCCCGCCGCTCAAGTTTAGGGTCTCTGTCCCGTAGCGGTTTTTTAAAAACTCCCCGTAACCTGAGTCTGTAGAGATTTGTTTTGTGCCATATCCAGCCCTAAGGAATACTCCTTCTGCAAACAAGGGCGTAGTAAAGACCAGACTCAAACAGATTGCAAAAAGTTGTAGTTTTTTCATAATAATATAAATTTCTCAATTAAAACTTAGCGTTCACTCATTTTTTAGCCGTTTTTTCTCTAGGCTTTAGCCCGTGACTAAATCCCTTATCTTGGTTGCTTTTTCAAAATGGTTTAATTTGTGTTCCAAAATCCACCACCCAGCCACTTCCATTAAGAGTTCAGGGTTATCATTTTTATTTGCAAAAAAAGCGTAAAAAGACAAACCGACATTTGTCCCCTTTTTTTCAATCTTACTGTTGCAAGTGGTTATTATTTTTTGCTTAAAACTATCTCGCATCTAGCAATCTTTTTATAGAAAATGGGTTCACCCTAAAACTTAACAAGTCGCATACAAAATACCCCATAAAGACAATGCATTTAACATTCCCTTTAGAAATTTTGTATATTACTAGAAGTCGACCTTTAAAGACTAAAGTCTAGAGCTGCAATTTTATTGGACAGAGCCAATGGCTATTTAAAAAGTAGTATAATTTACTTACTTATGGCATATTTATTAAACTAGGGAAAAAAGTATTTATATGAAACCACTGATAAAACGAAAAACCAAAGAAGAAAAACTAAAGCACAAGCTTGCCAAGGCAGAGGCTAAAGCAAAGAAGAAACGTTATAAAAAAATGAACGTCCGTAAGGACCAAGAAGCTTTTTTAGAAAAAAAATCAGAAGGTTTTAATAAGGACTTTGTCTTTGGACAATCGAAACTTAGGGATGTAGGCACTGAGCATTCCTTAGTTGATGCAACCATCGTCTTGATTCCTAAAATTGATTCTTACTGGAAGGTAGCCAGCCTTTTTGCCAAGAAAAAGAAGATGAAGATGAATCTAAAAGGGGATTTATCTGATAAGAAGCTTGACCAACTGAAGGATACAGCACAAAAAACCCCTGGGTCGACCAAGATGGAGATCCAAAGGTTGCTGAATTTGCATCCTCGGTCTCGTGATTTATATATGCTCAGCGCCATTTGCACCAACAAGATGCTGCAAAATACTAGAGGCGAAAATAAAGACATTGTTGATGGGCTAAAGCTTGGGGTGATTGATGCCGCAACCGCAGTGGTCAGTGATGGTTTGTCTCTTTATAATCTGCAACATTTTTTCGAGATCTATTTTCGTTACCTAGAGAAGCTAAAAAGGCACCAACAGTCAGTATATGAGATGGTCAATAATGATGGCCCCTATGCTAACTTACGTATGAACCTGAGTTATGCGATGCAGATCAACGATCTCCTCTTTGAGAAAAAAGAAGGTTGCGCCAATATGCTAGCTTTTATCAGTAAAAGTTTTAATAAATCTTCCCAGATGCACACCCGCTTTGATCTTTTATCAATCAAAAGAGCTGTGGAATACATTAAGGCAGGCCTGCCTACAAAAAAAATGGAACATGGCACTGCCGATGAAATGGTGAACATGACCATGGGAATTTTGCAAACTCTGGTAAAGGTTCCCATCCTTGAGCCCTTTGTGGACCAAGCGATTAAATATCTTGGTAGCACCACGCCTGCCATGAGGCTGAAAATCGTTGGGGTTCACTCTTCAAGGTTGCTCTTTGAATTTCGTTTAGCCGTTATTTTAAGGGAAGTGGAAACCATGAAAAAACTGGGTTACAGGGTCTTTAAGCTAAATTTAGCTATGATCAAATCAGTGAAAAAAAGGTCAATCCGCCACCAATCCGAATTTGCACCTTACCAGAACCTAATTAATGCTATTGAATTTTCAGCAGCTGTAATGAATAAGTCGACCCTTATAGAAATGTGCGAAATTGCCATCAAATGGTTGAGCAATGTTGGAGGCCTAGATACTTCTAAAGAATATAAGTATGTAAAGATCGCAGAAGAAGCGATACTCAGGATTGACGCTTTGATACATAGCGACATTGGCGCTGGTGCAGGATCTGCGTCCAGCGGTGGATACGAAGAAGAGGAAGAAGAAGCAGTGGACGACATGCCCATCCAGCTAAAAAGCTAGGAGAGTGGTCGCTACAAATGCTTATTTTTATTCCCTTCACTCTTTAGGACTTTAGTTTCACTTTAAAGTACCTTGACTATACTCTACTGCTTCCACTTTTGATTTTCTTTCAATGAATAGACTACAATAGTAAAAACTCATGCTCCAGAATCAACCAAAAGCTGCCATTTTATAACTTAAATTTGCGTAATCATACCCAGATATAGGATAAGTTACCTCTGAATCCCAACCTGCGCCAGCAGCGATTAAGAGCGGTAAAAAGTGATCATCCGTTGGGTGGTTGATTTTATAACTTGGGGAAGCGGTTTTAAAATTTACCAAGGCCTCTTTGTCTTTGCCAGACAAAGCCATCTCAATCCAATCGTCAAAGTCTGTTGTTACCTTATTTGGCTCTCCACCATTCCAATCGAGCATCCCTAAATTGTGGGTTGCAGAGCCTGAACCTATAATCATAACACCTTCTTCTCGTAAAGGGGCTAAGGCCTGACCAAATTTGAAAAGGCCTTGGGCATCTAAACCTACAGGCTGGGAGATTTGTAAAATGGGTATGTTTGCTTCAGGCCACATGTGGTAAAGGGGCACCCAAACACCGTGGTCAAGCCCTCTGGTGGATTTTGCCAAGTCTTTGTTTAACAATTCACCCAATCGTTTACTTAAATCTAAGGGTGCTGGCGCGGGGTATTGGAACTGATAGAGCTCTTTAGGGAAGCCACCAAAGTCGTAGATCAAATTATTGTGGGTGCATTCTTCGCCTACAACAACATCTTCAGTTTCCCAGTGGCCGCTGACTATTAAAATCGATTTAGGGGTAGGCAAAGCCTTGCCCCATGCGCCCAGTAGTTCTCCCTTTTCAGGGTCGGTCAGCCAAAGGGGCGCACCATGGGTAAGAAATAAAACGGGCATTTTGCTGATCATGTGTTTTCCTTAGATATTTGTCCTTAAGTTTACTTTAAATTAAAAGAAAAGCCAAGATATGCTTAGGGGTTTTGACTTTAAGCAATAGGTAAAAATACAAAATAATTAGGGATTTCTATTAGTAATTTTGAGACTTTCAACCTCCCTTAAAAGAGACATGAATTTTTCTTTAGATAATTGCTAATCCTAGGTAAATGGCTTAAGCTCAGCTAAAAAACAACTAACTCCAATTTTCCAAAAGTTAACCATGCCACAACTACAAACAATTCGTACAACCAGTGGTTGGATTTTATTAACTATTTTAGCCCTCCACCTCCTTGGTCATGCAGGGGGAATATTTGGGCTGGAAGGCATAGAGATTACAGGCAAATTATTTGAACTGATTGCCGATTCAAAACTAACCAATTGGGTTTTTATAGTGGCCCTGTTAGCTCATTTCTTTTGCGCTGGTGAAGCTATATTAAGGCGCTATTCATTTCGCAGTCTGACTCAATACCAAAAATGGCAATATTTAACCGGCTTTTTGATTCCCTTTTTACTCATAGGTCATTTAACAACTTATATTCTCAGTCACAAATTACTGGATATTCACGTAGGTTATAAACTCACTTTGTTAGGCTTTGCCACTGCGCCCCTCAATGCAATTATGTTGAGCACCATGTTTACTCTGGTAGTTATTCACGCTGGCCTGGGTGTTTGGTTTTATATGCAATCAAAAGAATGGTTTAACCACTATAAAAATACAATTTTGGTTTTGTTAGTGCTTTTTCCTGTTTTGGCCTACGCAGGAATTTTGTCTGCGTCACATGAAGTAAGCGAAAAGGCAAAAATGCAGCCAGAATGGGTTGTTGAAATCCTTAAAGATGCTGTAAAAGTGCCAACTTGGGAAAATGATAAAATGAATTGGGCGAGCAAAGGGGGAAGCCTCTATTTGACTATAATTTTTCTTATTTTAGCAACGAGGTGGGCCATAACTACCAATGACAATGGTAAAGAGGTCAAAATCAGTTACCCCGATGGCCAGATCGTACGGGTTTCAGCTGGCTCAACTCTTTTAGAGGCTAGTAATTTTGCCCATATTCCCCATGCCCAACTTTGCCAAGGCCATGGACGTTGTTCCACCTGTAGAGTCTATATCTCAGAGGGAGCTGAAAACCTTGAGCCTATGGCAGCGAAAGAAAAGGAGGTTTTAATGCGCTTTAAAACCAATGCTAACGTGCGCCTAGCCTGCCAAACAAAGGCTATTAATGATGCCCAGGTGGATCTGCTTATTTCCCCTGAAATTGCTTCTGTTCAAGGTGTAGGCAAGGCTCAAAAATTTGTCAGTGAGGAAAAGGAAGTCGTAATTTTATTTTCAGATATTCGTGGATTTACAAAATTTTCTGAGCACCGCCTGCCCTATGATGTGGTTTTTATTCTCAATCGCTACTTCCAAATGGTGGGAACAGTGATTGAAAAAAATGGTGGCTATCTAGACAAGTTTATTGGCGACGGCACCATGGCCATATTTGGTCTGAGTAAAAGTGCAGAGGTTGCGACTAAACAAGCTTTACAGGCAGCAAAAGAAATGGATGCAGCATTGAATAAATTGAACAGTGAGCTGACCAGTGACCTTGCAGAACCCTTAAAAATTGGCATTGGCTTGCATTTTGGCAAGGCTATTGTTGGCGAAATGGGCTATAAAACAGCCCTTTCTCAAACTGCCATTGGCGACACAGTAAACACCTCCAGCAGGCTTGAATCCCTTACTAAAGAGGCAGGGGCTTTTATGATTTGTTCTGATGCTGTGCTTAGCAACTCAGGGGTGAAGGCGCAAAATGCCACCTCTGGTGAGGTTACAGTCAGAGGTAAATCTGAAGCCTTAAAGGTCTGGTATTTTAAGAGTGCTGACGATATTCCTGAGCTTTCTGATCAGTCAGTAAAGGCTTAAATTTTTTTCAGGCTTTAGCCTTGCTGCTAGATCAGCGAGGCTTGCTTTATCTAGGCAACCACCTGCCAAAACTTCTACTTATCTAGGCATCCATCTGCCTCGCAACCCTCTATATTTGATTCGAAAATCTTTTAAATTTCATTGCCACCTCACTAAAAGCCCTTTCACATTTTATTCTAAATGTAAAAAATCCTACCTTAAATCGAAATAACTTAACTCTATATAAATTATCAGAAGTCTATTTTAAAGGG
>JASJGK010000185.1:0-5505 GCA_033791585.1 SAR324 cluster bacterium | reverse complement strand
CGAAGGTAATCAAATCCGAATTCGTTATTTGTGCCGTAGGTGATATCGCATCTGTAAGCTTCTCTGCGGTCAAAATCGTCAATGTTATTGGTGATGATTCCCACAGTCATCCCGAGGTAATTATAAACCTCGCCCATCCACTTTGCATCTCTTTCAGCAAGGTAATCGTTTACAGTAATCAGGTGGGCACCCTTGCCTGTTAAGGCATTTAGGTAAAGGGGTAGGGTGGCGGTCAAGGTTTTACCTTCACCTGTTTTCATCTCTGCAATCTGGCCCTTGTGTAGCGCGATGCCACCGAGTAGCTGCACATCAAAATGCCTTTGTTCCAAAGAGTTTTGGGAGGCACGCCTCACCAAGGCAAATGCCTCTGGTAAAAGCTCGTCTAGGGTTTCGCCCTTTTGGTAGCGTTCTTTGTATTCTTCAGTTTTGGCCTTGCAATCTGCCTCGGTTAAATCTGTAAACTGTGGTTCTAGCTCATTGATTTTATTCACTAGGCTAGCGTATTTTTTTAGCTCTTTATCGCTGTGTGAACCAAAGAGTGTTTTTTTTAAATAACCGATCATAAGGCGTTGGTAGTCGTGGGTTAACAATAATCCTGTTACCCTATCAAGCCTTTTTAGATTAGGGAAGGGGCTTCGTTTCTTGGTGGTTTTTATTTAATTTGGTTTAAAAGTTTATATTTTGGTGAACCAATCAGATTTGACTATAACTTTTTCAACAGTTTCAATTTCAATTCCAAGTTTTAATTTTTTAATTAGGTCGCAGATTTCATTCCCATCAAATAAATCAATAAGAGGGGCGCCATCCCGCAAAGCTTCTTTTTTGGCTTCTGCGGTAAATGACCCTGTGGTCATAAAAAGACCTTTGTCAGCTCGACCTTGCATAGCGCCTCTAAAGTCGCGAATCGCACCTGAACTAACAGAATCCTTGTATCTTTTGCATTGAAAAATAACACGAAAGGATAGCAATCCAATTTTCAATACGCCGAATCCATCAATTCCTTTGTCATTTGTTTGCCTTGTCACTTCGACAAAACCAGACTCTCTGAGGATGCGCTGGGTGAGTCTTTCAAAGCCCTCAGGGGAGACTTGGTTTTTAAGTACATCTAGTAACTCAGTTTTCCAGCTATAGTTTAATTCGAGTTCGGCAGAGCTGTCTTCCTGCTGCTTTAATGATTGTTTTTGTTTACTGCTTTTTAAAGAGCTGTCTTTAACCTGCATCACTATTTTTGGAATTTGCTCTTCTAGGATTTTGGCACCAAAGTCAGTGATGCTCCAAACACCTCTCTCACTATTTTCAAGTGCGCCATATTTTTTTAAATAGGTTCTTGCCCAAGCCATTCTATATTCAAGCTCTGTCATTGGGCCTGTGTTATGAAGCTCATTTTGAATAGTTTCAGGAACTGTTTCCTGTTCAATCACTTCTTGAACAATTTCGGCATTAGAGCCAGAGCCTCCAAGTAATTTTATTGCTTTTAAAGTTGGCCACATTAGTTTGTCGTACTGAGGAACGCTGCGCATTTTTTCTCCAATTTTGTTCACAACTTGAATTTATTGTTATCATTATTTAAATTAAAAACCAAGATGGTAGGAAGTCGGGTTTTGGGGAGTCGGCGCAAAGCTAGTTATGATACAAAAAAAATATTTTTTGACGGTAAAAAATTGATGCTTTCGGAGTAACTTTTTAGTCTCATCTCCGCAGGAAGGTTATTCAAATATGACTAAATTATGGTTTGTTTCTCTCTTTTTTTTTGAACGGCAAAAACCCGCCTTTTACCTCAAAGCTAGTTATCGCCAATTCTCAGCCACTTAACAAAATTCACCTCAAATCAATAGACCATCCTAGCAATTGTAGGCGAATTTAGTAAAAGCCTGCGGGTTTTATAAGCAAGCGATAAATCGCTTGGGGACACTTAATCGCTGCGCGATTAAAAACCATAAATGGCTTAAGTAAGCTTATTCGCTGCTCGAATAAACCACTAATGCGAAAGGATTGCAAAAGTCTCGCTATAAATAAAATTTGACCTTTAAAGAATTTGACTGCTATAGTTAGATAAAAGCCTTAGTTTTAGGATATACTTTCGTATTAAAATACTAAAAAGAAGAGTAGCCAAGCTAGTAAATACGACCTTGTCAGGGCGTGAAAGGAACCCCTTTTAAAGGGGGGGATAATTTTTGCAATAGGAGCAACAATGAAAATATCAAAAAAAGAGCAAGATAAAGTCAGGGCTAATATCACCAAAGCCTTTGTTGAGTTGGTAGGCGAAAAGGGGTTTCGCAAAACCACCCTAGGGGCAGTGGCAAAACAGGCAGGCATTGGTGGTTCGACGATCTACAACTATTTTAAGTCTAAGGAGCAAATTTTATTTGCCCAGTCGGAAACCATGATGCTTGAGGCGATTGGTATCTTTAATAAGGTAAAAGATCTAGAAAGTTACAACCTACAAGAACGATTGCAGCTATATTTTGATATGGTTTTAGAGCGCTATGAAAAAGATCGGGCCTTTGTAATTGAAGCCAATGAGCAGATCAGCTTAACACCCTTTTCTTTTGTGGCAGAAATCCATGAGTTAAAAGCTGTCTTTGGTAAGCCCATAAACGAGGCCTTAAACGCGGCGATAGCTTCAGGCGAGATAGCTAGCCCACCGATGCAGGCTTTTATTGAGTCTTTGATTGCCGACTATTTTTATATGTTGGTGTATTATTGGTCTAATGATAAATCTAAAAACCAGACACAAAGCGTCCAGCTTTCCGACCTCAGTTTAAATTTTGGTGTCTCCCTGCTTAAAAGTGGGGCCTTAAACAAGGGGATGGACCTACTTCAATTTTTGCTTAAGCGCCACATGGCGGGATTTGCTGGTTTAGTGAGTCAGTTAGGGCCAAAGTCTTGCGGCTGCACCTGCGATTGTCATAAGGAAAAGCATGAAGGATAAAGAAACCAAACCCATACCCACTTCTAAAATTCACCGTACAGGCAAGGTGGGTTTAACAGCCGTGGCAGTTGGGGTAAGTGAGGCTAAACTTAGGGTCAAACGCAGCCTTGGGCTTGGCAGTCAGGCCTCAGAGAACAATACGAGAGAGACCCAAGCGGAAAAGATTTTCAAAACCTTGAGCCAGTTGCGAGGGAGCGCCTTAAAGGCTGCCCAGATTTTGGCCCAAGCGGCGGACTTTGTGCCAGAACAGTACCAAAAAGTGTTGGCCCAAGCATACAACCAAGCGCCAGCACTCAATCGGGCTATTGTGCGTAAGGTATTTGTGACCGAATTGGGCAAGGCCCCTGAAGATTGCTTTGATGAATTTGAATCTGAAGCCTTTGCAGCAGCAAGTTTGGGACAGGTGCACAATGCTAAATATAAAGGCAAAAACTGGGCTGTGAAAATCCAATACCCAGGCATTGGTGATACCTTAGACAGTGATTTGAACCTGATTAAAACCCTGCTCAAACCCATGACCTCTCTGGATAATTTGCAGCCTCTCTTGGACGAGGTCCATGAGCATTTTATCTTAGAAACAGACTACACTAATGAGCTGCAAGAACTGCTTTATTTTAAGGGTGCGCTTAAGGAATCTTTGGTAAAAATTGCCGAACCCTTGAAAGAGTTTTCCACAGGCAGAATTTTAGTCACAGAAAAATTAGAAGGTCTGCATTTAGATGATTGGTTAAAAACCAACCCGAGCCAGAAGCAGCGAAACCACATGGGGCAACTGTTGATTGATCTTTGGGACTATGGGGTGATGCATCTGGAGCGACTCCACGCCGACCCCAACCCAGGAAATTTTTTATTCCTTCCCGACGGCAGGCTAGGCTTGCTCGATTTTGGCTGTATCAAACATTATCAATCGGGATTTAAGGTTAAATATAGAAACTTTTTAGAGGCTTTGCTCACAGAAGACATCATGAATATTAGGTCTGCATTGGCAGCGGTGGGGGTGACTTATCATGATGACCCAGAAGCCAATAGGTTTTTAAGTGCCCTGTCCAGTTGGTACATCCGGCCCTTCAAAGACAAGGCCTTTGATTTTAATAGTCACCATGGCTACATAAAGGAGGGGGCTTACCTGATGCATAAGCTGCACGAGCATTGTGGGCAAATGAGTAGGGATTTTGTGCTGACAGATCGTACTTGGTTAGGGGTTTACCGCACCTTAGAGGCTATGGGCGCAACCGTGAGCATGGATATCAACCGCAAGCTTCTTTGGTCTTAGTTTTTTGTAAGATTTTAATTAGCCTCTAAGGCTACCATAATTTAAAACAATGGATGGCAGCAGCTAGGGGAAGAAAAAAAGGGGGGAGAGTTACCCCTCTAGCAAGGCATCCTTTGCCGCAGCGCCCATGATTTCATCAGCAAGGTCACGAGTTAGGTCGCCCATTGTATCTAACGCCGCTTTTAGGGCAGCGGGATTATCGCCTTCTGCGCAGTCGGCTAAAACAATTCTATGTTCAGTGAGTGCCTTAAATTCTGCTGCGCTTAAGATGGATTCTGTTTGCTTCCAAGCTTTTTTCAAGCCCGTTTCAATGAGCAAGGCCTTTGCTCTAAACTCCACTAAATTACGATCGTTAAAGTCGGCTTCGGCGAACTCAAAAGAGTCACGAATCATTTGGCTGACTTCAGAGCGTTTCAAGCCGTGAGAAGGCACAACCTCAATCTGGGCCTCTTTTTCAGAGCGTAATTCTTTGGCAGAAACAACTAAAAGCCCACTGGCATCCACCATAAAAGTCACTTCAACCCTTGGCAATCCTGCTGGCATGGGTGGAATTCCCTTTAGGGTAAACTGGCCCAATTTGCGGCAATCTTTAACAAATTCCCTTTCCCCTTGGTAAATCCCCAACACAATACCCGTTTGGTTATCCACAGAGGTTGAAAATTCTTCCGTTACCTTGGCGGGGATGGAGGCATTTTTCATGATCATTTTGTTAAAAGCGCCACCCATAGTTTCTATGCCCAAGCTCAAGGGAATCACGTCCATGAGCAGAAAATCTCGGGCACCACCACTCAGTAAATGCGCTTGCCTAGCAGCACCTAAAGCAACCACTTGATCCGGGTTTAGCCTGATGTGAGGGTCGAGACTAAAGTACTGGCCAACCATTTTGCGCACCAAGGGGATACGGCTAGAGCCACCAACTAAAACCACTTCTTTAATATCGCTTGGGCTTAGTTTCGCCGCTAGTAAGGCCTGTTCAATGTGGCTAATGGTCTTCTGGACAACGCTCATGATGCTTGCGTCAAACTCTTCTCGTTTTAGGGTGAAGCTGACTTCATTTGCACCAATCTTGGCAGTTTTTTTAACTTCCAGCTGGGTAGTCAATTCAATTTTAATTTCTTCAGCCAGCTTTTTCAGGCTTTGTAATTCTGCGGGGTTTGGCTGTTTAAGCTCTAGCTTCTTTTGGAGCATTTCCATGATCACAAAATCCAGGTCGTCACCACCTAAGTGAGTATCGCCATGGGTCGAAAGCACTTTAAAGAGTTTGCCTTTCAGCTCTAAAATAGAGACATCAAAGGTCCCC
>JASJGK010000184.1:0-19230 GCA_033791585.1 SAR324 cluster bacterium | reverse complement strand
GGAATAAGGACAGAAGTCGAAAAAATTGGTCTCTTAAGGGAAATTAGAAATAACTTTTAAACACAGCTAAAAATAGTTATACCTCTTTACAAAAAATTACTTTATTTTGCTGGCAATTCGTTTCAAAGCTAGTATATTAGCTATAACACTTGTGAAAACTCAAGGTTGAGTTTTCTAATTTGGCAGTCATGCTAATCATGTTCATAAGGAGAAGTCTATGGACCTACAAATTTCTGCAAAACATATGGAGTTGACAGACGCCCTAAGAACCCACATTACTGAGCGTATGAGTCGGATTAAAAAATACTCCGATTCGAAACTAAAAGCTGACGTGCATATCGGTGTAGAAAAATACCGAAATCACATTCACGCTACAGTCAAGGGTAAGGGAACTGTTTTAAATTCTGAGGCTCAAGACCCCGATTCAATGTACAAAGCAATCGACCTGTGTGTAGACAAGCTGGAAAAGCAGCTTCGCCGCGGCAAGATGGCTTCTCACCACGAAAAAAAGGTGAGTGCTGAAAAGGGTCGACAAGACCAGATTGCAGGAGAGGTTCCGCCACTTGAAACGGAAGACGAAATCTTAGATCAAATGAAATGATCAAATACAGTGATCATTTGAATTAAAAAAAAAGAGCCAGGCCTTGTGCCTGGCTTTTTTTTTGTGTGATCTTATATATACAAGTAAAATGAAAGAAAATAGATACAAAGCACAAATCCAGAAGCTCTTAGAACTTTTTAATGAGCTATTCCCTTTTAATTCTCCACTTGACCAAGCCTTAAGCCAGCTTTACAGAAGCAATAAAAGCTATGGGTCTAAGGATAGGAAATTTATTTCAGGCAGCCTATTTGGCTTTGCCCGCTGGTATGGCTGGCTCAACGAGATTGATGCGGACACCAGTAAGAAACTTCTCTTGGGCTATTTACTAGATTCCAACGAGATCACTCCCTTGACTGTTTTTTGGGCGGAATCTCTAGAACTGAATTTGGAATTTCTCAAGGCCTGCGAATGCCCTGACCAATTTAGTTTGGATAAAAAACTGGCTTTAATCCAAACCTTAAACCCAAAATTAGAACTCAAGCATTTAAACCCTGAGTTCACCCCTGAGCAGCCTAAGGAATATTTTGAGTTTGCCCAAATGCGTGCGCCACTATGGTTGCGTTGCAGAGAAGATAAAATGGGAAAGATTGTCACAGAGTTTCAAACCAAAGACATTCCCTTTAAAAAGCACGAAAGTTTCCCCAATACCCTTGAAGTTTTGACCACACCAAACCTGCCAAGTTTAGAGGGGTTCAAAAAGGGTTACTTTCAAGTGCAAGATATCAGTAGCCAGATGGTAGGCTACATAATGCCCATGGAGCCACACCAAAAATGGTTGGACCTCTGTGCTGGCTCAGGTGGAAAAGCTTTGCATTTAGCTGAGAAACTAAATGGCACTGGCCGCGTGTTTGGCTTGGATATCAGACAAGGCACTGTAAATGAAGGTATCAAGCGTGTGAGAAAAACTCGAATGCGCAATATCGGCTTAGATGTCTGGGATGGAAGAATCTTCCCTGTTTTTGATGAAAACTTTGCTGGCGTTTTGGTAGATGCACCTTGCTCAGGCTCAGGTACATGGCGGCGTGCCCCCGATTTACGCTGGCGGACCTCCTATGAGGATGTTGAAAAGTATCAGAAACTCCAAGGAGAAATTTTACGCAAAGGTGCCACTTTGGTCGATTCAAAAGGGATCTTGGCTTATGTAACCTGTTCTATTTTTCCTCAGGAAAATGAAGGGGTGATAGATTCCTTTTTAAAGGATAATAGTGACTATAGCCTTATGCCTTACAAACTACCTGTTTCAGGGGAAGAATGTAATGGAAGCCATCTTTTCACTCCCCAAGAGTTAAACGGTGTTGGGCTTTTTATCACTTTAATGAAAAGGAAATGAAAAGATTTGTAATCATCTTTTTTTGTTTCCCCTTCCTTTCTTTTTCGGCCTCACCTAAACTTTTGGCCGAAGAAGTTAACCTCCTGATTACCTCCGACCTTCACGGCTGGCTTAGTTCAAGCTACCTTTACCCCAATAGAAAACCCAAGGGCTTGCTCCACTTAGAGCCTCATATTCTGGCCTTACGGCAAAAGTACCCTGATTTGTTACTATTAGATGGCGGTGACACCATGCAAGGTTCGGCTTTGGTCACCTATGCCAACCGATTTACCCCTAAGACCAACCCCTTTTTTAACAAACTAACAAAGTTAGGCTACGATGCCATTGCTGTGGGCAACCATGACATAGAAGAAAACCCAACTTTTGAAAAGTTCTATGGGACTGGGGATTTATTTTTATCTGCCAATTTGTATAGAGATGGCAAAAACGCCTTTAAACCCTACAAAATCATCTACAAACAGGGCCTAAAAATAGCCATCCTAGGCCTTACCACGGCTGGCCTCCCACTATGGTTGCCCCCTGAGAAACGGCAAGGGCTAAAGGCTAAGGACATGGTTAGCCAAGCCAAGCTCTGGGTGGCTCAAATTCGTACCCTTGAAAAACCAGATTTGCTCATCGCCTTACTCCATTCAGGAACAAACCCCTTTCGGGGGCAAGTGGCGGCCAAATCAAAGGGCATCACTCCACCCAATCAGGCTTATAAACTATTACAAGTTACCAAGGGGATTGATTTCGCGGTAAGTGGACACGACCACAGAAGAATTCCCTATAAAAATGGGCCCGTTAGTTTCATCGGCTCCACCCCTTTTGTTTCAGCAGGTCATCATGCTACAGGTTTGCTCCATGTGACTTTATTTAAGGAAAATAACCACTGGAAACCCAAAAAGGCCACATGGTTCGACCCCGTTACGTCGACAAAAATAAATTCAAAATACCAAAAATCCCTCAGTTTTGGTTATAAACAATGGATCAACCAACCCTTACCCTTTCTCCTCATCTCAAAGGATAAAAAACTCCTTGCAGAATGCTTAAACCAAACCTTAAGCTTGGCCACTAAACCCAAAAATCTAGATGGAACTCTACTCCCGCAAGTTAACATAAAAAGCTTTTCTGGCTTTCAAAAAAAACGCCTCACGAGGCAGGCTTTCCGAGAGTTTTTAGGCTATGATAACAGCTACTTTGCGATAATTTTAAGCAGAAGACAATTGCAACTAGCCTCACAGACAAGCTTGAGTAAACAGCCCCGAGGCTACAACCAAAAGCTATATTTAAAATTAGAAAAAAATGTGGCTTGGGCTAAATCCAACACTTTACAGTCTAATGTTTTTCAGTCTCAAATTTTTCTGCAAGCCGAGGATTTCGCACCTAAATATAAGGTTCTAGTCGGTGGGTACCACCTTAGTGGCGGTGGCGGCGTTAGCGGCAGACTGTTTTTCCCTGATTTTAAGGCAGCGAAAAAAATCGGCACAAGCCTACAAAGCGCTTTAATTAGCTGGATGAAACAAAAACCTGCCTTACCAAAGGCCTGTGATGGGCAATTGCAAGTAATCAACTAACCGTTAGCTAGTCACCTGCCGATTGAGAAGGGATGTATTTGATGGGGTTTTGAGGGATATCATTGAGGCGAATCTCATAGTACAACTGTGGCCCAGTGGTGCGGCCTGTGTTGGCTACTTCGGCAATAATGTATCCCTGATAGACTATATCCCCCACTTCAATCTGAGGGGTGGAAATATTTCCATATCGAGTCTTAATACCATTGCCATGGTCTAAGACCACTAAATTTTCGTAAGCCTCATCCACACCTGCATACTCCACGATACCATCAGCCGTTGCCTTCACAGGCGAGAAACTGGTGGTTGCAAAGACAATCCCATTGTGGGGTTTTGTTTGGCCAGTCAGGCGGTCAAAATGCATCCCAAATTCTGTCGTCAATAGACCCTTTACAGGCCAAATGCGAGGAAAGTGGTTCATGGGGTTTGTAGGTTGGGCAAAGAAATTTAAAAGACTGGTCACCTTTTGGTTATGTTCCTTGGTATCCTGTTCAGCTGCCGCCAAATCACTAGAAATGATTTGTAGCACACCGCCCGTCTGGGCACTACTCACCTGTTTAACTCGATCGTCTAATTCTTGCTGGCTTAAAGTTCTTTGAGATTTTAAGCTGGTTAAGCTTCTGAGTTTAAAGTATAATTCATCTAAATGGTTTAGATGTATATCACTGTCACTTTGGCTCTGAGCAAAGGATTTGAGTTTGTTTTTTTGTAAAAAGTGAACTTTTTTAATTTGTTCTAACTGGCCAATATTAGTGCGAATTGTTAAATAATCATAAACAAAAAAGCTCCACCCCACCACAAAGCAAAGTATCAAAACAATCCCTAAGATAAATAAATTCAGCGGCAGGCGTAGTTTTTTAACTTCACTTGTTTCTTGGGGAATTAAAACTAGGGTGATATGCTTATCAAACATTGTTAATTTCTAAGTTTTAAAATTTTTAGTTTTTTAAGGCAGGGTGGAATTATATTCAAACAAATGAATCTGTAATCATCTTAAGTACGATGATACCAAGGCCAGCTGCACCTTCAACAAATGCCACCTTTTTTAAATCTAGGTCAGGGAAGATTTGATGGATCATATTTTCAACTCTAGCAAAATTTGTTAGTGTAAAGACTGCATCCCCCACCATCAAAAGTGCAATAAAAGTTGTTAATAAGTGCATCTACTTTCCGCCTATTGCCCCTGTTGCTGTACCCATAATGGACTTCATGTTGTCTTCTGTAAAGCTGACACCTAAACCAAAGAAGGGGTTTTTCTTTGGAAGCCCGTTGCTATCTGTAGTAGTATTAATCATGTCATCAATACCTGCAACCATATAAAAGTTTTGCATAAATCGCCAATAACCGCCAGTCCTTAAATTGTAGGGTTGATCGGTTCTGCTAAACTCGTGAGCCTGTATATTAAGGCCGAACTGGTCTCGCTTACCAAAATACTGGTTTACGGCAAAGCCTGCAGTGTTTTCCATTAATCCAAATTTCAGCTCTGTGTCAAAGAAACGCTGGGTTACCATCAAACTAAACTTGTAACTGTCTACTGTCTCGGTGGTAGTGGTATTTTGTGTCACGGCATCACTTGAATTGTCTGTGATAACCGTCTCAGTTACCGTCTCTTGCCCATCAGGTGCATTTACTAGTTGCAAGGTATAGTAATGGTCTCTTACTGGTTTTAGGTCTAAAGAAACGTAAGACTTAAATTTGTTTCTTGCTGTTAACTTTTCTGATTGGAACCCAAGGCCAACCTTCATTTTATTTACTGGGCTTAAGACTTCATTGACCCCATCTAAGGCCTCGTTGATGGAATCAATGGTTTCTTCATCATTGACCAGAGAGCCGATGGTCCCTTGGCCAGAATCAATTTTATAAGCAATGGAATCTAAATTTTCCATAGCTTGGTTTAAGTTGGCTGATGCGCCCCTTACCTCTTCCATGGTAACTTTTATGTTTTCTCTATTTTCTTGTAGTATCCCCTTTAAATCCTTAGTTATCCCTGGCCCTTCGGCAGCCATTGCGGCCATGAAAGAATCTAAGTTATTCAAAGTGTGGTTTAACTGGTCTTTATTTTCTATCATAAAGTCGGATATTTCTTCACTAAAATCACGTAAATTAGCGATCATAGCTTTAAGTTCTGCTCGATTTTCACCTGTTATGCCAGAGAGGTCGCCTGTAAATTGCTCCAAGTTAGCCATAATAGGGCCAATCTTTTTATTGGTGACTTTAATGGCTGAATTTAAATTACCTGTAAGCTCATCCAAATTAGCAACAATTCGGGTCACTTTTTCGGTGCCCTCTTGCCCCCCAAGACTTTCGTTTAGGGTAGAGGTAACAGCCTTTACATCCGATAAGATCAAACTTAAATCACCTATTAAGCTATCTAAATCCGAGGCAGGGTCAACTAAAGCGATGTGGTCTCGGTGGGTTAGGTATTGCTGGTTAGCCGACCCTAGTGTGACTTCGATATATTTGTCGCCTAATATGCCTATTGATTTGATCGTTGCGCGAGAATCGGCATGGAGACGGTATTTATCGTAGACTGCAACTGTGACTAAAGCCCTACCTTCAACTAACTCGATGGCAATAACTTCGCCTACTTGGATGCCAGCAATCCTCACGGCTGTAGAGGTAGCAAGGCCTGTTACGTTTTCAAAGGGGATTTGTAGTTCGTAAGAACCAGAAAGATCGGGGTCAAAGCGTGTTACGCGCACAGAGGCATAAGCTAAAAACAGCGCTGCAGTGAGAATCAAAACCCCCACATTGGCCTCAGTTTTTAATCCCTGCAGAGATTTAAACTGATCAATAAGCTTATTAAAAAAGTCGCGCAATTCAGCCTTTTTAAACGAGTAAATTTGCCTCTTTTCCGTCGAAAAGGGGCAGAAAGTTCCGTTTTATTAGTAAAAAATATCAAAGGGGCCTTCAAGGCTCCCTGTGATAAACTGCTTTACGAGAGGGTCATTGGTATTTTTGACCTCCTCTTTATCCGCATCAATGACAATTTTACCATCGTAAATCATGGCAATCTTATCGGCGATGCGAAAGGCAGCAGTTATATCGTGGCTGATCACTATATAGGTACAACCTGTCGCCCTTTGCGTATCAATAATCAAGTGATCGATCACTGTCGTAACAATGGGGTCAAGGCCGCTGGTCGGTTCGTCAAAGAGAACAATTTCAGGATCCAATGCAATTGCTCTGGCCAAGGCCACTCTCTTACGCATACCACCAGATAGGTCTGCCGTAGCCTTTTGCTCTGCATTATTTAGGCCAACTAATTTGAGTTTTTCTTTAACAATTGTATCAATCTCAGAGTGAGACTTAGAGGTATGCTCAATAAGGGGAAATGCGACATTTTCCCAGACATTCATTGAGTCAAAAAGTGCTGAATCTTGGAAGAGCATTCCAAACTTTTTTCGTATTTTTCTCCATTCTAATGGGGTGAAATTAGTAGTGTCTTGACCATCGATCAAGACTTGGCCACTATCAGGTTGCAAAAAACCCATGATCTGTTTTAAAATCACAGATTTACCAGCACCAGAGCGACCGATGACAACGGAAATTTTTCCTTTTGGGAAATGGATATTGATGCCATCTAAAATTTTCTGGTCACCAAAGGATTTGCTAATATTTTTAAATTCAATCATGGTTTAAGCAATTAAAAAAGCCCCGATGATGTAGTCCATCACCATGATCAAAACACTACCAACGACCACAGCAGAAGTTGTAGAGCTTCCCACACCAGCAGCACCACCTTTAGTATAGTAGCCGTGGTAACTACCAACAAAAGTTAAGATCAAGCCAAAAAAGGAGGCCTTGGCTAGGCCCTTAAAAATAATGCCGAGGGTTAAAAAGTCAGAGATTTTAGAAAAGAAGACCCCTGGGTCCAGATCCAATAGATGAATCGCGATGATATAACTGGCAACCATGCCCACCATGTTAAAAATCACGGTCATAAAGGGCAACATTACCACCCCTGCAAAAAGGCGAGGGCTAATCAAATACTGCACAGGGTCCACAGACATGGCCTCTAGGGCGTCAATCTGCTCTGTCACCCTCATGGTTCCGATCTCGGCTGCAATGGCACTAGCAACACGGCCATTGATCATCAAAGCCGCCAGTAGTGGCCCCAATTCTTTGGACAAAACCAAAGCGACAATACCACCGACCATATTTTCAGAGGAAAAATCCCTCATGGTGGTGGCCAGCTGCAAGGTTAATATAGCACCGACTGCAAAACCAGTAAGTAAAACGATGGAAAGAGATTTGTTGCCAATAAATTCTAATTGCTTAGCAAAAATCCGCCAGCGGAAGGGAGAGGCGAACATAACCTGTATGGATTCAGCAAACAAAAAACCCAGAGTTCCCAATTTTTTGGTGAATGCTATTCCCTCGGCCCCTACTTTGGTGGGGAATTGCATGTAGTCTCGGTCAAGTTTTAATACAGATGGGGCATCTTTACCCTCAACCACTTTTGGGGTGGTAGAGGGTTTATCGTCTAAGGTCATCGCAAGTCAGGAACAGGGCATGGTTTAACATCCCAAATCTCGGTTGCATATTGCTCAATGGTGCGGTCAGATGAGAACTTACCCATGCGGGCCACATTTAAAATAGACATCTTAGTCCATTTCGTTTGGTCTCGGTATGCGTCTGAAACCTTATCTTGGCACTCAATATAGGCTCTAAAATCAGCAAGCAGGCAGAAGGGATCACCACCACCAAGCAAGCCATCAATCAAAGGTTTAAACAGATCTGGCTCATTGGGGTTAAAGTAACCTGAAGAGATCATATCTAAAATCCGCCTTAGATCAGCATCATTATCGTAATATTCCCTTGGGTTGTATCCGTCCCTCTGCAATGCATGGATTTCATCAGTGGTTTTACCAAAGATAAAGATATTTTCCGAACCAACTTCTTCTTCCATTTCCACATTGGCACCATCTAGGGTTCCAATAGTAAGGGCACCATTTAGAGCGAATTTCATATTGCCCGTTCCACTGGCTTCCATACCTGCTGTAGAAATCTGCTCTGAAAGATCAGAACCAGGGAAGATGTGCTCAGCCAAACTCACACCGTAGTTAGGTAAAAAGACCACGCTCATGTATTTCTGGGCTTTTAACTCCCTATTTACTTGCCTGCCAACAAGATTAATCAGATGAATGATATCTTTGGCTATTTTGTAACCAGGGGCTGCTTTACCAGCAAAAATGATCGTTCTAGGAACAATATCCGCTTCATGGCCATCTTTGATCCTATTATACATGTGCACAACATGAAGCAGATTGAGTAGCTGCCTTTTGTATTCGTGAATTCGTTTCACTTGCACATCAAATATCCCTTGGGTTCTCACTCGTAAGTGACACTTCTCTTGGATAATATCAGCTAATTTTTGCTTATCTTGTTCTTTTACAGCCTGCCAATCCTTTTGGAATTTAGGATCATCAGCATATTTTTCAAGCTTTTTCAGCTCATCCAAATGCTTCACCCAGCCATCACCTATTTTAGAAGAAATCAATTCTGACAGAGCAGGGTTGGCATGTTTCAGCCATCTTCTAGGGGTTACCCCATTCGTTTTATTGTTGAACTTGGTTGGAAAAGCCTCATAGAAATCTTTAAAAATCCCTGTTTTTAAAAGGTCAGAGTGTAGAGCAGCCACACCATTGACAGAAAAACTACCAACTATAGCCAAATGGGCCATGCGGATGGACTTAACACCATCTTCAGCAACAATCGACATTCGTGAACGCCTTTCCCAATCTCCGGGGTAAAGGCCTGCAATGTCATCTAAAAATCGCTGGTTGATTTCATAGATGATTTCCATGTGACGTGGTAAAATATGCTCCATTAAAGGTACATCCCACCTTTCAAGTGCCTCAGGTAACACTGTATGATTAGTATAGGCAAAGGTTTTTGAGGTGATAGCCCATGCCTCATCCCAACCAAAATCTCGCTCGTCAATTAAGACTCGCATCAACTCTGGAATGGCAATAGAGGGGTGGGTATCATTGAGTTGGATCACAGCCTTGTTTGGTAACTCAGACATAGGGTCACCGCATTTATCGAGCCGCCTTAAAATGTCTTGCAGTGAGGCGGCAACCATAAAGTACTGTTGCATCAAACGCAATTCCTTGCCTTGTACATTCTGGTCGTTTGGATACAGAACTTTAGATATAACCTCTGAGCGGTTTTTATCCATCACCGCCCCAACATAATCTGAGGCGTTAAAAAGTGTTAGATCAAACTCTTGATTTGACCTTGCAGACCAAAGTTTCAGGCTGTTTACCGTATTATTTTTGTAACCGGGAATTGGCACATCATAACAAACAGCTATCACCCTTTCACCTGGCTCCCAAATATACTTGATAAGGCCTTTATCCATCTTCACTTCTCTAACAGAGCCTTTGAATTTAACCTCATACTCAACGTCCACTTCGTGACGTGGTAATTCCCAAGGGCAGCCTTTTGCCAGCCAGTTGTCAGGTGCTTCTGTCTGTTGGAAGTTTTCCATGCGTTGTTCAAACATGCCATATTCATAACGAATTCCATAGCCGTAGGCTGGAAGTTCTAAGGTGGCCATAGAATCTAAAAAGCAGGCGGCTAAGCGGCCTAAACCACCATTTCCAAGTCCTGCATCTGGTTCTTGCTCTTCCATATCTTCGAGCTTAGTACCTACACTTGCGAGGGCGCTTGAGGCAATTTCAGTTAAGTCTAGGTTTTGTAGAGCGTTGCCCAAAGTTCGGCCCATCAAAAATTCTAAGGAGAGGTAATAGACACGCTTGGGATTTTTTTCATAGTAATAGACTTGTGTTTTTAACCACTTATCAATGATCTCATCTCGAACAGCATAGGCCAAAGCCTTGTATCTGTCTGTCAGCCGAGTGTTGACCATATCCCGAGCAATAGTCGAGTGGATGCGGTAGAGGTAGGTTCTTAAAAAATGTTCCGTAGCCTCTTCCATAGTGGGGTTTGGCTTTTTGTGTGTTGGCATTTTACCTCTGTTTTATTTTTTTTTGGGGGGGGGAAAAAAATTATTTGCTTTCTTTAATAGCCTTTAAGATCTTTTTCTTTTGGCGCTTAAAATAGTCTTGTGAGTTCCGATCTTTATCCAAGGCACGCTCAATTGCTTTTAAAGCCTTATCGTAATCAGATTGTAAATAGTAGATTTCTGCTAAGGTATCTAAATTGGCAGAATTAGGATTTATGTCAACTGCCTTTAGAGACAAGGCTAGAGCCTGGCCAATTTTCTTTTTTAAAGTAGGATCAGTGGTCGTGGCGTACAGCCATGCAAGGTTGTTTAGAGCGATATGCTCATTTGGCCTTTTGGCTAAAATATCTAAATAAACTTTTTCCGAATTAATTCCGTCTTGGATCATGTCGTAGTTTGAACCTAAGCGAAGTTGAATCCAAATGGATTCTGGTCTTTGGTCCAAGTGTCTTTTGAGCAAATTTATGGCTTTTTTATGTTTCTTCTGTCGTTCATAAATCAAGCCTAACTTGGCAGTAATCCAAGGGTTTTCAGGGGCCAATTGGTAGGCCTTTTCCATTAGAACTTGTGCCTTGTGGTCTTCAGCTCTTAAATAATGATAAGAGCTTACATAGTAATACTGCCAAGCAGTTTTAGGCTTTAACTTAGAAGTCTTTAACTCTGCCTTTTTCCCTAGTTGCAGGTAGTCATTAAGGTAAGCAATATAGGGCTGAATAGGGTTATTTTTCAGCTTTTTTAAGAGTCTTTTGGTTTGCTTCTTATCACTTTCAATGATCGATTTAAAAGCCTTGGATTCAAGGGAGTTAGGAGCAATTGCCCAGAGGTCTAATGAGTGGCCCGAAAGGTAGTTATAAAGCTCTATGCCTGCAAAATCGAACTCACCAAAATTCAAAGCCTGCTCTAAGGTAGTCGTTGCTTTTTTTCTATCAGTGAAGCTTTGGCTGTAGGCTAATAGTGTGAGTAGAATAGGGTTATTGGGGTCTTTTGACAAAACAGCTTGGTAGGCCTTTTGGGCTTCTGGGTAACGCTTTAAGTTCGTTAGAGCCTTTGCCTTTAGCTGATAAATCCAAACTGCGTCAGGCTTTAATTCTAAAGCCTTATTTGCCTCTTTTAGTGCCTCTTGGTTGTTTTTCAAGATGATCTGGATTTCGGCAATTTTAGCATGGGCCCAATAGCCAGATTTACCCGATTTCGCCATTTTACTCAGCTCAAAAAGAGCCTTATCCCACTCTTTCAGGTCTCGATATAATTGAATTAAGTGGTTAGACAACCATTGTGCTTGGGGCCGAAGCAACATCGCCTCATTTAGGTAAGTCCTAGCCTTTACGTATTGCTTTTGGATTCGGTAAAGATTGCCAAGTTTACCTAAAACAAAATACCTTTGTCTGTGTAAAGGCAAAGATGCTTCATAGGCTTTAATGGAATCTTGAATCTGGCCTCGTTGCTCTAATATACTACCATATTCATTGAGCAAGGTAGAGTATTTAGGGTTGATACGCAAACCCTGTACAATGGTTCGCTCTGCCTCAAAATTATCGCCTCGTTGGTGATAGAATTTGGCTAAGGCCTCGTAAACAATCATCTTTTCTGAGCCTAGGTCGCGAGCTAGTTCGAAATAACCTGTCGCTTCTTCAAATTTACCCAGTTGAAAGTAGATTCGCCCAAGATCAATTAAAACTCGGTCATTTTCTGGTTCTAGGGCTTGGGCCTTCTTATAGTGCATGATTGCACGATCAACTTTCCGTTCCGCATGGTAGATTTTAGCTAACTGGTAAAATATCGAAGCATTTTTAGAAAACTTCCCAGTGGAATCTTCTAATATCTCTTTGGCAGTATAGATATCATCCCGCTCCAAATAGTAAGAAGCGAGGCGCAAAGTGAACCAAGCTTCATCTGGGTAACGTTTGATGGATTCTTTTAGATGCTGGACTAAGGTAGGGTATTCTTTTAAGTAAAAAAGAAATTCAATGTAATATTGGTGGTATTCTAAAGGCTCAGGGTTTAAGGCAATTACCTTGAGTAGAGTCTTTTTGGCCGTTTGCGTGTCGCGGGCTAAATTTTCTAACTTAACCTGTAAATACAAAGCCTCTTCATCATCCTTGATTACATTAGCTAACCTTATGGCCTGGTGGGCTTGGCGGTAGTTTTTACCATCGTAGTAAACTCTGGCCAACCCAAAGTACATTTCAAAAGAGGCTTGGTATTGATAATCGCTTTTTGCCCTTTCAAGATCATTTTTGGCTGATTCTCTATAACCTAAGTCAAATAAAAACAATCCTCTTGCCACCAAAGCGTAGTTCTTTTTAGGGTGGAGCTTAATTTGGGTGGTTAGGGCATCAAAGGCTCTCTGGGTTTGCCCTTGCGCCTCTAGGATTTTAGCCCAAGTCAACCAAAGGTTAATTTGATTAGGATTTTTGATTAAGCCCAAATTTGCCATTTCTTCAGCTTCTTTAAGCTTAGACTGGGCTACTAAGTTTTGTATTTTTTTAAGTCGCTCCGTGCGTATTTTAATAACGTCATCTTCTAAGCCTAGGCCAGAAGGGGATTGCGGCCAGTTAGCAAAAAGATCATTTTTAGGTTGAGTTTGGGCGCAGGACTGTAGAATAAAAGCAGTTAAAACAAAAAGGTAAACTATAGACTTAGGCATAAATTCAATCAAATACATTATTGAATATATATTTTACCTCTTTTTGCCAAAAGAGGTAAGGGCTTTTTTGTAAAATTCCCTTGCCAAATATAAACTTAAACTTAGTAAAAGCTTTTTCTTTGGACTTTCGTTTCAATAGTTTGGCCTGAAGAATTTTTGATAATAGCCAAAGACTCTATCCAAATCAACTCAGGGAGTGGAAACAGCTCTGTTATTTCAATCAAAATGTTATCATGGACAAATGACAAATTAACAACTGGATTTTTAAATTCTTGGTAATAAACCTGTGCCAAGGCCGGCTCTAAGAGTAGAGTTTTAAAAATTTCCACCTCATCTGCCAAGGAAGTTTTTTGCGGGTTGCTCTCAAAACCGCCAATAAGGTTAAAAACCTGATGCACATAGTGGTCGTTCTCTTTCAAAGAGATCAACCATCTTGTTTGCATCAAATTTAAAGGCTCTGATTGCAATTGCCCTGCCCTTGAAAAATCTTTTGGAAGGTTCAAATAGATCAGGCCTTTAAAAGAGCCCATGAGCAGGATAAAACCCATCAAAAAAACCAATCCGCCTTTGGATGCTATCCCCCTTTCGATACCAGACCAAAAGCGAAAGCCATAAAAGAGCAGAGTCAGCAGTAAGGGGACAGCGTAGCCTGATAAAACCCAATTGAAAGAAAAGGTTCTATCTGTAAAAGGAGTAAAAAAAGCTGCTTGTTCCGTGGAAAAAAGCGTAAAAAAGAAGTAGGCTGTAAGGCCAATTAGAGGGAAAAATAAAGTCCCAGCCTTTTCCAAATTTCTAAAATAAATCCAATGAATTAAAGCCACAACAAAGCAGCTAATGCCCATAAAAAAGAATGAATGAAAGTAGGGGTGACTGAAGGTAGAGCTATAGGCATCAGCCTTAAAACTAAACCAATAATCCAAAAGAGGCAGCAAAGCCCCTAGAAAAATCAGACCCCTTTCCCTACGTTGCAGGTAATAGCGGTCTTTAACTAGATTAAAGAGTTCAAAAAGAGCAAAGATGCTAATCAGGCTATTCACTGTTTGCCCTAGCTTTTTGCCGCTGCAACTACTTTTTCTACGGTAATACCAAAATGCTTATAAAGCTCACCTGCTGGTGCAGAAGCACCAAAGCCATCCATACCTATGAATTTGCCTTGTGGGCCCATATAGCCTTCCCAACCGCGTTTGATACCAGCTTCAACAACCACTCTTTTAGCACAGCTAGGTGGGATAACCCCATCTTGGTAATCTTGAGTCTGTGCTTCAAAAAGTTCAACTGAAGGCAGACTAACAACACGTGAGGCAATCCCTTCTTTACCTAAAATCTCTTGTGCTTCCAAAGCGAGGCTCACTTCTGAGCCGGTTGCTAGTAACAGAACTGTAAAGTTTTCTTGGTCGCTTAAAACATAACCGCCTTTGTGAACCCCTGTGGCTTTCCCCATGGTTGCCTGATCAAAAACAGGTAACCCTTGGCGAGTGAAAGACATAACAACGGGGCCAGAAGTGTGATTTAAAGCAAAGTTCCAAGCTTCTTTCGTTTCATAAGCATCGGCGGGCCGAAAGCTGATCAATTCAGGCATAGCACGTAAATACCCAACCTGTTCCACTGGCTGGTGGGTAGGGCCATCTTCCCCAAGACCGATTGAATCGTGAGTAAAGACAAAAATACTGGGGTACTTAGAAAGAGCCGCCACACGCAAAGAAGGCAGCATGTAGTCTGAAAAGCTTAAAAAGGTTGCGCCGTAAGCTCGCATCATGCCAGAAAGACCAATACCGTTGATGATACAACCCATGGCATGTTCACGAATCCCATAATGGATGTAGCGACCTGCATGGTTATCTTTAGAAAAGGCAACAGAATCGGTAAAACGGGTATTGTTCGAAGGTGATAGGTCAGCAGACCCGCCAAAGAAGTTTAAAGCTTTAGGCATGATATGATTTAGTGTCTTTCCTGAGGCAACTCTGGTGGCAACCTTTGTGCCTGCCTCAAATTCCAAACCATCAAATAACCCTGCTGGTAAAACACCAGCTACAGCTGCTTCAAATTCGGCTGCAAGCTCTGGGTTGGCGGCCTTGTACTTTTCAAATGTAGCATTCCAATCAGACTCTTCTGAGTTTAACCTTTCAGTAACTTCAGCGTAGTGCGCTGTCACATCTGCTGGGACCTCAAAAGTACCACCGTCGTAATCTAAATTTTTCTTTGCCAATGCGATTTCGTCATCACCAAGCGGTGACCCATGAACGGAACTGCTACCCTGCTTATTAGGGGCACCAAAACCAATAATAGACTGCATCTTAATCAAACAAGGCTTATTCTGCTTTCTTGCCTCTGCAACTGCCTCATCCAGTGAGGCAACATCGTTGCCATCACCTTTAATTTCTTGGCAGTGCCATCCATAAGCCTCAAATCTTTTTACAACGTCTTCACCAAAACTTAAAGATGTTGGTCCATCAATAGTGATATTGTTGTCATCATATAAAACCACCAAGTTATCTAGCTGTAAATGACCAGCAAGACTACAGGCCTCTGAACTTACGCCCTCTTGCAAGCAACCATCGCCAACCACTACCCAAACGTTGTAATCGACTACATCAAAGTCAGCGGTATTAAACCTAGAGGCCAAATGTTTCTGCGCAATAGCCATGCCCACAGAAGTTGCAATACCTTGGCCCAAAGGACCAGTGGTAATTTCAACACCAGTTGTATGACCGTATTCAGGGTGACCTGGGGTTTTAGAACCCAATTGACGAAAATTTTTCAGATCATCCATGCTCAAACCATAACCGGTCAAATGAAGAAGGCTATAAAGTAATGCACTACCATGACCTGCGCTAAGCACAAATCTGTCCCGATTCACCCAATTTGGATTCTTGGGGCTATGCTTCATGTAGCTACTAAAAAGTCTATAAACACTGGGCGCAAAGCCTAAGGGCAGACCAGGATGACCAGAGTTGGCCTTTTGGATTGCTTCTGCACTTAAAAAACGTGCTGCATTGATTGCTCTTTCTTCAATTTTTGAAATCTTTGACATGGGTAGTACTTTAAATGATATATTGATCTGAAATAAACAGATAAATTTTGGAGCCTAGGCTGGGTTACAAACCTCTTGCATTTACAAAGTCAGACTTTTGTTTTATACAGTAGACTCAAAACTTAAGCAGGAAATTATTTTCTGTCTTTTGAGACTTAGAAAGTCTCTTAAGTATTTTAAGTTAAAGGGAACCGTGGAGGTTGATCAAGTGGTTTTTTAAGAAAAAATCTCTTTTCCTCTTTATTCTAATATTTTCAAATACGATGGCAAAATTAAATGATTACCGCCTAAAGTTAGGCAACGACGAATACTCCCCCATCATGCTTGGTGGTATGGGAATGGATATATCAACTACAGAAATGGTATTGGCTGCGGTGAAGTTGGGCGGAATTGCTCACCTTTCCGATGCACTTGCCACTTTCGTATCTGACAAACGCTTTGGTACAAGCTTTACAAAAGACCGCCTACATAGGTTTAAAGATTCTGTAGACAATCAGGATAAGTCCCATGAGATCTTTACTGAAGGTGAAATTCGCGGTTCGGTAATGAACGTGATCAAAGATGCTATGGACAGAAAAGAAGGAACAGGTGGGATTTTTGTCAATTGTATGGAAAAACTCCACATGAATAATGCAAAGGCAACCTTAAAAATCAGACTGGATGCGATTTTAGATTCTGGGATTGATGGCATTACCCTAAGCGCTGGCCTACATTTAGGCAGTTTGGCTTTAATTAAGGACAACCCAAGGTTCAGAGAAGCAAAAATTGGAATTATCGTAAGCAGCGTTCGAGCCTTAAAATTATTTTTGATCCGAGCCAAAAAATTAGACCGTCTGCCTGATTTTATTGTCGTAGAAGGCCCCCTAGCCGGTGGTCACCTTGGTTTTAAGGTTGATGATTGGATGAATTATGACCTAAAAACCATTACCCTAGAGGTGATGGCTTTTTTAAAGGAAGGTGGGAATGATATCCCTGTAATCCCCGCTGGTGGGATATTTACAGGTCGTGATGCTGTGGACTTTATGGAAATGGGCGCCGCTGCTGTGCAAGTTGCAACTAGGTTCATAATAACCGAAGAAGCAGGCTTTAGAGACACTACAAAGCAAGTATTTTTTAATGCTAAGGAAGAGGATATTGAAGTCAATCACCTTTCCCCAACTGGTTACCCAATGCGTATGCTGAAAGGTGGACCTTGTACCTCAACAGGCATTAAGCCAAATTGTGAGTATTTAGGTTACATCCTGGACAATGGCAGTTGTTCTTACTTGCGAGCCTATCACGAGCAATTAGCAACCCACACTGGCCCTGAAAAGTTTAAAGTAGAGGGTGTAACCTGCCTTTGCACCTACATGAAGACTTACGGAACTTGGACCTGTGGCCACTTGACCTATAGGCTGAAAGACACCACAAATATTTTGCCTGATGGTAGCTTTCAAGTTCTAACAGTTGCAGATGTTTTTAATGACTATCTAAACTCAGAAACACATGAGCACATTAAACCGCCTTTACCTAAGGTTTAAATTCAAGAAAAAAAAAAGGCCACCCTTAGTGAAACATCACTGGGTGGCCTTTTTTTTTGGTTTTTTGAATTGTGAAGCCTATTCTATATTCTGAACCTGTTCCCGAATCTTTTCAATTTCCACTTTTAGGCTCACCCCAATCTCAGCAATTTTAGCATGACTGGCTTTAGAGCAAAGGGTATTGGCTTCTCTGTTAAATTCTTGCAGCAAAAAGTCCAACTTGCGCCCTACTGGTTCACCCAAATTCATCAATTCTTCAAAGTGAGTTAAATGGGCATGAAAGCGATCAATCTCTTCAGTGATATCGCTCTTATCAATAAAAATTCCCACCTCTTGCAATATTTTAGGGTCTTTAGGGTCATAATCACTGCCTAGCATCTCTATGGAACTTTGGATTCTCTTTTTGTAGGCCTCAATCACCTCTTCTCTATATTGAGGCACCTGTAAAATGAGTTTTTTCATTAACCCTAAACGCTCCAACATGCCAACTGCTAATAACTCACCTTCTCTTGCTCTCATTTCTACAAGGCCTGTTGCAGCCTTGGCCACAGTGTCGTGAAATAGCTGTGCGACCTTTTCCTCATCCAAAGCAATCTGTTTGAATTCCATCAAGCCCTTAACCTGCATCAAGTCACCCATGGTCACGGGCAATGGACCCAATTCCTTTTCCAGTTCCACTCGTAACCCCATAAAATCCTTAAAGACTTGAGGGTTATATTGTAATTTTTCTTTTAAATCTTCACCAACTTCTAAGGTAATCTGGCAATCAACTTTGCCTCTATCTAGTTCATTTTTTAAAACTTTTTTCAGCCCTTCTTCTAGGTGCGAAAAGGATTTAGGCAGCATTATTCTTGCCTCTAAGTGGCGATGATTTACGCTCCTAATTTCAGCAGTGGCACTTAGACCATCTAATTCTGTTGCGATTTTTGCGAAGCCTGTCATCGATCGTATTTTCATGTTCATCCTTGTTGTTTTCTCATTTTATCGTAGGTTGCCCGCTGTTTCGGGTCCCTTAAAATTTCGTAACCTTCCCCAAGTTTTTGGGTCATACGCCCAGCTTCTTCTTTCACCCATTTGAAAGTCGAAGCATCGTGGTGGTCGGGGTGATATTCTTTAATTTTAGTACGGTAGGCTTTTTTAATATCGGCCTCTGAGGCATCAGATTTAATGCCTAAAAGCTGGTAGAAATCTATAAAGTTTGGGTCTGCTTTTAGAGGTGGACCTTGTTTTTGCTCTTGGGTTTTAGCTTTCTCTTTTGTCTTTTCTTTAGACTTGTCCTTTTTATTACCTTGAGCATCTTCTTTATTCGGGCCTGCTTTTTTGCCTGCTACCCTAGCTTTTAACTCTTGGAATCGCACACTTAAGTCTTTACTTATCAGGTCTAACTCTTCATTTAGCCTTCTATAGTTTACTTGTGGCTGCCTTGATTTCTGTTCTATTACCTCTAATTGCGACTGAACTGCCTTCCAAGTGGCGGTCATCATTTTATGCTTGTCATGTTCCACTAGCTTTTGCAGTTGGTTTTTCGTTTGCTGGTAAAGGATCACAAACTTCTTTCGGTCTGAGGTTTTAGGC
>JASJGK010000183.1:0-5870 GCA_033791585.1 SAR324 cluster bacterium | reverse complement strand
TGGTAAATTATATCTTAACAGCCTTGTTTCTTATTTTGTATGTGCTTTTTCAAGCCCCTCTCTTCTGGTTCCGCTACAAAGAGAAGAAAACTTTAAAGATTGAGCAGGATTGATTGTCTTTATAGCAGCAACCGAATTATGGAAAGAACTAAAACAGGGCCAACAGATGTTCGAACAGGGAACCGAACTGTAAAACTGGAAGCTAAGGCTCGTATTATTCGAGTCTTGGCTCTGACTTTTTTGACTGTAGATATTGTTTTTTATCTTCTCTCAAAGCTCTTATTTTGGGTTGGTTGGATTGACTTTTCCTTTGATCATGCATCTTTTGAGGGATACGAGGAAATTTTTTATATGGTCCTTTTGTACCTAATTGCTTTTACATATATATAAACAATTGCCATCTGGTATTTTGGCAGTTCCCGTTTGTATCTATCTCCATTTTTTTACTGGAGCCTTTCTTTATTTGAGTGCTTTTTCAAATACGGGACTTCTTTTATGGTTTAGTAGTGTCTGGTTAGTAAATTATATCTTAACAGCCTTATTTCTAATCTTGTATGTCCTCTTTCAGGCACCTCTATTCTGGTTCCGCTACAAAGAGAAAAAGGCTTTGCAGGCGGAGCAGAATCAAGAGCTTTCTTAGTCGCTGCTCAACTATGGAAGGAATGGGAACTGGAAAAGAAAAATCTGGAAATATAATTCTTGAATTCTGGCGGCGAATAATCCGAAGGTGGGTTTTAATACTGTTAGTGTTATCCTCTTGTTTTTCCTTTACCGTTTATTTTTTTGCAGGCTTTTCTTGTACCGATTTAGCAGGCTCCTTTTTGGGCTTTTCACGACTGGCAACAAAAAATAATCTAATAAAACATATAGATGTCGCTAAGGCACCCCTTAGGATTTTATTATAACGTTTTTTGTTTTTCATATCGCCAATATCCTTAGATTATATTCACCTACAGTTCAGTATAATTACCAATATCAAACCTTCAGCAATCACAAAAGGAAATGTAGGGGGGGGGGATTGCACCTGGAACTCATTTAAAATCATCAATAGATATCTCTCTTCCTCCATTGCCTTGTGGGTAAAATTAGGCCCTTTTAATTGTGAAATGATTAACGGTCCCTAAAGGGTTTATCCTTCGCATATAAAGGCAAAGTGGCCCGTTTAAAAAAAGGGAAGGTCGAAAACAACCTTAGACTAGAAAGGTTAGAACAGGGATTTTTCGGGGACGGGGCTAAAACACCCAGGCACCAAACCCACCACAACCAGAAAATAAATCTATGCTGTCTACTTAAAATTTTTCCGTAGATAATTTGCAGGAAGGCGATACCCACTTTTAGATTCACTTCAAAAACCCTTTTAGAGTGGGTTTCAAATCCCAAGCCCAAGAATCGAAGTAATAAAAAAAGCCAGAAAGGTTATGGGGCAGCCGTGGAACGCCAGAACTCTTCTTAACTAGTTAGGTTAAGGGATAGTTGTGGGTACACTTTTCCCCTAATTAGTGAGAAGCGGAGGCATCGCCTACAATTTCTATAAGAAAATAGATGGTCCATTGGTATTAAGTAGAACGAATTAGTTGGCTGGGCTTTGGCGATAACTAGCTTCGAGGTAGAGGGCCAGTTTTTGCTTCTTTTGTCTGGCACAAAAGAAGAGAGAAATAAACCATAAGCTTGAAAGGTTAGAAGAACGATCCTGCGGAGATGAGGCTAAAGGTTAATTTCCAATACTTATAACTAAACAGAAATTAAAAGATAATTTGAAATGAAGCCTTACCAATACTGGCGGTGATCTCAGAGATTTTCTGTAAGACCTCTCCAATGCCAATTGAGTGTAAAAAAATAAAGAAGAGTATTAACGTTATATTGCTGACTTTCATGCCCGAATCCCAAAGAGTAGTTTTCTGGGATTATATCAACTGGTTTCAGATTGTCAAAATTTTTGCTTTTAAAAAAAAGCGGAAAGAAGGGGGTTTTCCTATTTAACTATATGTTTTTAATGCTTTTTAAAAATAGAGTTTATTTTTAAAATCCATATTTTTTGATAAAATGTCCTAGATGAATTGAATATCGAACTATGCATGATGCCTAGTCAAAACCTAAAGAACATCCATAAAGGCAGAAACAGAAAAAACAGCTTTACCTCGGCCAGCTTCACCGTAACCTGGAGGGTTCGGCAAGTTGTGGCGCTCTTTGGTTTCTTTATAGACAGCCAGCAACTTCACATAATATTCCAAAGGCGGGGCCTGCTGCGGCCCAAGATGGGCTAATGGCTCAGCGCACCAAGTGGTAAACCTAGGGAGGATGCCTTTGGACATAAAAAATTCTAGGCCTAAAGCCGTGCTGTCTACAGCTTCATGTAGATCAGTAAAGCCATAAGGGGCGCTCATTTCCACACCACCAACAAAGTTGGGGATTACGTTTTCAGGGCCGAAGATCTCGGCAGAATCAACAATGCGGTTCATCCACTCTTGGTAACCTACAAAGCGCTCTTTGCCTGGGCAAAGCTTTTGGAATAGGTCTTTGTTCCAGATTTCGTAATTGGGGTGGTAGATCTGCACTCCGCCAGCATGAAGCCGCTTGCACTCGTCCTTTTCAAAGGCTTCAACCACGGCCTTAATAATCCAACGGCGACCAAATTTTTCATAGATGGCAGCGGCATAGTCAAGGTAGAAATCCACCTCATTTTTCCCGTTCAGATTCCCTGTGATGGCTCCACCTGTTAAGGTGATCGCCTTAGATGTAGTATCGTATTTTTCAATGTGACTTAGCGCGTCTAGGATGTCTTCAATCTTTTTAACACCTGTGTAATCCCGCCCTGCTTTTTTTTGTTGCCTATAGTTTTCGTTGATATCGCAGAACTGGCATTCTTCTTCTTTGCCCCAATATTGGCAAAGGCGGTAAAGGGTCAAATATATGAGGTAGCCCCACTCCAATGTCGGTGCGATTTCGCTGATTTTTTTACCGCTCGCTAAGGGATGGGCATAGTAGGCGGGCATGGGGTGATATTCGGCTTGGCAAACGGCCTCGCCTTCTAGCTCCAGCACCAATTTACCATCTGCGAGCTTAATCAAATAGGGGCTTGCAGGGTTCAAACGGACGTTAAATATGGTGGGAGCTAAGTCCCAGATGCCACCAAAAAGCTTTACCTCTTCAGGCGCTTTAAACAAATGGCTTTGGTCCTTTTCCATATCTTCTAGAGTGACCAGATCAAAGGAGAAGATAAAATAATCTTTCGGCTTAAAGCCTGCTGCGATCTTTAGAGAATCGACGGTAAAGGAAACCCCAAGCCTAAGTATATCTTGCTTTAGAATGGCTTCAATGGGCACAGAGGGGTAAGCCTCAAATAGTTTTTCAATCTCTGGTTTTCGCATCTTGGTAAATCCTTGTTAGTCCTTCCTTGAAACTAGGATATTGCAAGGAGTAGGGCAAGCCTTGCAGTAGATCATCTGAAATTACCCGCATGGGCATTTCTTGAAAGGCTGGTATTTTTGGTGCAGCTTGCAGGCCTGCTTTATCAAGCCAGACGGCCACTTCTCTAGCGCTGGCGGGGTATTTATCCACGCAGTTCATGATCTTGGGGAAGTCTGTATTTTTTACAGCCTCCAAACAAATCATCGCTAAATCATCCACATGGATGCGGTAGGTTGGGTGGTCCCAGCCCCGAGGGGGTTTGTTTTGGGCGAGCCTTAGCCCCAAATGGCGACCTTCACCGTAGATTCCACCAGGTCGCAAGCAGGTTGCATCAAAATGTTTCCTTAAAATTTCTTCACTGGCGCGCCTTAAAAACCCAGATTTCCCGTCAGGGTTTCCCTCAAAAGATTCATCAAAGGCCCCTTTGATTTGTGGGTAAACAGCGGTGGAAGAAATATATATAATCTTCGCGCTCTCACCCCAGCGGCTTTGTAGGCCTTGGGCAAATCTCGTCAGCTTTTCTGTAGTCTCAGATAAAGTTTCTAAGGGAGGGATGGTAATAATGGTGGGGAGGGGGTGCTCAGGTAGAGCTTCCCATGCCTTATCACTGTAGATATCAAAACCAGAATCATGGCTTAAACTAACACCTCCAGAATTTGGGGAGGTTTGGGTGCCTTGGTGGGCTTGGAGCCGTTTCCCAAGGTAGCCAACCCCTAAGAGGTGAAAGTCGAGCTTCATAAATTATATAGCTTATGAAGCCTTAAGGTCTACATGGTCCTCTTTTGATTTGCAGCAAAAGTGACTTGAATGACAGGAATCATCACGGGTTAGGTAATGGAGCAAAAAACCACCACTAACTAAACCCAGCCAGAACCATTTACTTGTGAGTAATTTAAACATAACTATAGAACTTCGATCAATTCAACTTCGAATGTTAAAACAGAGTTTGCTGGGATCTTTGGGCCAGCACCACGCTTGCCGTAAGCTAAGTTAGAAGGGATAACAAGTTCCCACTTCTCACCAGGGCTCATCATTTTTAAAGCTTCTGTCCAACCAGGAATCACGCCATTTACAGGGAACTCAACAGGCTTGCCACGTTCGATGCTAGAATCAAAAACAGTACCGTCGATTAATTTACCAGTGTAGTGAACCTTAACCTTATCGGTGGCTTTTGGGTGCTTAACCGCTTTGGCGGCGTTAACAATCTTATACTGCAATCCCGAGTCTGTAACTTTTACGCCAGCTTTCTTTTTGTTTTCTTCCAAAAACATCATTCCCTTTTCAAGTGCATCAGCAGCTTGTTTTTGAAATTTTTCTTGGGCCTGCTTTCTGTGTTGCATCTGCAAATTCATTAGGGCTTCTTGTCTCGCTTTTTCATCGAGTAGCAGTTCTTTCTTTTCAAAAGAGTCTAAAAGGCCGCTAAGCAAGGCTGCTTGGTCCACTTCTAGATCTTGTTTTTCAAAGTTTGAGCCGATAGAAACACCAATAGCGTAGGATGCTTTTTGTAAATCAGTGTCTAATGTTTTGACTCTTTTTGGCCCTTGCTCGCAAGATGCGGCCGCAAAGAGAATGAATATTAATGCTAATGCTTTTTTCATGGTTTTCCTGTTCAATAAATTTTTAATAAGTTTCGACGTTTGGGCAGGGGAAGTAAAGTTAATTTTTTTTAGAAATTTGTAATTTTCTGTAAAAGGATAAAACTAAAACTGGCTCTAAAGAGAGCAGGATCATCGCTGGAGCCAAAAACCAAAAAAATAACTCTTCCCTCACGATACTATCTTTATCGGCATTTCCCAGCTCGTTATTATTTTGAATGTAATCTTGGTAAAGCTTACCTAAGTCGACCTGTTTATCTTCTGCTGGGATGTATACAGCATTGGTGATCTTGGCAATTTCTTTTAGATCAGCATCATTGAGTTTGCTGATCTTTCCATTTGATGTGGGGATCTCAGCCCCTTCCAAACTGCCAATTCCTATCGTGTGAATGCGCACCCCTTTAGCCGCTGCCAGCTGGGCGGCTTTCAGGGGCTCTGTTTCTTGGTCTTCGCCATCGGTGATGAGGATGATATCTCGGTTTTTTAAATTTTCTTCAAAAAACAGTATTGTTAATGCCGCTCTGATGGCATCGCCGATCTTGCTTCCACCTCGGTAGATCTCGCTAGGGTCGGCCTCTTTGATCACCTGCTTTAAAAAATAGTAATCTTGTGTGAGAGGGGTTTTGATTTTTACACGGCCCGAAAAAAGGATTAGGGCGACACGTTCACCGCTTAAAGAATCGGCAAGGTCCATCAACATTTCTTTGGTTCGCTCTAATCGACTTGGTTTTAAGTCTTCACTGAGCATAGACCTGCTCACATCGAGCAAGATCACCAAATCACGCTCTATCTTTTGGGCTTTAGTGGGGATTTGTTTTCCTTGGGGCTGGGCCAAGGCCAGGATGGCCAGACTCAAACCAAGAAGCA
>JASJGK010000182.1:0-9836 GCA_033791585.1 SAR324 cluster bacterium | reverse complement strand
GATAACCCTATCTTAAAAATTGATTTTCCCTAAATGATGAACTTATTTTTTTAGCAAAAATTTATGTGATGAAGTTTGCCGATCAAAACCCAGAGAAAGACTCTATTTCACAAAATTTAAGGCTTAGAACTACATTTTATTTTCCAAATCCCCTACCTTTGGACAAACAAAAATATTACACAGCCGATCCTATCTAAAAAAGAAAATATCTTTTATAGAGTCCCAAAAAGGAACAGTCTTGACTATATAAGCCCCTTCATTCAGGTTAAATATTTAGGGTATATAAACAAATTACTAGATGCACAGTTAATATGAAACCATTCCAAGTCTTGAAAAGTAGATATATACTTCTAATCTTAAGCTGCATATTTCTGGCTGTAAGTTTTACCTTTAAGGCTTACGAAAAACAACCAACAGGCGCCTCTTCACCGAAACGGGTAAGAGGCTTTGTGAACTACTACCTAGACCAAAAAGAAATCGATGAATTAACCATCGATGGGAAAGATTTACAGATCTCCTTCGATTTTATGGCTCTTCCAAGGGGAAGGGGGGAGCAGTATATCTTCCAGACACATGATACCGACCAGGGGGTTCGTCTTGAAATTCCCAGTAGATCTGTTGTTAATTTAATTTCTGGAAATAGAAATTCCAAGAAAACAGTAATGAATATAAGGAACAATCTCAGCTACAAATACTGGCTTCATGTTAATATGACCATCTCAACACAAGACGGCATCATCGGTGTGCTGGGCAACGAGAAATTTAGATGCTTGGAATGTCGAAACAATGTTCTTGAAAAAATTAGTTTTGGTAATGGGAACATAAAAGGTCATTCTTTTAAGGGGAAAATAAAGAATATTAAGGTGCTTATCCAAGACCCTAAAAAAGATTTATTTTTTCAAATTGGAATTATATCCTTTTTTGCATTTTTAATTTCATTCTTGGTTCCTTCTGAGAAAATGATAGAAAAATTACAAAATGGCCGTTTTTCTAAAATTTTCAAATCCAATAGTAATACGTTTTTTGTATATTTTATTTTTGGAATTTTATCCATCCTAATGCTTGTTGCACTGGGCTACCATGCTTTTTTCTCATACAGAGGATTCCCATATTCAACTTTTTTATTTGATCCCCTAGACCGCTTTAATGACCTTTTTAATACGATGCGATCAGCAATAGCATTTAACCCTTACAGGGGCAGTAAGTTAGGCTTAGCGCCCTACTTCCCCTTCGCCTATCTTATTTCAGGGCTATACGCTAAAATTTTCAGCCCACTCTGGGTGCCCATTATGTTTTTATCACTCATCAGTGCGATGATTCTGCTTTTCAAAAACTCTTTGGCCAACGGCGCAAAAGAGCAGAGAAAACCACTATACTACATAGCATTACTCTTTATAATTTTTATAAATTACCCAGTACTTTTTACACTTGATCGCGCCAATATTGAGTTATTTATTTTTTGTGGATTTGTGGTAAGCTATTTAAATTTCAAGAAGCATCCTTGGGTAGCTGATATCACCATAGCAGGTGTAATTGCAGCAAAACTATACCCAGCATTGTTCATGATCTTTTATTTAAAAAATCGACAATATAAAAGAATTGTAGTTATTGCTTTCTTGGCAATCTTTTTAGAATTGTTCTCACTTTGGGTTTTTCAGGGGTCAATAATAGATAATTTTACAGCGCAATTGGCGCAGCAAAAGCAATTTACAGAAGGCTATGGAGCAGGTGCAAAAGGTTGGTATTACAGGCATTCTTTGTGGAGCGGACTTAAGTCTATAAACGCAATGTTAGACTTAAACTTACATTTTCCCTCTATGATGTTTGGTTATGCTCTATTTACTTTGGTTACTGTATTTGGCTTTCTTATTGTTGCACTAAGGTATCCCTTTGAAGATTGGCAACTGATTTTGATTATCATATCTTTAATGTCATTACTACCCTTTGCCTCTGCCGATTATTTGCTTCTTCACTTTTTACTGCCCTTAGCTCTCTTTTTAGAACAAGTAAAAGAACCCAACCCCTTCAAGGTTTACTACGCATTTTATTTCGCCTTAATTTTAGCGCCCCTGAATTATTCATTGAGTTGGATTACACCGGGGATGCCGAATCGAGTCCATCTAAGCACAATAGCAACCCCTTTGACTTTATTGCTTTTTTTGTATGCTTTAATTTACGAAGGGAAAAAACGTCTAAAAACTCAGGCCATAAAGGGCTTAGAATCTAGTTTAGACTAGATTAAACAGCAGATGTAAAAGGCTTTATATTTTATGCTTACAATGCGTTTTTGATAGGAATTAACAAAACAGCCACTCCAACCCTTTAATTTTAGGGGTATCTGCGAGTCAAAAGTTTTGATGTTAGGATACTTTTGGTGTGCCGAAGGGTATTTCAATAAAAAAAGTGCTGCCAAAGTCTTTTTTGCTTTGAACCCAGATTTTACCGTTCATAAGAGTGACTAAACTCTTGACTATCGAAAGCCCTAAACCTGTTCCCTCATGTTTTCTAGTGCTTAGATCTTCAGATTGCGTAAAGGGGGCGAATATAGATTGCAAATCATCTTTATCAACACCTATCCCCGTATCTTGAATTGTGAACCGAATCCGTTGCTGTTCTTCACTTTCATCTACAAGATCAATAAAAATATCGATATTACCATGTTCAGTAAATTTTACAGCGTTACCAAGCAGATTCGAAATCACCCGTGATAGTAAATCGGGATCACCAATGAGGTTTTGCTGGATTTTAGGATCGGCCTTCCAAGTTAATTGAATTTTTTTTGTTAAAGCAGCCCCTAAAAACAAAGAGGCATTGATTTCTACCACCTCTCGCAGGGAAAAAGGTCTTAAGATAAGGGTTTCTTTTCCAGCGTCACCCTTAGAAAAGTCAAGGATGTCTGTTAGTATTCGCACCAAAGCATTGCCTGACTTGATTATAATATCACACCAGTCATTTTGAGCTTGGGTTAAGCCTTCCATTTTGAGTATTTGCGCAACCCCCAGCACCCCGTTCATCGGCGTCCTAAGCTCGTGGCTCATCAGAGATAAAAAATCACTTTTTGCAAGGTTCGCGGCTTCTGCTTCTTCACGGGCTTGGGCACTTTCTCGCAGTAAACGATTGTGCTGGGTTTGATCAAACAGGGTGGAGCGAATCTCCATACTAGAATCTGCCCCTTGATGTTCATACAGGCTTTCGATCAAAGCTTCAATAAGGTCGCCTTCAGGGTTCTTTAATGTAACAGAAACCGTCTGTTTCGATTTGGTAGAATTCACCTTTCGTATATGCCTGTAAAAGGCATCGCCTTGGGCTTCATCGGCAGCCCAGTTCATAAAGGGTCGCCCTCGATCTGAAAATGATAGTCCTAAAATTTCAACAAGTCGGTGATTGTAAGTTAAAAGGCTACCTGACTCATCGCAACAGAAGTATCCAATTGGGGCAAATTCAAACAGATTTTTATATCTTTCACCAGCCAAACTGGCTTGCTGCTCGGCCTCTTGCAAATTTTCGTTTTGCATTTCCAATTCGATTTGGTGAATCCTAAGCTCTAACAGGACTTCTTGAAGCTTTTGTTCACTAACGCCATCAAATTCATTATGCTTCTGGGCCAATCGTTTCTTCGCTTGCTCTCTCAGCTCCAGTGGAGAAAGAAAACCCTTCTCATCCATTTGCCGTTCCATAATTTTTCCTTAGCTTTCTTCCATTAAAGGCTTATATAACCTTTGCACAAAACCCGTTATCTCTGATTTTTCACTCTTTAAGGGGGTAACTTTAACCAACCATCGGCCAGCCTCTTTATATTGCACCACAACCTGTTCCTCTTTAAAACTGGCCCTTGCCAGCTCCAAGGGGCATTGGTCGCAATGCCCAGTTCCACTAGCGCAAAGGTCAGAACATTTTTTGCCTATCAACTTTAATTCTGGCAGACCGAATATTTCTAAAGCCCGAAGATTGACCCATTCCACAAGGCCCTCTTGGTTTAGATAAATAACTGGCTCTTCAATCAAGTTAAGTATGGAGGATTTAATGCCTTCAGCGGTTTTTGTTCGGGCTTCTTCAGCAACCTTATCGGTTATATCTTGCAAGATTCCCATAAAGCGAACGGGTTTTTCTTCCAAATCCAAGATTTTCTCAGATAAGCTCTGAATAAACCGAACAGACCCCGAGGACTGCACAATCCTAAAATGTTCAACATAGCTGCCCCCCTTAGAGGCCAGTTTTTTAAAATTTTGCTCCACTGATTTTTTGTCTTCTGGGTGGATGCATTTTAAGAAATTTTCAAAACTAGGCTCAAAGGACATAGGGTTGCGGTCCAACATTTTAATAATCTCAGGGGAAAACTCGAAACGCAATTGATCTAAATCTAAGCTCCAGTTTCCTGTATTGGAAATCTCTTGGGAGCGCCTAAAAATATCCTGCTGGTTTTGCTCAATCGTTTTGAAAACTTTATGCCTTGAAACGTCTAGAATTGCGCCTAGTCCGCCAGTTACCTTACCAGACTCACCTAAAATAGGGGCATAGTGCCCTTCAAAATATCCCCGACTACCGCCACCGGCTCTTTGGTATTCACGGTCAATCACAAATTTACTCTCTCCAGCCAATGCGGCCTCAAAGTCAAGAATCTCGGCATTGGCCAGGTCAGGTGGTAAAACTTCTTGGGGCGTCTTGCCAAGCACCATAGCCTGTGGAAGGTTGAATATCTCTTCCATTGTATGGTTCCAGACTGTATATTTTAGTTTTTCATCAAAGGCAAAAACACCGATCAGGCTATTTTCAATCAAGCGTTTTGAAAGGCTTTGCTCCTTTTCAAGGGTCTGCTGTTGTTGCCTTATTAGGGTAATATCGTCAAAGGTGATCACAATGCCTTCAATGCGATTATCATCGGTGCGATAGGGGAAAATTTTTCGAGTATAAGTCCTTCCCTCACGGCTCATAACTTCTCTATTAGAAGGCAACAGGTCTTCAATGACTTGCAAAGCATCTGTTTGAAGGTCGGTACCATCAAATTTTGGTGAGATGTCTGCAATTGGTCGCCCTAAGTCTGTGCCGATAAGGCTAAATAGGTTTTTGCTCGCAGGTGTAAAAAAGGTGATTTGCAGTTTTGTGTCTAAAAAGATGGTGGCGACAGAGGTACTGTTGATCAGATTTTTAAGGTTATTATGGCTAAATTCAAGGTTGCGAATTTTTTCTTGTAACTCACTATTTACGGTGCTTAACTCCTCATTTAGCGACTGCATTTCTTCTTTTGAGGTTTCTAGTTCTTCGTTGGCCGCCTGTAGCTCTTCATTCATCGACATGGACTCTTCATTTGCGGCCTTTAACTCTTCATTTGCCGATTCCATCTCTTCAACAGTATTTTGCAGGTCTTCACGGGTAGAATTAAGCTCTAGCTCCAGTTGCCGCATCATAGGTTCATCCGTTAATTCCCCCTCTGGCTGCTCGCCAATCGGGTGCCTAATATCTTCGTTTTTAAAAAAACTGACTATTAGCAATCCCTCACCACCTTCTAAGTTATCCAAAGGCAACACTGAAAAGGCCGCTGGTTGAAACTTACCTTCTATTTTTACCTTGCCGTTTAAAACACGACTAGGCAAACCATCGCGGAAGGCTTTATGAACGGCACCACGCAATTTTGTAGAAAAACCCTCTCGTAACAGAGAGAAGAAATCGCTTGTTGGCTCACCTTCAGGATACTTTAAAAATTGGGTGGTATCGCCATAATAATAAAGAATTTCTGATTTATTATTGATTAAAACAGAGTTGGGCGCATATTTTTGCAACATGGCTTTAGTTACCAAGTCTATAAGCCCCACTTTTCGTTTTAAGTTTTTTGTATCATTAATTATAAAGGGGTTCAAAGTTCGCTCTTCTGGTAAAATGGGAAAGACGATGCGGTTTGGAGTAACCACATCTACTTTTTGGAATATTCTAGGTTTTTTGAAAAGGGTCTTAAATAAACCTGACTGTCTGCCAAGGGTTTCAGAATTTCCCAAGAGTAGGATTCCACTTTTTTTCAATGAAAAATGAAATAAATTAATAATCCTGTCTTGTATACCCGCTTCCAAATAAATCAATAAATTCCGGCAACTAACAAAATCCAATTTGGAAAAAGGAGGGTCGCTAATCAGGTTTTGTTCAGAAAACACGATATGCTCACGTACCCTTGCAGATACGGTATAAAAGCCCCCTTCTTTGGTAAAAAACTCCCTAAGCCTCTGCTCTGAAATCGTTTGTTGGATTCCTTCTGGGTAGCGACTGGCTCGGGCTATTGCGATGGCATTGGGATCAATATCTGTAGCAAAGATTTGAAAATTTGGCTGCATTTGCTGGCTTTGACACTCCTCCATCAAGGCAATTGCTAGGCTATAGGCTTCTTCACCTGTAGAACAACCTGGTATCCAAATTCGTAAAGCCACACCAATCCTTGCTTCTGACACAATTTGGGGGAGGATGTTATTGCATAAATGGTCCCAAACCTCAGGATCCCTAAAAAAATGAGTCACTCCAATTAACATATCTTTGAAAAGTTCTTCTGTTTCTTCTTTGTGGGATTTTAAATATTGGTGATAGTCACTCATATTCTCTAGTTGCTGTAGCCCCATCCGCCGCCCAATACGGCGCACCAAAGTATTTTTTTTATAATGGTGAAAATTTTGGCCCAATTGACCCTGTAAAACCTCTAATATTTTGGTTAGATCTGCATGTTCACTTAGGCTGCTGTCCACCAAATGACCTTTCAAATAGGGATGTTGAACATATTTAACTAACACTGCAGGGATCTCGTTGACCGGCCTAACAAAATCAACCAGGCCAGTGGAGATGGCACTTACAGGCATGCCATCAAATTGAGCATCTTTCGGGGACTGGACCATCACCATACCACCATTGGCTTTAATGCTCTTTATGCCATGGGTGCCATCAGAGCCAGTGCCTGATAAAACGATTCCTATTACCCGTTCACTTTGATCCTCAGCAAGGGAAGAAAAAAAGATGTCAATTGGCAAGCGTGGGTGTTGATTTTCTAAAGGAGGGGTCAAATACAACTGATTGCCTGAGACACTCATATATTTATTAGGCGGGATAACATAAATATGATTGGATTTAATGGGAGCCTGTTCCACAGCCTGACTCACTTCCAAAGTGGTGTATTTTTTAAGCAGCTCAACCATCATACTTTTGTGATACGGGTCTAGGTGCTGCACAATCACAAAAGCCATTCCGGGCTTAGGAGGCATTGCTTCTAAAAAACCTTTTACCGCTTCAAGCCCACCAGCAGAGGCCCCAATTGCTACAACTGGAACAAAATCCGACGGATTTTTAGATTCTTTAGGCGCTGAGTTTACTAGGCGAAGTAATTTAGCCTTTCTTGAATCTGATTTTATTTTCGTCTTTTTCTGCTTCAAAGCTTCACCTTTTTCGTACTATTTCTGTTAAATTATAATAGCACATTAACGTAATTACAGATAGTATATTTATAGTGATTTCCCCCATATTTAGGGGGTTGACCTTAGTTTGGACCCTAGAATTTACTTTTCTTTTTCGAAACAATAGTTTTTTAAAATCATGAAATACCCTCCCTTAGGTGCAAGTGAACCTAGTAGATTAAAAGTGGTGTAATTTTCTATGTAGGGCAACTATTTACTAATATCCTTTTGTTTGATACCTACTACTAAGTAGGCATTTTAAAAATAAAGCAGAAAACCTTTAGTCAATCAGATTCATGAACAAAAAAGTACTCATTGTAGAGGATGATAAAGTTAATCAGATTGTCTTATCAAAGCACCTATCAAACAATTTTGAACTTGATTCTGATATCGCAGTTGATGGACTAGAAGCCATTGATAAATTTAAAGAATCCGCAGGGTCTACCAGCCCTTATTTGATCGTCTTTATGGACATCATCATGCCCAATATGAACGGTTTTGATTCTACCAAGGCAATTCGTGTCTATGAAAGAGAACAGGGTTTAAAAAGAACTCCTATTATTTTGGTCTCAGGTAATCTCATTGAAGATTCTCTGGTACAGGCGACTAGTTGCGGGAGCGACTATTTAATTCCCAAACCTATTGCTCTCAGCCAACTCAAAGAAGTTGTGGAGCGTTTTGCTTAATTTCAGACTTACTTTTAAGACGTAACGTTAGGGCAAAATACCCTAGGGTTCCCCCGCCTAACAGCACTTTTTTACTGTACTTAATTTGGGCATCCCCCTATTCTAGTTTCCCTGCATACTATTGAAAAATTAGCCTAACGGAGAAGTCGATGTCAGAATTTAAAGAGGTAACAATTACAAAAAAGGCCAGCATTTATTTCGAAGGTAAGGTTACAAGTCGAACGGTCACTTTCAAAGATGGGTCCCGTAAAACTCTTGGGATTATGCTGATCGGTGATTATGAATTTGCTACTGAGGATAAAGAAATCATGGAAATCATTTCTGGTGATCTTGAGGTATTATTATCAGGGGCCACAGACTGGAAAACCATCACTGGCGGTGAAGAATTTGAAGTGCCTGCAAACTCAAAATTCAGCTTGAAAGTAAAAAGTATAACCGATTACTGTTGTTCTTACATAACGCAATAGAGCTTCTACTCACCTTGTAGGTGGCGTTTACTTAACATTTATGCCTCTAAATCATGTTTTTCTTGCTCAATTTGCTGCAACATAACTTGGTGCTTTTTATAGGTGTAGCCCTCATCCTCCCAAGTTAAAAACTTTGAACCTATAACGGCTGTGGTGTTTAGAATGGTGATAAAGGCATTTTCGTCGACTTCATAAATTAACTCTTTCAATCGCCCAGCCTCAGTGAAGTTGATCACGGTGTAAATTACCTCTTTTTCTGCTTTATCATAGCCCCCAGAAGCGTGCAAAAAGGTTACACCTCGGTCTAGCCTTTTGCTAATTTCGGCTGCGATTAAGTGTGGTGCATCTGTTATAATCGTCACGGCACTACGCTGAGAAAACCCACTGATCATCTTTTCCGCCATCCAACTACTACAAAATATAAAAACCCCTGAGTAAAACGTAGTCATTAGGTCATTGAAGATAAATGCAAAGGTTAAAATGCATAAATTTGCCATATTAAAGGTAACTCCCAAGGGTATGCTATAACTTTTCCTTAGGTAAGCTGCCAAGATATCCATTCCACCACTAGAGCCACCAAAACGAAAATAAAACCCAACCCCCGCACCACAGAGGCTGCCAGCCAGGATAGTCGCAACAAAGGGGTCTGGCACTTCCCAATGAACTGATTTTGTAGCTTGCAACATAATCGAAGCCATTGTCATCCCAGAGATAGAATGAACTATAAAACTCAAATTGAGTTTTTTCCAAGCCAGTACAAACAGAGGAATGTTTAAAATAAAGTAAATCCACCCCAGCCCCAAGCTATTGTTAAGGTAATAAATCCCAAGAGAAATCCCTGTTAATCCGCCTGCAAAAAAATTATGGGGGATAACTATTGCGTTTACCACTAGGGAATTTAAACTGACTCCAACCAACATGGTCAGTTGGGTTCGCCAAAACCGCAACCCCTGTAAATTTTGTTTGAACTCTTTCCATTGGTGGCTTCTTGAAAAGGCAAACAGATTTGGTAATTTTAGTTTTTCAGGCATATTTTTGAATTTGATATTTTATTTGTTAAAGTTAACCATAGCAGTCTGAGTTCTTTGCTGTATAGTTCTTAAGGACAATAAGAATAATGAAATTGGTTTTTTGCAGCAGATCAGCCATACCTCGAACTTAAATCAACTCAACCATAGGGTTAATTTTTTAACATTTTTTTACAGGTGCTAGTTGCTAAATGAAAATTTAGATTCTCAATCAAGCTACAATTACACATGTGG
>JASJGK010000181.1:0-6590 GCA_033791585.1 SAR324 cluster bacterium | reverse complement strand
CAGCACAACACCAAGTTAGGCGAAGGGCAAACCATGAGAGTTTTCCCCTTAAGTAACTGGACTGAAAAGGATATTTGGCAATATATTCAACAGGAAAAAATTCCCCTGCCTGACCTTTATTTTGCAAAGAAACGCAAAGTCGTTAAGGTTGGTAATGTCTTTATCCCCCTAGAACATCAAAAAATAGCTTTAAATAGAGAAGTTGACCCCAGCGAAATTAAAGAGATCAATTGCCGTTTTCGCAGCCTAGGTTGCATCCCATGTACAGGTGCCATTGCTAGTGATGCGAGCAATGTACAAGAGATTATAGAAGAGTTAAGTCTTGCGAAACGTTCAGAAAGAGAAAATCGCCTCATTGACCAAACCAGTGATGCATCCATGGAAAGGAAAAAACGAGAGGGGTATTTTTAATGCATCTTAAGCCTCTATTACGATTTACCACGAGCGGTAGTGTTGATGATGGGAAATCAACCCTTTTGGGTCGTTTGCTTTATGAATCTGGGAGTATCCCAGAAGACCAATACCAAGTGATTGAAGAATATTCCAAACGAAAGGGAAAGGAGCATGTTGATCTTGCTTTGTTGCTGGACGGATTGGAAGCCGAACGGGAACAGGGCATCACCATTGATGTTGCCTACCGCTATTTTGAGACCAAAAAAAGAAAATTTATTGTTGCTGATACCCCAGGGCATGAGCAATATACAAGAAATATGATCACTGGTGCCTCTACTGCCAGCCTTGGAATTATTTTAATTGATGCGTCTAAGGGCTTACAAATCCAGTCACGTAGGCATAGCTTTCTTTTGAGTCTTTTTGGTCTACCAAGGATCTTAGTAGCCATCAATAAAATGGATCTGGTGGATTACTCGGAAGAAGTATACGAGCAAATCATTGACGACTTCCAAGAATTTTCAGCCAAGCTAAACATTACAAATATTTCTTTTATCCCCGTCTCAGCATTGATGGGCGAGAATATTAGTAGGCCCAGTAGCGAGCATATGCCTTGGTATGAAGGGGAGTCCTTATTGCATTTTTTAGAGAATGTACATATTGAGTCCGACCGTAATTTGATCGATTTTCGCCTTCCAATCCAATTGGTTTTACGTCCTAATTCCGATTTTAGAGGTTTTGCTGGTACTATTACCTCGGGCCAATTGCGCAACGGAGATAAAATTGTGTCCCTACCTTCGGGGCAAGAAAGTCAAATTGAATCGATCCATAGCTCTGGGGAAGTGGTTACCGAAGCCAAAGCTGGGGAAGCCGTTGTTGTAACTTTAAACTCAGAAATTGATGTAAGTCGTGGTAATATACTGACTAAAATCAATAATCTACCTGAAAAAAGCCAGCATGTTGATTGTTACCTCTCTTGGATGTCTGAAAAGTCTTTGAACCCCAATCAATATTATCTCTTTCAGCATGGGCATCGCATATTAAAGGCCTATGTTCATAAAATCCACTACCGCTTTAATTTGGACGATCTCCATCGTCAAACCGAGGTGGAGGAAGTTTCATTAAATGAAATCATCCGAGTCGGCTTGACCCTAACGGAACCCATCTTTTTTGATTCTTTTAAAAGCAATAAAAACCTGGGGTCCTTCATTTTAATTGATTCCGATGATTTTACAAACGTAGGCGCAGGGATCTTACGTGGGCCAAGTAAAAATCTTGCGAAATTAAAGGAAAACCGTTCCTTAATTTCTCCCAATGTCGTCGAGCAACCCCTGCCGATTTCTTTGCAAGACTATGAACAAAATACAGGCCATAAACCTTCTGTTATTTGGTTAACAGGCTTTTCTGGTTCTGGAAAATCTACCATTGCAGCCAATTTGGTGCGAATTCTCCACGACATGCAGCATAAGGTAATTTTGCTAGATGGAGATAATGTGCGCCATGGGCTTTGTGGTGATTTAGGATTTAGTTTAGAAGATCGAGAAGAAAACATCCGTCGTGTTGGGGAAACAGCAAAGCTTTTTTATGAAACAGGTCATATTGTGGTCTGTACCTTTATTTCGCCTCTTCGTGAAATTCGAGACCGAGTGCGGAAGTTACTCCCAGCAGGTGGGTTTATCGAGACCTTTATTAATTGTGATATTGAATCTTGCAAAAAACGCGATCCCACAGGGCTTTATGCCAAGGCGATGAAGGGTGAGATCAAAGACTTTACTGGAATCAGTTCCCCATATGAAGACCCTAAGGACCCTGAAATTATTGTTGATACAGATCATCTAAAACTGGATGAATCGGTACAGGTGATTTTTGACTATCTAAAAGAAAATCAATTCATCTAATGGAGCCTAACTTTTATGTTTTTAATGGTGACGCCGATGGTTTATTTGCTGCCCAGCAATTAAGATTACAATTTGGCGATGCCCCCATCATTACTGGCGTTAAGCGAGATATCCAACTTTTAAAACAGCTCAAAGACGAAAAAAATAAGAATATCTATGTTTGTGATATCTCACTAGATAAAAATCGTGAGTCCTTAACTCAGGTTCTTTCCCAAGGCTGCCAAGTTGCTTGGTACGACCACCACTTTAGTGGACTCGTCCCAGAAGATAAAAAATTAACCACCCATATCAATCAAGACGCCCATATTAACAGTAGCGCTATTGTCTATCAGAGTCTTGGCATGGGGAATGTTGCTTGGGCCATTGCGGGCCTTTTTGGCGATAATATGGCGCCTTCTGCAAATGCATTAGCCCAAACAGAGAACTACCCTAAAAAGATGCTGGAGAGCCTAAAAGAACTGGGGCAATTGGTGAATTACAATGCCTATGGGGCAAGTTTGAAAGACCTGATTATTAACCCCGCTGAAATCTTTGCGACCATGGTGGGGATGGCCAGCCCAGAAGATCTGATTGAAGAAGGCCACATGATCTCTAAATTGAGGCAGGTCTACCAAGGTGATGTAGCTGCTGCAAAAAACCAAAAAGAGGTTCAAAGAGGGGTGCTGATCTTACCCAATGAGCCATGGGCTGCGAGAACCCAAGGGGATCTAGCCTATCAACTCCAAGCGGATCACCCCGGTAAGGCCGTTACGATATTAATTGTTAAAGGGGAACAAAACTATCAAGTTAGTTTGCGCGTGCCTGAAAATTGCGGCACTTCCGCTGCTGAGTTTTCCATGAAATACCCCACGGGCGGTGGCCGTAAAACCGCTGCTGGCATCAACGAGCTGCCCACAGACAAGCTAGAATCCTTTTTACAAGATTTTACCACAACCTATCAGTAACAATCTTCTCCCGCTTTCCCTCTCCCCACTTGGCATGAGTCAAAGTGAATTTGCTGTTCCCAAAGACCAGATCGACGAAAAGAGGGGATGGCCATTAAAAGAAGGGCTGGACAATTTTTGGGTAAAAAATTAATATAAGGAACTCAAAACATTGAGAATTTAAATTATTTGCACTTTTCTTTTAAGAAAGCTCGCAAACTTTAAGGCTCTGCTTTGGATGAATTCCTCGGCGCAAAAGGTTGAATATGAAGATTGCTTGCATTTACACTGTTGAAAATAATGAGAAAGGGAAAAATTCATTAAATAGTTGGCCAGCGGTTCCTTTTGGGATCGCAATGATTGCAGCGAGTCTTGAAAAGGCAGGCCATGAAATTAAAGTTGTCGTTGTTACCTTGGCAACAGATATTGCTGATTTAAAAACAGATCTTTTTGATGATTCTGCTGTGGATGCAGTTTGCTTTACTGCTGTTTCCAGCCAATTTGAAGCGGTAAAAGCCATCGCCAAAGAATTAAAAAAAGTTCAGCCAAAGGTTCCCATTATTTTAGGCGGTCATCATGCAACTTTAGCATCTGAAGATGCTATTGCCTGTAAAGACATCGATGCCATTTGCGTTGGGGAAGGCGACCTTGCGGCGGTAGAATACTTTTCTCAGTTAGCCCAGGGAACCACACCTAAAGAAGTCCCCAATTTTTGGATCAAACAACCAGATGGGGAGTTAATAAAAAACCCAAACGGCTGTTTTTATCCTGATTTGGATAAACTCCCCTTTATCAACCGAAAGCAGTGGCTACCTTGGGTGAAAGACCCTGAACTTTCTGGGGTGATTTTACTGGGTCGGGGTTGCCCTTTTCGTTGTACCTATTGCTCTAATCACTCTTTGAAAAACATCGCAAAGGGCCGCTATGTTAGAAAAAGGACCGTTCCCAACGTGATCGAAGAGTTAGAGTCACTTCTTGAAATGAACCCTAAATTACAATCCATTTATTTTGAAATTGAAACCATCAGCGCCTTTTTAAGCTACCTCCATGAGCTTTGTGAGGCCCTAAAAGAATTCAATCAAAAACGTAAAGTTCCCATCAAATTTGGGGTGAATATGACCGTGACCTCAAAGCTTGCGAGAAATGAAGATATTGCACGTAAAATGCTAGCGGGATTGCAAGAGGCTGGATTTACTTTTATCAACTATGGTTTAGAGTCTGGCTCAGAGCGAATTAGGGAAGAAATCCTTAGGAGACCAAAATACACAAATGAGGAAATAATCCAATTTTCCAATTGGGTGGATGATTACAAGATAAAGAAAAATATTTTTGTACTCATTGGGTTGCCAACTGAAACGGTAGAGGATTTTGAAGAAACAAAAGCAGTGACAAAAGCCTGTAAGCCCACCCAAACTGATTTGAGTATTTTTTACCCTTATCCGGGCACAGATCTATATGATATGGCAGTTGAGTTGAAACTTTTTGACCCCTTAAAAGTGCAAAGTGCCTCTGAGAGGAAACGGATTAATTTAAAACTCCCTGGGTTTTCAAAAACGCGTATTTTATATGAATATCACTCCTTTCGTCGCAGATTTGTGGCTTTAAAAAATGATGATTTAAAATCGGTCTTGATCGCTGCCCAATCCTTTTTACGCTCTTACCCCAAGATTGAACCTTATGTTGATTCCTTTGTGAAGGCTTATTTTGCTATCAAATCCAAACTCAAGTAATTTTTTAAGCGCCAGTAGTACCCAACTATGCCATGAGTTCATCAATTAATTCGAGTATGGATTGTCTCGTTTTTTCAATTGAATACTTGTTGTTTGTCGCAGCGATAACCTGTTTTGGGTCCAAAGGATGTTCGATTAAAGCAACAGATTTTTGGGCCAAACTACTCAAGTCCAAATAGTCTACAAGACACCCGTTTTGGCCCTCTTCAATGAGCTCCTTATTCCCCCCAACATCAAAAGTAACGACTGGCACCCCAAGTAAGGTCGCTTCTAAAATTGACATTCCAAAACTTTCTAATAGGGTGGGGGAAATACATAGGTCGCAGGATTTTAAATAGGAAAGGTTTTCACTATATTCCCGTTGCCCTAAGATCAATACCTTTAAATTTGGATTTTTCTCGATCTCAAATTGCAACTTATTTGATTTTGCTCCACTAAGGTAAAAGGTAATTTCTTTTTGGGGTAAGGCATGGGTAATATGCTGCATAATCGAAAGCACAAACCTTTCCCCCTTAATGACAGAAAAGGCACTAGGGATAAAAATTTTATAGTCTTTGCCCTTTGCTGTCAGAGTCTTTTGTTCTTGGACTGAGTTTAAAAAATCAACATCGATCAGATTTGGAATGACTGAATTTTTAACAGAAATATCGTGAGAGTCTTGGGTTGCTTGGAGCATGTAAGCCGAGGGTGCGGTTAAAAAGCTACATTTTTTAGTGCAAATTTTTTCAATGGAAGTCGCAAATTTTGCATCTTTTTCCGACATGTTCCCCAAAAGAGGATTACCCGTAAAGCGCATGGGGTTGTGGTGAGCAGAGTAAACAAATTTTGCCTTCACCAATGGGGAAATAAAAAACATTGGTGCCCCATGATCAGAAATAAATATGATATCTGGCCTAAAGAATTTGATTTTGAAGGCAGCCTTTATCGAGCCCCAGAAGGATTCAAAAATATCAGCTGATTGGTAGGAAAGCGTCCCAGGGTCAAGAATCTTAAAGAGGATAATAAAGCACCGTCGGACTATTTTTTTGATCCAACTGGGGGTGCTGGATCTAGAAATATCCTTTTCTGTGGCGTTGATTTTATCGCAAAAACTGAAACCTCGTACTATAAATTTCTCATTTTTTTGCAAAAAAAGTAAAAGCCCGTATTGGGCAGAGGAAATACCACCCTTAGAAAGTGGAGGGAAGGAAGAGGAAACGACTGCTATTTTAATTTTCTTAAAGGAAGTTGCAGCCTCGTCTAAAGAGTTGATGTCACCAGTTTTAGGTTGCATTGGAAAACCGAATTAAACATTTAATAAAGAACTTAATTTTAAAAAAAGTTGGTATTCTTATTTTTTTAATGAAAAGGGAGTTAGTAAATCGTAAGTAAGTTGATAATCCCAATGCTGTATTTTGATTCAATTGAAACCAGTATTTATCGGTAATCTCAAGTTCTAATGTTTCATGGTGAAAGCACTTTGATTTTTTATTGGCCTCTAGAATTTTAGCAAAAACAGTTTCAATGTCTGAAATTTCAACTTTGTTAAATCGACCTATATCTTGAAACTGCTCTAATTCTTTTGGGTTTAAAACACAACCTAACCGCTCCAGTAGTAAATTTCGGATGGTATTATTTGTGGTGATCTGTACCGACCGATCAGAGTGAGA
>JASJGK010000180.1:0-8498 GCA_033791585.1 SAR324 cluster bacterium | reverse complement strand
GGGGATAGCACTCAGATTTTATTTGTTACTCCAGAACAGCTAGATTCCAAAAGCAAATGGGGGCCACAGATTATTGAGGCTCTGAAGGGTAAAATTGACCTTCTGGTTTTTGACGAGGCCCATCATAGTCGTCTAGATGGTGGTAGCTTTCGTCCTAAGTACAAAGACGAAACTCTAAATGATGTTTGGAAAAAGCTTGATGAACCTCAGTGTCTGTTTCTCTCTGCCTCCTTGTCTAGAGCTGCAAAACGTAGCCTCAAGAGAATTGCACCTGATAGGACTCAGCATTTAGTAAAGGGGCCTCTTACTAGGGCCAATGTTACTCTTGAAGTTCGGAGATTTGAAGGCAAGAAAGCGCAAGAAGAAAAGATGGCTTCCATCTGCCTTCTCATCCAGTTCATGAAGCAGCAACTTGGAATCCAGAAGATAATCGTCTACGTCAATCGACCTGCTAGAGTTGTTCAAATGGTTAATGAGTTGAAGGCAACTGGGCTTAGGAAAATCTACGGTGTTCATGGAGAACAAGAGAAAGGCAAGTTTTTGTCTAAACAGGAGATTGAGGCCAATCAAAAGGCATTTGAGGAAGGAAGCTCTGGGGTTATGGTTTGTACTTCTGCCTACGCAGAGGGGATAGATGTTGATGCCGCTGGAGTTATTGTCGCTGACTTGCCTGTTAACTTGGAGACTCTGTATCAAATGGTTTTAAGAGCTGGACACCAAGGACAACCTGCTTTGTCGGTGATCTGCGATGATCAGAAGTCGAGGGATTTTGTTAGGTATGCCCTGTTGAAGGACGAGAAGAAGTGCAAGACCTTTGAGCAAGATTTTAAATTCCTGCTCAAAGGCCGTGATTTGTGGGGAGGGTTAACGAAGAAATTCCTTTAATCATTTTTTGCCGATTCGGCGAAATTACTTTCAAAAGATATATCCATGCTTCATGCTAACGTCAAATTAGCCGATTCGGCGAAATTATGGAGCCTTGGAATGAAAGAACTTACCCTAGATCAAATTTTAGAAAAACTGACCTTACCAATAGGAGAGGTGCGTCATGAAAAAATCAGCATGGACTCTGAAGAGGCGCAGAGACTCAAACCTCATCCTTTGAATGAAAAAATCTATGGAGAGAATGAAGATATTGCAGGACTGATTCTATCTTTGAAAAAGGGTACTCAAATTCAACCCCTTCTAGTTAATACAGATGGAACTATTTTATCTGGTCACCTTAGATGGAAAGCCTTAGTAGATTTACACCAGCAGGATTTGTTGCGATTTCAAAACAAAATTCCCCAAACAGAAATTCGTAGTGCTACAATAACTTGGATAGATTTAGCTGGTTCAGAGCAAGTCAAAGCCCTGCTACTAGCCAACCAATCCAGACAAAAAACACCTTATCAACAACTGAGAGAAGTTTCTGAGTGGGAAAAGCAATTGGAAATTGAACAAAATTGGGGCAATCGAGAGCTATTAAATGATCAAATTTGCCTTCTTGTTGGAGTGTCATCCAGACGAAGCCTTGATAAACTTAGGTCAATGGTTCAATTCTTACATAAACTTGAAAGTTCAGGGAGTAAAAGAGTTTTAGAGGAAGTCCAAAGTGAAATTAAGGACTGTAGTATTGATAAAATGGACCGCATTAGGGTTCGGTTTAAAAAGTATCTAGAGTGGGAGGGAAAGCTAAATAAAGAGTTTTTCATAACCGCTACCAAGCGAGAGCTTGAAGACCTATGCAAAAATAAACTGGTTGAAATTGGGTATGAGGAGTTTCTTATTGCGAGTCACCCTCTTAATTCATTCCGCTCTGCCGTTGCAAAGGAGTTTGACATCAATTTAGAGAGTGCAGGGAGTTCTAATTTTCAATTCAAAGGGCCACTTGATGAGGGACTAGCCGATACTGAAGAGGGAGTAATCGAACTTGATGAAGCGGATTCTAACAACAATAGAGAAGACAGAGAAACAGAAGAGGATGAAACTGAAACTAGTGCTGAAACATCACATCACAAGCAGCAATATTCAACAGAGCGACGGGATTTATTTGGTGTTGAGGACTGGATTGGCTATGCTATGGATGAAGGGCTGAATATTAGTTTCGAAACTCATGGGGCTTTTAGTAATCCACTGTTTATTCGCCATGAAGTTGAAGGTCTCCTTGGCTTTGAAGATAAAATTGAAATAACTGCTGAAAACCTCCTTACTGTACCCTACGGCGATCATGAAACCCTTCTAAGGCTAATAGCTCCTGATTTGAAAGAAAAAATTGTTGATTACGGTGATTTGGTTGTTGAGGTGGGGCGAATATTTGGAATCAAAAAGAAACAAATCGATGCAATTATGAAGGATCATACGCTAGACTCTTTCCTTGACGAGAAACGAAATATTTCCTTTGGCAAGCTTCAAGCAACTATTACTAAAAGAAAAGGGGAGTATAGCCTTTGTATTATGGCTGGTTCGGATACTTTAAGGTTAGAGAAAATCACCAAGCTTTTGACCGAACTGTCCAGTCAAAAGCTTGGTGTTACCACTAAAGCATCTAAAAAAGGTGACTAAAGCGTCTATTGGCTTCGTTAAGACCGTAGTAGTAAGCGCAGTGCAGATAGTTTTGGACTAATTCAAAATTCTTCCTCAATTTACCTCTCTTGGAGAGGCTTTTTGTTGTCAATTCACCCTCAAAAACATCTGCGTATTGCGCCTTTGCTTTGTAGGGTTCCTCTATGACCAGCTGGTTCCATTTTGCAAACTGAGCATTTTGAACCGCAATATTGTGGATCAGCAACAAAGGGCCTGAATAAGCTTTGGGCATCTTGTAAAACTCCGTTTGTCCTACGAGCTGGCAGGCTCTACAATTGCAATTTAATTTTCCTGGTAGGCCGTTAGGCACTTTTTCTGAAAAACGGCGTGCTACAGAGGATTCAATCAATTCGCCTTCGGGTGTCAATGTCCAAAATATATTTCTCTTAAAGGCGTGACCAACGGCTTGCGATCCATCTACGGTTACTTTCACATACTTTGAAATTAACGCAAAAAGTGGAATCAGGGACTGCTTGTTGATGCCAAAAAAATGAATGCGTTCTATCCTTTCTACGAAGATCAAGTGGCCAATCATAGGCATGCTAGAGAGGAGCGATTTTGCTCCAGAGCCCAGAGCAACATGCTTTAATTCTGGGTCTCGCACGACCTGCCACCAGATCATCTGTTGAACATGGTTCAGCCCCTGAATCACATTTATCAGTGTAAAATTCTTACCCTCCAACTCCAGTTTCAGTAAATCTGTGTCTACTTTTTGGATTTTGGCTAGTGCAACAAATTTTGCAGGCTGTTGATATTCTTCGGTGCTCGGAATCTTATCTCTAGTAAACCCCTCATTTCCGTTTTCACGGAAGTAAGCTGCTAACTCCTTGGTCACAATTTTGAAGCCACGGTATTTTTCCTGAAAAACTGCACTGTCTATTGTTTGGAACAGAAAACCGTTCTTATTATTCACGGGTCCTTGGTCCTTGAGGTAAGCATAAGATGCTAGCGCATGTGGAATTGATTCTTTAAAAAAGTTATCCGCTTGAAAAATATTTAGGCTGACTACTTGGCCTCTAAATTTTTCAGGGTGCTTAGTTATCGTAACTCTGCGCCACCTGCCAATAATACGTAAAGATCCATCATCGAGTTCAAGTACTTTTTGGTCTTTCGACTTCTTCCACTGGATAACCGCATATAATCCATCAAACTTCTCAGGCGTTACCCCTGACGGAATGTTGTAAAAGTCAAAATCTTCAAATGTGTCTGGGTAAAAAATTAATTCAAACCAGTTCTCAGCGAAGAGGCATTCTTCTTCTTCATTCTTATTCTTCTTATTTATGTTCGTCAGGTTTAGGGAGTGCATTTGGTCAAAGCCAAAGCTTGTTGCTCCACAATTTTCTGCTATCATAAGTCGACCTTATAAATAGTGTTGGTTTTTCACGGGCAGTCTGCGCTGGAAAGATTACATTTATTTTAGCGCATTTTTTATGTTTGTCTAGCACCCCTAAGGGCAGGTGGGTTCGAGTTTTTCTCGAACCCACGTTGGAGAGTTTTCCAGTGGGGACAGGCGAAAGTCAAAATCTTGACTTAGACTGTGACTTATGTATAATGGAGTTTAAAAACAATGACTTAAAGTAGAAAAAAGTCACATTAACTTGGAAGAGAAAAGATGGTTTGCAATAAAATCAAGGCTCTGCTGCCCTCAAAAACTGAGCAGCATGCTGGCGGTTCGATTCCTGGTCTCGCCACCATTCACTTCCTGAATAAAATCAAACACTTACTGTTTTAGAGAATTCACCGATTTTAGGTGTTTTTGTCCCTGTTTTCCCTCCAAAGATTTTCCTCTTCTTAGTTGATTTTACTTACCTTTTTTATTATAAATTTTAAGTCCTAATTTTGGGTTGGAGAGGTGTGCTACTTTGGTGGGGCATTTGATCGGCACACTTTTCGTTTTGTTTTCTGTGAAAAGCAGATTTGAATATGATCGGAGTTATTTGACACAAATAATTAGCCCTTTTTCATTCTGAGGATTTTAAAATCCAACTCACACTAGAGTTGACTTAGTTTTTCTTGGTGCTAAATAGAGTTTAGGTTTTTAAAATCAGTTGATTTCATCCATTTTGGATTTTTAAAAAAACCTTCTGCCTCCCTTTTCTTAGTATTTTTTTCTCTGGTTTCTTCTGAATCAGCTAAGGATTCATCATCTTTCTTAGCTATGCTATGAAGGGGGATGTCAGTTTCATGACCTAACTCTCCGTATAGTTTTTTTCTAAATCTAGCAACTTGGCGTGCACCAGGCCCGTAGCCATAACAGACTACTAGAGCCTCATTTAAAACCCCATAACTAACCAAAAAACCAGAGGGTATTTTACGAATTAATTGTAAGGCATTATTGTGCCAATCATTTTTAGACATACCATTTAACCTACTAAAATTTAAAAAGGACATTTATAAATAAGATGTTAGATATTATAAGTGAATATATTTCATCTGTATAACCCTCCCACTTCCCATAACAATCTACTATGGGAACCTACATCATCAAAAAGAAAAGATCATCCTACTACTATTTCCGAGTAGTAATCCCCTTAGACCTGCGCCCAATCTTGTTCAAACGAACCATAATCCTATCTCTCAAAACTGCGATTTTACATCAAGCCAAAAAAGATGCACTGTTACTATATTCAATCACTCCAACCGCAGCCTCTGCTACTTTAGGATAATAATACCAAGAGACCTCCAAAGGCATTTCCAATCAGTTGGAGTCTGATACTCCAGATGAAATAAAAACTCTTTGACAACTTGGTAGTGAAACTAGAATAAATTTTAGTTATTCATTTTGGTAAAAAGTTAAAGATACTAGAATTTATAGACGCCTATAAAATAAGGATTAAGGCGAATTTTGTTTTAAAATTTGTTCGCTTCCTGATCTTATCATGATTCTTCTGTTATTTCAATAAGATGGGCATATCATACCCGCTAAACACCTGATGCAATTAAAAAACTATTTCATTGGGCTTTTTACTGTTCTCCGACTTTCTAAATACACACAGTAATCCATAATCTAGGCAGTCCAACTAGTACCCTTTTGTTTTAGATTCTCTAAGCCTACCCCTTTGATTTGGCCCAATAGGCTAAAGGAACTTGTTAAAGAGGTTTTGGGTCTGAGGTTCGTAGAAAACTTGGGCGAGGCGGTTGCCCCCCAAAGGGTTCCTCTGCTTGGTTTTCCATAGAGTTGTAGACTAAAAAAAGATTTGTCCTTGAATCTAGAGAAATATTGTCAGGGGACCCGTGCATTAGGTTGCCATCATGAAATACTAAAGTGCCTGGTGGCCCAGTTACCATATTTATTTCTCGATTAGGGGCAAGCGAAAGGAGGCCCTCCCCGCTTGGGGTGCCGTATTTCTGTTGCTTTAAAGACTGGTCAAAGTGGTTTTCTGGTGTTTCTCCTACACAACTCAAATAGTTCTTGTGGCTTCCAGGAATTACGTATAGCGGGCCATTGAGGGGATTATTTTCAGTCAACATAATCCACGCTGACAAGATTCGTAATCTAGGCACACCATCTTCCACATGCCAAGTTTCAAAGTCCGAGTGCCAAGGGAAACTTTTGCCTGTGAGAGCAGGTTTTATGTTGATCCTACTTTGGTGTAAGTAGACATCTTCGCCCAAAAATTGTTTTACGATGTCAAGTACCCGTGGGTCTCGTGAAAGCTTGTCAGCTATAGGGCTGCTCCTATGAACCGCAAAAAGACTGCGTGCTTCACCGGGCCGATTTGGTTCAGCGATGTGTTCTGGGCGCCCCTCTAATTCCTGACTCAATCGCTCAAACTCTTCGCGTAAGGGTTCAACCAAATCCTTTAACAATCCATCGAATTTAATGAAACCGTTTTTCTCATAGGTTTCCAATTGATCATGACTGAGACTGTAACTCCCTAGCCTCCTGCCATCTGTCCAAACAACAGGGTCTTTACGGGTAAGTATACGTTCCTCTCCGCCATTACGTGAGGGGTACTCATCAACTCGGCTCATTTTTCAACTTCTAGGGGATAGAACCCCTCTTTAGTATGTACTTCTTTTCCCGTTAGAGGCGGAGTAAAAATGCAGACCATGCGCATATCTACAAAGGCTCTTAATTTATGGCTCTCATGACCATCCAAGGCATAGACGGTACCTTCTTCAATAGGATGGAGAATTCCTGTTTCAATCTCTGCAATTTCTCCTTTTCCAGAAATACAATAAACGGCTTCAAGATGATGCTTGTACCAGATAAAAGTCTCAGTACCTGCTCGAATTATGGTATCGTGTAAAGAAAACCCCATTTTATCTTCTTTGAGAATTAAACGGCGGCTGACCCAGTTTCCGTTGGGAGCTTCCACCTCTCGGTGGCTCCCCTTTGATTCTTCTAGGGTACGGACAATCATGCTTCAACTCCCGTTTCAATCTGCTGGCGCTGTGTTATAATTTTCTCCACTGCTGAACCCAGCTTTTGCATTCCAGTATTTAGGTCAGCCTCTGAAATGGTCAGTGGTGGCAAAAACTTGACCACTTGACCTTCGCTCCCACAGGTTTCTATGATCAATCCTTCACCAAAAGCATTGCTTGAAATATCAGAAGCAACGCCCTTCTGGGGGCATTCCAAACCGAAAATCATGCCACGGCCACGAATAGACATTTCCAACTCAGGGTATTTTTCGACAATCTTTTCTAAGGCTTCTCGAATAATCTGCGACTTGTTTTTGATCGCCCTTGCAAAGTCTTCATTTTCCCAGTAGCTAAGCAGCACTTCGGCAGCCACGAAAGCCAAATTATTACCTCTAAAAGTACCTGTATGCTCCCCTGGCTTCCACTGGTCAAGTTCAGGGCGCATTAAGAGAAGGGCTAAGGGCAGCCCCCCCCCTATTGATTTAGATAGGCATACCATATCGGGGGTAATACCTGCCTCTTCGAAGCTAAAGAAATCACCAGTACGGCCATTGCCTACTTGGATGTCATCTATAATTAGGAGGATATCAAATTCACGACAAATTTTCTCTAAGCCTTGCAACCATTCCTTACTGGCTATGTTAATACCACCTTCGGCTTGAATGGTTTCGGTAATGATCGCTGCAGGCAAATCCACACCGCTAGAGCCATCTTCAATAAATTTACGCAAAATTTCTAGGGTCTTTACATCATAGCCCAAATAGCCTTCAAAGGGCATATGGTCGACATTTACCCTTACTCCATAGGATTCATCACGATAAAAATCGTTACCTGTTACAGCTAAGGAACCCATAGTTAAGCCGTGAAACCCGTTGGTAAAGGCAATCACATTGCTCCGTTTCTTCACCATTCTTGCAAGTTTTAAAGCGGTTTCGACACTATTGGTGCCTGTGGGACCTGTGAACTGGACCTTATACTCAAGGTTACGGGGGCTAAGTACGACCTCATTAAAACGGCGTAAGAAATTACTTTTAGCTGTTGTTGCCATGTCCAATCCGTGAACAATACCATCTTTTTGTAAATACTTGATTAAAGCCTCGGAAACCGCTGCGTTATTATGGCCATAGTTTAAGGTTCCTGCTCCAGCAAAGAAGTCGATGAAGACCTGACCTTGCTCATCTGTGAGTGAAGAGTCTTTGGCTGTTTCAAAAACGGTGGGAAAGGAACGCACATAACTGCGAACCTGTGATTCATAGTTTTCAATGGTTCTCATGATATTTTCCTTTTGATTGGGGAGATGTGATAGAGATTTTCTGCTTCGTGGTTTTTGTCCTCAAAGGCGGCGGCAGCAAGAAAACTACCCATTTTAATACTTGCCCCCCACGTCTCGGCAAAGCGAGAAAAAAGTTGGCCTGAAGATTTGTTAGAGGGAGAGATGGTAGTTTCGACGCTAGTGACCTGTAGGCAGGCTTCTTGTTTAAGTAGCCAATCAAGCATTTGGTTAGCTAGCCTCTTCCCTCTGAACTCCGGGGATATAGCAACTTGCCAAACAAAAAGGCACTCAG
>JASJGK010000179.1:0-7271 GCA_033791585.1 SAR324 cluster bacterium | reverse complement strand
GGCAAAATTACTTGCTAGTTGGTCTCGGTAATACCTTTCCGCAGCCTTTCTAAGATAGAGGTGTTTCGAAAAGTCAATTTCTTGTAGTTGAGCTGACATATTAAAGACTTTTGGTTGCAAACGTGATGAAATTTTTTCTTTTTTCAATATATAATAAGGGCCACTTAAAATCAATGGATTCAACCATTGGTTTTAGCGGCCCGAATGAAAAAATGAAATGAAGCTAAAGTTATTAGCCCATTAGATCATCAAATTCAGATTCAAAAGAATGTTTGTGCTTGGCTTCTTCCTTTGCCAAATAATTAAAAAGTTCAATCAGTTCAGGGTCTTCAACCCTTGTGGCTAAACTTCGGTATAGCTTTAATGAGGCATCTTCCATCTGCATCCCAAGGGCTAGGGCTTCAGCATAGCTTAAGTCAGGCTTAGAGGAATCAATCTCCACGATGTAATCTGAGATCTTCAGATCATCATCAGGGTGTATATTCTTAGAAGCAGGGAGGTTTCCCTTTGCTTCAATAGATTCCAATTTCTTTTTATGACCAATTTCTTGCGCTGATAGCTCTAAAAAAACTTTTTTGATCTCAGGAGCAGTTACCTGCTCTGAAAGTTTTTTATAGTTATCAGAAGACTTTTGCTCAAGAGTAATTGCGTACTCAACGATGCTTTGGAAATCACCAGAAGACATTACAACCCCTTTTCAGAAACAAGATTAGAAAAGGCTAAGGTCCAACTATCATCAGCTAGATCAGCCATTTTTGGGCTTAATCCAGTTGTACTGGTGCGCCCTTTTGCAACAAATGAATCTTTTAATTCACTAACAGTAGAGCTTAAACCAGCCTGTAAGCCACTTAAATCCCCAAGTTCTGCATTACCTGTTATGGCAGCAATCATACTCAAGGGACCAGAACCATTTGCAACAATATCACTTTCCAAGCGGCCTAGCTGTCCATCTTGATTTAAAAAGAATCCAACTCTTCTCAAGTTACTTGAAAGAGGTAAGTTAACATCTGCATTCCCAACGGCACCAACAGTCAAAGAAATTGTTTTTGTAGCCGTGGCTTCAATATCGTACCCTAAAGCCACAATTAGATCCACTCCACCACCAGCAAAAGGCTTGGCACCAAGTTTTTCCATTAAGGAAATATTGGAACTAGTTTCAATCTTTGAAAATGGCTTGTTACTGGATTTTTTTACGTCACCTGGCATGTAGTATAGATTTCCGCCTTTAACCATTTTAGACGCAGCATAAAGCTCTTCAACGGTCATACTTGGGGACACTACAACAGAAACTTTGCCTGCTGAGCTGTAAAGTTCAGCTGCTTTGGTTACATCAGAGGAATTTGCCTCGGCGGCCTCTCCAGTTATTGAGTCTCTTAATTGAAATTGGAACCTACCGTCTCTACAGATAACACCGCTATTGACCGAGTCTTCAACTACAGATTCAATCTTGGTAAAGACACCGTCTTTTGAATGTACTTTTAAAGCGCAGCCAATGGTGCAGCTTGTACAGGTAGTAATGGCCTTGGAGGTTCTCCATGGCCCACATTCCTTGCCTAAATTTAAAGCCATTGCGCCTGTTGGGCATACATCATGGCACATGCCACAAGCATCACAGCCAACATCCTGCAAAGGGTCACCAAACGCGGGGACTATCTTGGTAAAGAAACCACGATTCTCCAAGGCAAGAGCAGAAATATCTCTCAATTCACTACAAACCCGAACACAAGACCCACAGGTGATACACTTATCAGCTTCTATCTTGATAAAAGGGTGACGTGTGTCTTCTGCGTAATCTCGTTTCTGGCCAGCGTAGGTTTTTTCTGAAGCGTTGTATTCAGTAGAGTAGTCACGTAAATCACAAGAGAACCGAGCGTTACAACCACATTCGATACAGCGAGAGGATTCAGCCAATGCCGTAGCCTCATCAAAACCTATATTAATGGGGTCGTAGCCACCATTAGCCATGCGAACATCAGCAGGTTTAGTGGTTTCAAGTGCACGTTTTTTATGTTCCCAACGAGGTGAAAAGTCATCTGAATTCAAGTCAGCTAACCAACCTCGACTAATTTCGTAAGGACGCTTAATTTCAACAGGTGCTCCCATCAGGAAAAGATCAATTGCCTTAGCGGCATGTTTACCTTCACCAATGGCACGAATCACTGTGTCTGGGCCAAAGGCACAGTCACCAGCAGCAAAAACACCCTTAACTGTGGTGGTTTTTACCTTTTCATCATAAACAAAAGTGCTCCACTTGGTTACTTCTGGCTTTTCTTTTTCATTTTCGATGCAAGACATATCGGGGTCCTGACCAATTGCAGAAATAATCAAATCAAAGGGTAGGTCTTCCTCAGTGCCTTCAATAGGTACGGGCCGACGTCTACCAGAAGCATCAGGTTCGCCTAATTCCATGGTAATCACAGTCAAGCCTACAGCCTGGCCATCCTTGTCAATCACAGCGGTGGGAGCAGTTAATATTTTGAATTCTACACCTTCACCAATAGTTTCATCCTGCTCATGTTGAAGAGCTGGCATTTCTTCTTGGGTTCTGCGGTAAAGTAATGTGGTTTTATAACCAGCACGAACGGCAACACGAGCACAATCCATAGCTGTATCACCACCACCGATCACAACGGCTGTTTCACCTTTTTTCTCATGACGCTTTAAAACCACGTCCCCTAAAAAATCAACACCGCCTATTACACCTGGAAGGTCTTCATTATCAACCCACATCTTTTTAGACTTAAAAGCACCAATTGCCAGTAACACAGCATCAGCACCATCAGCCTTTAGGCTTTCTATTGTGAAATCTCGTCCTAATTTACTGTTCATGTTAAGGTTCATACCTAAATCAGTAATGGCTTTAATTTCATTGTCTAATTTATCCCAAGGCAATCTAAAGCTTGGAATACCATAACGAGTCATCCCGCCTAGTTCAGGCATCATGTCGTAAATATCGACAGCGTGACCTGTTTGGCGCAACTTGTAAGCTGCTGTAAGGCCAGCTGGCCCACCACCAACAATAGCAACACGTTTGCCTGTATCTTTACCAACTGGTGGCAAATAAGCCCCTTGGTCTAGTTCGTATTCGCTGGCGAAACGCTTTAAAGGGTTAATGGCAACGGCCTGACCATCGACCAGAGTTCGGCGACACTGAGACTCACAAGGGTGAGGGCAGATGCGGCCGCAAACTACTGGTAATGGATTCTGCTCTTTAATCAATTTGGTTGCCGCCGCAAAATTCCCGTTGGAAATGTGGGCTATATAGCCTTGGATATCAACGTTACTTGGGCATTTTGACTCGCAAGGTGCAATACAATCACCGGAGTGGTCGCTTAAAACCAAATCTAAGCTCATCTTTCTGGTGGCTAATACCTTTTCAGATTCCGTTTGGATCTTCATGCCTTCAGCAACTTTTGTGCTACAGGCTGGGGTCATGCCCCTTGCACCTTCAACCTCGACTACACATAGAAAACAGCTAGTGTAGGGTTTCAAGCGTTCGTCATAACAAAATGTTGGGATCTTATTGCCATTGGCTTCTGCTGCTTGCCTAATAGTTGAATCAGCGGAAACCTTAACTTCTTTCCCATTTAAAATTATATTTACTTCTTGGCTCATTGGTCGTCCTTATCCTTTAATTATTCAACTAAGATGCAGTCAGGCTTACAAACCTCGACGCACATTGAGCAGTTAATACATTTATCCATGTCAATTGAGTAGCTACCTACAACCTTCTTCTGGCCAGTGATGGCATCGGTTGGGCAAGCTGCATCACAGAGTGAGCAACCAGTACAGTCAGCCTGAATCACTACGTGAGAAATCAAAGATTTACAAACAGCAGCCGGGCAGCGTTGGTCTTTGATGTGTGCAAGGTACTCGTCTTTAAAATACTTTAGAGTCGTTAAAACAGGATTAGGTGCCGTTCCGCCTAAAGCGCAAAGGCTAGAAGTCATCACCTGTCTAGACAAAACATCTAGGGTATCAATATCTTCCATGGTCCCCTTGCCATCAGTAATACGGCTAAGAATCTCTTGGATTCGCAAGGTTCCAATTCGACAAAATGTACATTTTCCACAAGATTCAAGATGGTTAAATTCCATAAAGAATTTTGCCAAGTCAACCATACAGGTTTTTTCGTCCATAACAATCATTCCACCAGAACCCATAATGGCGCCTGTTGCGTTGATTGCAGCATATTCAATGGGTGTGTCGAACAATTCTGCAGGGATAACGCCCCCAGAAGGACCACCAAGCTGAACAGCCTTGATTGGGTATTTAGATGAACTACCACCGCCAATATCATACAAAACTTGCCTTATGGTAGTTCCCATTGGAACTTCTACCAAACCACCACGTTTGATTGCACCAGCCAAGGCAAATACCTTGGTTCCCTTAGAATCATCTGTTCCATAAGCAGAATAAGCAGGGCCGCCGTTGTTAATAATCCAAGGAATATTACTTAGGGTTTCCACATTGTTAACATTGGTTGGCATCCCAAAAAGACCTTTGATCGCTGGATAGGGAGGTCGCAAATTAGGCATACCTCTTTCCCCTTCAATAGAAGCCATTAAAGCAGTCTCCTCACCACAAACAAAAGCACCAGCGCCTTCTTTAATCTTAATATGAAAGCTCATATCAGACCCGAGGATATTATCGCCTAAAAGGTTAGCTTCCATGGCATCATCCATGGCAGTTTGAAAGTTTTTTAAAGCCAATGGGTATTCTGCACGGATATAGGCATAGCCTTTGGTAGCGCCAATAGCGTAGGCTGCAATCAACATCCCTTCGATTACGTTGTGAGGGTCGCCTTCGAGTAATGAACGATCCATAAAGGCACCAGGGTCACCTTCATCACCGTTTAAGATCAAGTACTTTTGAGCACCTGGGGCATTCTTTGCAAATGTCCATTTCATGCTTGCAGGGGCACCAGCGCCACCACGACCACGAATCCCAGAAATTTTCACTTCATTGATCACATCATCTTGGCTCATGCCTGAAGATAAAATCATTGAAATGGCTTTGTATCCGTCTCTAGCTTTAGATTGCTCTAATGAAGTTGGGTCTAATTCACCAACGTTTCGTAGGGCAATGCGTGTCTGACCTTTAATATACTTAGAATTTTCATTTTCCAAATCATCTGGTCTGGAAATAACATTTTCTTCTGGAAAGTCACCACCTTCAGTGTGGTATTTAACAATCTTGGCAACTGTTTTTTTGTCTACGTTTCCATAAGTATAAGAATCGCCTTTTGCATCTTTAATTTCTGTTATTACTTCCATGTGGCACATCCCTAAGCAACTTACGCTGCGGATATTGGCACCAGGAATAGCTTCAGAAAAAGCTTCCATCACCTCTTTAGAACCGGCAGCAATCCCACATGTTCCTTCACCTACTATAATTTCTAAGCCTTGTGCATTCATATTTAAAGCCCCCTATTTAAGTTGTTTTTCGGGCTTAACTAGCTCTTCACCGACTTGGCGAGCATGCTTTCGTAAGCTTTTTTGGGCGGCAGCCCCGTTAATATTTCCAAATAGTTGATCATCAATCACCATCAAAGGTGCTTGGGAGCAACATCCAACACATGCAACGTCTTGGAGAGTATAAGAACCAGTTGAAGCTGTATCTTGATCGTCATCATGGATGTTCAATTGAAAACGAAGTGAAGTATTTAACCTGTCAGCACCAGTTACGTGGCAAGCTGTTCCGTGGCAGACTTTAATCAGGTGTCTGCCCACAGGTTTCATTCTAAACTGAGCATAGAAGGTAGCCACGCCGTAAAGCTGGCGGCCTGAAACCTCAGTGTTTTCAATAATTAGATCCATGGCCTTTCTAGGTAAATAGCCATATTGATTTTGCACAGCCTGCAATAGTGGTACTGTAGCTGATTGATCGCCACCAATTTGGTCGATCCAGCTCTGTACCAATTGCGGCTCTACTACTGCCTCAAGTGATTCATTTGCCATCTGTTTCTTTCCTTTTCTCCAAGTTCCAACCTTTTTCAAGATTGATCTTTGGATGTTTTAATAACAAAAAAATGAGTTTTTTTTGTCTTAAATTCAAATGTCTGCTTTATTTTTTAAAGCTTGCCATCGCTACCATAATTTACTTAATCCGACAATAGGCTTCTTTAGCTTCCAGGGATACTAATTCCCATTCTGGGAGTACTAATGCAGTTAGTCTTTTACCATAGACGCAACCTGTGTCGAGGCCTATAGCGTTTTTACGACTCACGCCTTCTAAGGCCGCCCAATGACCAAATATTACTTTTTCTTTTTCTTTATACAAATCAAACCAGGGAGGGTCTGATTTTTTCCATAACAAATCCTTCTTTTTTGCCCACTCTTCGCCCGAAAAACCGCTGCCCTCAGCGCCACCCCAAGTTCGAATATTGGTTAAGATAAAAGGGTCGGTTTCTTCAGGTTTAAGATCAGGTGCCAATCCGGCGTGAACCATTAAAAAATCGTCTTCCCTGTGAAAGAAAGGCCAGGTTTGGATAACTTTTAAAAAAGGTTCGTAAGCATCCCCCCAAGCCTCTTTAAATTTACCTATCCATTTTTTTTGTACATCCACTCCATTGGCATCACGAATTAAGTGATATTCATGGTTACCTAGAACCGCTGTTCCTTGCATTTCCATAAAAAAGTCAAAACAGGCTTTGGAATCTGGCCCTTTATTGATTAAATCTCCAACTATAAAAAGTTGATCAATTCCTTTCTGGAAGCCCACCTTTTCTAAAAGTAGCTTAAATTCGGTAATACAACCATGAATATCTCCAATTATAACCTTGCGCATCTTATATCACTCTGCTTAAATCGCTTTATATACTTTTTACTATTTTAATAGGCTAACTTACCGACTTAAACAAAAAAGTATAGTAATCATTATGAAGATCAAACGATTGATTGGCAAGTAAAGAGCGTAACATGAACCAGACCACAAGTACAAGAGACCGCGTTTTAGAGTTTATCAAAAAAGAAGGATCTGTCTCAGTAAAGACCCTTACTCTAGAAATTGGAATTACCCCTATGGCTATCCGTGGCCATTTGACTAAATTAGAAAAAGAAGAGTTAATTGAAGTTCAAAACGTACGCCAAAAACTCGGGCGTCCTCTACAGGTTTTTGCCCTGACATCTAAAGGTGAAAACTCCTTCCCTAAATCTTATGATACTTTTGCATTAGATTTAATTGCAGACATTAAATCCCTAGATGGCGGTGAAACCTTTAAAAAGATTATTTCTAAGAGAGAAGAACGCTTAGAAGAACATTTAAAAGAG
>JASJGK010000178.1:0-21453 GCA_033791585.1 SAR324 cluster bacterium | reverse complement strand
TGGCGCGGTGGTTTTGATTTCTCTTGGTGACGGGTTTAATGTGGACCTTTTCTCTTATTTATTTGGGAGTATTAGCTCTGTTACGGCTGAGGATATCTATCTTATCGCAATCTTGGGTGCGGGATTGGTATTGTTGCTTCTCTTAAATTATCACCAACTTTTTTTGGTTTCTCTAGACGAGGAACTGGCTCAAGTTTCAGGTTTAAAGCCAGGTTTTTACAATTACCTATTGATTTTAGCCGCCTCGGTAACCGTGGCTGTATCCATGAGGATAGTCGGGGTGATGTTAGTCGGGGCCTTGATGGTGGTTCCTGTCTTGAGTGCCATGAATTTTAAACGTGGTTTTGGTGAGACGATTCTCATATCTGTGCTTTTCTCTTTGGCTTCGGTTCTATTGGGCTTGAGTTTTTCATACCATTTTGACATCGTTAGCGGAGGTGCTATCGTGCTTGTCTCGATCGGCCTTTATTTAATTAGCCTTAGCAGAGTAAAATAATGTCGGATTTTCTTCCCACTCTTTCCACAGTTTTAACCAGTCCCATTTGGTTTTTAGCCATTGCGATCTTTGGCGTGATTTACTATTTTCAAAATGTAGTTACTACCATCCAAGACGCACCGAAAAATGTAGAATGCAAGAAATGTAGTGAAAAAATTCATGCTTACTTTCCCAATACTAAATTCTGTGATGCCTGCTTCCATGAACTTCGTGACTATATGAATGATCTGACCGCCCAGCTAGAGGTTGCCAGAAAAGAAGTTGCAGATTTAAAGGATGATAAGTTGAAGTTGGAAGGTTACGAAAAGGCGATGGTTGCTTGTCAGGGGCTGATTGACTTGAAGCAAAAATACCCCAAGCACGGCCTTTCTATGAGTGACAACCTGCCTACCGTATTAGAATATGCTATATCTGAATCAAACGAATTAAAAGCAAAGATAACTAAGGGCGAAGGCCAGTAGGCAAATACTACAGGCTCCCAGGCGTTTCTCTAACTATTTCCCCCAGATAAAACCCTCTCAAAAGTCCATGGAGCCTATTTAATCTTATGGAATTCCATGATCTCAGGCTTAGGCTTAGGTCTGGCAGCCAAGCGTGCCTCTTCAGCTTGTTTTTTCTTTTTCTGGGCAAAAGATACAATAAAAAGCATCCCAACCAAAACAGCTACAATGGCACTGGTCCAAAGTGCGAAAAAAAGAAAAAATTCCTGTAGAGGCATATCTTTAATAGGTCTAGTTTGTTTTTAGCGGGTCTAGTCTTTGGTTTTTTCTTTTTCAGCTTTCATGGCCATCAAAGTGGATTCAATACCCCCTAGGGTATTTTTCAACTTATCAAAGGCCGAACCTTTATCAGTAGGCTCTGCAACTTCATGGTCGACCCTCAAGCGTAAGGGGTCAAACCACAGGACTTTACTCATGTCAGGGTAAAGGCTCACTTCTTCTTGCAACTGTAACTTATTATCCTCTGTGACTATAACCATAGTTTCAGGGTTTTTGCCTTCTTCCACATGGATTTGCACCTGTACATGTGCCTCACGGCCTAAATGTTCTATGAAGGCGACTTTGCCCTTCATTGGCGCTTCGCCTTTACCGTTCAAACTAATGTGTTCAGGTCGAATACCACAGAAAAAAGCGCCCATAGGTGCTGGCAGTGAAACCCCGCCTTTGCTTGTAAATACACCTTTAGAGTTTCTTCCCGTCAAAAGGTTCAATGGGGGGTGGCCTAAAAACTGGGCCACAAACAAACTTCTCGGGTTATTGTAAAGTTCTAAGGGTGCACCCTCACCCATGATGATGCCGTCTTTCATGACTACCAACCTATCGGCTAAGGTCATGGCTTCATGTTGGTCGTGAGTGACATAGATAGTCGTGCGTTTTAAACGCTGGTGTAGGGCTAAAATCTCGACTCTCATCTGGCCCCGAAGCCTCGCGTCTAAGTTGCTTAAGGGTTCATCAAATAAAAAGACATCAGGTTTTCGGACCAAAGCCCGCCCGATAGCCACACGTTGCTTTTGGCCCCCTGAAAGCTCTGCTGGTTTGCGGTTAAGTAACTTTTTGATTTCTAAGAGCGTGGCAACCTCTTCTACACGGCTCGCCTTCTCAACCTTATCTAGCTTTAATATGTTTAGGGGGTACTCTAGATTTTCTTTGACGGTCATATGGGGGTAAAGAGCATAGTTTTGGAACACCATGGCCACGCCACGGTCTTTAGGCTCCACCCAAGTGACATCCTTCCCACCGATAAATATCTGGCCTGCGCTTGCTTCTTCAAGCCCAGCTATGAGGCGTAAAAAAGTGGTTTTGCCGCAGCCAGAAGGCCCAACAAAAACAATGAATTCACCTTCCTTCACATCTAAATCAGCAGGTTCTAAGGCTTTGGTTTGACCGTAAAATTTTTCTAGGCCTTCTATCTTAATGCTGCTCATTTTGCGCCCTTCAAATTTTCACCCATTACTTAGCGCCCCAACGTTTAAAAAGGTCGTGGCTAATAGAAAATTGATCTAAAATCTTACCTACCGTTTGATTGACAATGTCATCAATGGTCTTTGGGTGGTGGTAAAAAGCGGGTACAGGTGGTACAATAATAGCGCCCATTTCAGTTGCTGCCGTCATATTTCTTAAATGACCCAAATGGAGTGGCGATTCTCTAGGGGCAATCACCAGCTTTCGTCTTTCTTTTAATTGTACCCCTGCGGCCCTGCTAATAAGGTTATCATCATAACAATTGGCAATAGCGCTTAAGGTCTTCATGCTACAAGGTAAGATAATCATTCCCATAACAGGGTGAGAACCAGAGGAAATGGGTGCAGTAAAGTCTTTTTCTTCCCAGTTGTGGTCGGCCATTGCCAGCACGTCTAAGGGTTCAAAGTCGGTTTCTAGTTTAATGGTATCTTCTGCGCCCTTAGATAGAATCAAATGACTTTCTATCGTTTTTATATCCTGTAGTGCTTCAAGAAGGCGGATTCCGTAGATGGCCCCGCTTGCGCCTGAAATACCTATAACTAATTTTTGTTTTTCCATTGTCAATTCTCCTGCTCAAAATCTAGCTATTTATAGTAAAAAGTGCAAACGGTGATTTTTTTTCAAATGTTAATAAATCCCTAACAATTGAATCTTATCTTTTTCACATGGAAACATCTTTTATAGAAAATTCAATGGAAAACATGATGAAAAACAAAATGAAATGGGCAGGCTTAGCAGCGGCAACGTTGCTATCCTTCTCTTTAGTTGATTCTGCTATTGCAGCACCGAAGTTAGATAGAAGCATTAAATCTTACCAAAAAGCAAACGGTGTTGGTGGTAACTTGAACTCAATCGGTTCTGATACACTAAACAACTTGATGACTTACTGGGCTGAAGGCTTCAGAAAGAAATACCCTAACGTAAATATTCAGATCGAAGGCAAGGGTTCTTCTACTGCACCTCCTGCATTGATCAAGGGTACATCTCAGTTAGGCCCAATGAGCCGCAAGATGAAAAATAAAGAATTAGAAGCCTTTGAAAAAGCTCATGGTTTTAAGCCAATGAAAGTTGCTGTGGCGCTAGATTCTTTAGCCGTATTTGTTAACAAGGATAACCCAATTAAAGGTTTAAACCTTAAACAAGTAGACGCAATCTTCTCTTCAACAAGAAAAGGTGGGCACAAAGGCGAAATTACTAAGTGGGGCCAAGTTGGTTTGACTGGAAAATTCAAAAACATGCCTGTTAGCTTATTTGGTCGTAACTCAGCTTCTGGAACTTACGGTTACTTCAAGAAAAAAGCCTTATTTAAAGGTGATTATAAGGCAACTGTAAAAGAGCAACCAGGTTCTTCTTCTGTTATCCAAGGTATTACTGAAGATGTTGGTGGTATTGGTTACAGTGGTATTGGTTATTTATCTTCTGGTGTACGTGCAATTGCTCTTACTAAGAAGGGAACCAACTACATTGAGCCTAGTTATGCAAATGTTTTAAGTGGAAAATACCCTTTAGGTAGACAGCTTTACGTGTATATCTCAAAACAACCGGGTAAACCAGTAGACAAACTTACTAAAGAGTTTCTAAAGTTTGCATTAAGCAAGGAAGGTCAAAAAGTCGTAATAAAAGATGGCTACCTACCTTTGACTGGCAAAATGGTTGAAGCACAACTTAAATTACTCAAGTAATTTAGGTATAATTTGGGCCTCTGTACAGAGGCCTTAAGATTTTACAATTCGAACAATAGATTGTGACTAGATGGATCAAGCTGTAATAGAAAGAAACCGAAGGCGAGACTCCCTAGCAAGGCAGTTTATTACCTTAGGTGGAGTAGGCATTTTAATCTGCGTGATTGGAATTCTAGTTCTCTTAGTCCAAGTTACCATCCCCCTATTTACTGGCGCAGAGCAAAATAAGCTCACTACCTTTCCTGTTGCTATGGAAAAAGACGACCAGATTATGGCTGTGGGAATGGGTAAATATTTAGAAAAAGCCTTTTGGGTAGACCAAAAAGCCCAGGTTCACCTGTTGGAACTGGTAAAAAATAAAGAAGTCAGCCAAACGGCAATCCCAGGCTTTGAAGAAGAAAAATCCCTGTTGAGCATTTCTAAGCATGATAATAACTATTTGTCTGTTCTAGCTGAGTCGGGCAAAGCCGCTTTAATTGAAGTGAAACTTTCCCCTGTTTTTGTAGGTGTTGAAAGGAATAAGCGCGAAATCCAATTGAAGATGAAAAGTCTCTTGGAATTTACCCCCTCCCAATTTTTAGACAAAGTAGTAAAGTTCCAAGCCCGCCAGGGTGAAGAAGGAGCTATCGCCGTTGCTCTCTTGGCAAATGGAAACTTCCAAGTATTAAGAGGTGGCTCAAACGCCGCAGATGAAGACTCTTTTATTGAAGTGGAAGAAACCGAAAGCAGCACACAGGGCTATTCCATTGAACTGGATTCAGAAATTAGCGAATATGTTCTCGATAAAAACGGAGAATGGCTGATTGCCACGACAAAAGAAGGCAAACTCCTTCGTTGGCAGCTCAGTGAAGAAGAAGCAGAATTATACGATGACTTCTACCCTCTTGGGGAAGGCCATAAAATTACAGCCTTAACACTGGTATATGGTGACCAATCGGTTGCTATTGCAAATGAAGCTGGTGAGGTGAAAACTCTTAGCCTAGTGAGGCAGCCTGCAGGTGGCAAACGTTTAACAATAACACACCAGCTTACAACCCACAGAAGTAAAGTTAGCAAATTAATACCTAGTATCAGACACAAATCTATTTTAAGTCTTGATGAGACAGGTGTGATCAACCTTGATCACTTAACCAGTGAAAACCATCTGCTGCAATTTAAGGTTGCGACAGGTGTTAAGGATTTTACTTTTAGTGGTCGTGGCAATGGTTTGATGGTTTTAGATAACAGCGGAAGCTTGCACCTTTGGAAGGTGGAAACAGCCCACCCCGAAGGCGCGTGGAAAGTCTTTTTTGGTAAGATGCTCTATGAAAACTACGATGAACCTGAATATGTTTGGCAGTCTTCTAGCGGGTCTGACGACTTTGAAGCGAAGCTAAGTTTAATACCCTTGATGTTTGGTAGTTTAAAAGGAACCCTTTACGCTATGCTTTTTGCGTTACCGCTGGGTATTTTAGGTGGAATTTACACTAACGAATTTGCAGGGCCAAAGTTTAGAAATATTGTTAAGCCAACCGTAGAAATTACAGCCGCTATCCCTAGTGTGATCATTGGTTTTATTGCGGCACTTTGGTTGGCCCCCTTGATTGATATAAATCTCTTGCAGCTGTTTATGTTCTTTTGGGTGCTGCCCTTGGGCTTTGCCATGTTTTTATTTCTGTGGTCCAAGCTTCGGTTTATTCCCAAGGTGGCTGCCGTTGAAAAATCTCGTGAGATTTTTGTGATCATCCCCGTGGTTTTACTCTTATTTTTTGTTACCCAGTGGATAACACCCCCAATTGAGTTGGCTTTATTTGATGGCGACTTCAAAAAGTGGATCTTAAATGTCATTGGTGCAGACTATGACCAAAGAAACTCGATCATCATTGCCTTTGGTTTAGGCTTTATTGTGATCCCCTTTATCTTTACTATGACAGATGATGCTTTATCCAATGTGCCCCCCAGTTTAAAGGCGGCAAGTGAAGCTCTAGGTGCCAGCCGTTGGCAAACCTTGTGGAAGGTTTTACTTCCTTCTGCCAGCCCTGGTTTATTTGCAGGTGTGATTTTAGGTATGGGTCGGGCCATTGGTGAAACCATGATTGTTTTAATGGCCACAGGCAACACCCCGATCATTGATCTTAGTGCCTTTAACGGTATGAGAACCTTGTCTGCGAACATTGCTGTAGAAATTCCCGAGGCCCCACTGGATGGTACACTCTACCGTGTGTTATTTTTGTCGGCGGTTATCTTATTTGGTTTTACTTTTATGATTAACAGCGTTGCTGAATTTGTTCGGTCTTTATTGAGGAAGCGTTATGCCCAGTTCTAAACAGGATTCATATAAAGACCAGCAATTTAAAAAATTCTGGCGAGAAGGGGAAGCCTTTATCTGGCTTTCTGGTCTCGGTGTGGCTTTAGTTTTATTTATGGTGGCAACCCTAGTGGGTGTGATCGTGAAAAATGGGGCGCAAACATTTTGGCCAAAAGCACTAGTTAGCTTTACCTTGGCTGATGATTCAAAAATCTTAGGGGAATTGGTCCAAGAACAAGAGCACCCCCATAGTCACGTCAACCGCTACCAAATTAAAGTGGGTAATAGAGACCTAAACGGGGTTGATTTTAAATGGATCATTGAAACGGAAATCAAAGAGCAGTCTGTTCCTGATGATGCGATTGTTTTAGAGCGTATGGAGTATGGTAACTTTCACGGGTTTATTAAGTCTATTAACAGCTCTGCTATCACGGAAAAAACGACTCCCTTAGAAGATTGGGAAAAGGTAAAGCCTCTGTTACACAAACTGGAAGCGGAAACCGAAGACATTAATGACGAGGTGATTTCTCGGGCCAATGTGATGGAATCCATCCGCTTAGAAATCTTAAAGGTCCGTTACCATAAAGAAAATCCCGCCCAATTAGAGCGAAGGTTAAAGGCCTTGACCCTACAGTTTGAAAAGTTAATGGTTTTACAGGCTAAAGCCAGAACAGCACTCATTAGGCACACGGGCACCTTTGTTGATGTTAATGGTAGGGAAAAAGAAATGGTCTTGGCGCACATCGTAAGAAGTTACCAGCCTAACCAGTTAGGGCTCTTTGGTAAATTGGGCGTTTACATTTCTAAAATGTTCGAATTGTTTTTTGATGAGCCTCGTGAATCCAATACAGAAGGGGGCTTGTTCCCAGCCATTGTGGGCACTGTGATGTTGATTTTGACCATGAGCATCTTTTCATTTCCTTTAGGTTTGATCGCCGCTGTTTATATGAAAGAATATGCTAAGCCTGGGATTCTGCTCCAAGCGATCCGTGTGGCTGTAAGTAATTTGGCTGGTGTCCCTTCTATTGTTTGGGGAATCTTTGGTTTGACCTTTTTTGTTTACACCATCGGCGGCGGTATCGATTCTTTCTTTTATCCAGAGCGTTTGCCTACTCCAACTTTTGGGACAGGCGGAGTGCTTTGGGGTTCTTTGACTTTAGCCCTCTTGACCGTACCTGTGGTAATTGTAGCAACAGAAGAGGCCTTAGCAGGCGTTCCTGGTGATCTTCGGCATGGTAGCTACGCACTAGGTGCAACCAAATTTCAGACCTTAATTAACGTGACTATCCCCATGGCCATGCCAAGGATTATCACAGGCTTTATTTTAGCCATGAGCAGGGCCGCTGGTGAAGTGGCGCCCTTAATGATTACAGGTGTAGTTAAGTTAGCTCCAACATTGCCTTTAGACGGGGAATTTCCTTTTGTTCACTTAGAGCGAAAGTTTATGCATTTGGGTTTTCACATCTACGACGTTGGCTTCCAGTCACCAAACGTAGAGGCAGCAAAACCAATGGTTTTTGTAACAACTTTAGTTTTAATGGGAATTGTGATAGCTCTATCCATGAGCTCGATCATCCTGAGAAATAAAATCCGCAAAAAATATGCGGCGAGGGCATTTTAGATATGACAACACAAGAAACAAGCGTAATATCAGTAAAGGATTTAGACTTTTACTACGGCGAGGCGCAAGCGCTTTTTGGCATTGATTTAGAGATTCCAAAAAATAAGGTGACTGCCTTTATTGGGCCTTCTGGCTGTGGAAAATCTACCTTTTTACGCTGCTTAAACCGCATGAATGATCTTGTCGGTGATACCACTGTAGAAGGAAAAATTCTCCTTGATGGCGTGACTGATGTGAACGATAAGGATCTTGATCCCATTCGCTTACGCAGGCGAATCGGCATGATTTTTCAGAAGTCCAACCCCTTTCCTAAATCCATTTACGAAAATGTGGTTTATGGCTTGAGGATCGCTGGGGTGAAGGATAAAAAAGTTTTGGATGAGATTGTAGAATCTAGTTTAAAGCGTGCCGCCCTTTGGGATGAAGTGAAAGACAGATTAAATGCAACAGCTTTGGGCCTTTCAGGGGGGCAGATGCAACGACTTTGTATCGCCAGAGCCATCGCTGTAAAGCCTGAGATTTTATTGATGGATGAGCCTTGTAGCGCACTTGACCCAAAATCTACGGCCCACATCGAAGATCTTATTGCTGATTTGAGGGGTGAATATAGCATTATTATTGTGACTCATAATATGCAACAGGCAAGTCGAGTAAGTGATTACACGGCTTTTTTCTTTGAAGGGAAGCTGGTTGAATTCGGTCATACTGACCACCTATTTACCAAGCCTACAGAAAAACAAACAGAAGACTACATCACTGGAAGATTCGGATAAGGGAAAAATGAGATTACATATACATAAGGCCATTGAAAAATTGAATGCTCGGATCTTAGAGATGGGCGCAATGGTAGAAGAAAACTTAAAAGCAGCTGTTGTTGCTTACGAAAGTTTCGACGTTGATGAAGCAAGGATTTTAATTAAAAAAGACAAGCATATCAACGAAATGGAAATTGATATTGAAGAGGATTGCTTGAAAATCTTGGCTTTATATCAACCTGTTGCTATTGATTTGCGCAGAATTGTATCTGTCCTTAAGATCAATAACGAGTTAGAACGAATCAATGACTTTGTGGTAAACTTAGCTGAACGAGTGATCGCTCTTTCTCATTTTGGTCAGGTGAAAATTGAGTTTGATCTTGCTGGTATGGCGGAAAAGGCTCAGGTAATGTTAGCTAAGTCTCTGGATTCTTTTATTCGCTTAGATACTAAAACGGCAAGACAGGTGCTTATTTTAGACGATGAAGTAGATGATATGCACAAGGAAGTTTATAAAATTGTTGAGACTCAAATCCAAAAAAATCCAGAAAAAATTGAGATTTTAATTCAATTTCCTTCTATCTCACGCTACTTAGAGCGCATTGCAGATTTGGCCTGTAACATTGCTGAAGATGTAATCTACTTGGCTGATGGGGATATTGTTCGCCATCGATCTTTTGACGAGATCTAAGTTCTTGGCTTTAATTTTTTAAAGTAAATAAGAGCCTTAAAGGCACAAACCAAAAGGCCTCAGCTTTAACCCCAATATTTGGTTAAGCTGAGGCTTTTTTTTGTTCTAAATTCTAAAACTACGCACTGAAAAAAAAAGCCTCGGTTGTTAAAGATAACAACCAAGGCTTTTTTTGTTCAAAATATAGGTGCAAAGGCGAACCCTTAAGCAAGTGTTCGTCTCGCCATGCTGAGCCTAGCCAATGTTATAGGTAATTAGGCTTTGTAGGTCGTACTTTTTTAAGCGCTCACGCCCAGGTAGGCCTGTAAGTTCAATGATGCAGCCCATGCTCATAACATTACCTTTGAGCTTTTCTACCAGTAACCCCGCAGCTTCTAGGGTTCCGCCAGTGGCTAAAAGGTCATCAACGACTAAAACTTCTTCACCTTCTTTGATAGCGTCCACATGAACCTCTAACTCGTCAGTGCCATATTCAAGATCGTAAGATTGGCTGATGCAGTCCCAAGGCAATTTTCCTTTTTTACGGACCATAACAAACCCGATCTTTAGGCGGTCAGCTAGAGCAGCCCCTAAGATAAAACCACGAGACTCAATGCCAGCAATCTTATCAATTTTTTTGCCCTTATATAATTCCACTAGGCCATCTAAGGCCATGGAGAAGCCAATAGGGTCTTGAAAAAGGGTGGATACATCTTTAAATTGAATTCCTTCGTGAGGGAAATCAGGGACATTTCGAATATAACTTTTTAACTTTTCCATAACTTAACTTTTTCTTTGATTGTGTTTGGTGTTGGTTTCTTCGGAGTCTTCTGCTGGCTCCTCAGTGGACTCTGCTCCTGCCGCCACTTTTGCCGTGGGGGCTTTCTCTGTCTCCACTTTTGTGGTGTCGTTCAAAATAGCTTGGGCCTCAGCTTCTAAAGCTGGTGCGCCAGGGTTCAATTGATCTGTTGCTTCTGCCGCAGCGGCAGCATCTGTTTTTGCCTTTTGGGCTGCAATTTTTTCTTTAACATAGTCAGGCGTAGGGTCATGGGCCTCTGTGTCTATCGTCTTTTTGAGGTCCTTCTGTCCTTTTTCAAGCACATCAGCTGCTGTTTCTAGGGCTGAAGCAATGTCGCCTGGGTTTTTAACACCCTCTCTAACAGTCTTAGCAAAGGAGGCAAGTTCTTGCACATCTGGGCCTACATGGTTATCCATCTCTTCGCTTAAGTTTCTTTTAAACTCGTTGCTCGCTCGTTTGAAAGCTGTCATTCCCTTACCTAATGAACGAGCTAGTTGGGGCAACCTCGAAGGACCGATGACAATCAAAGCGATAGCCCCAATGATCAGCATCTCACTCATTCCCATGTTAAACATAATTACTCTTTGCTCAAGGTTTCGAGATATTCAATAAATTTGGGGTCTTTCCAGCGCCTTGGCCCAACGGCTGTTGCGCGGATGATTCCTTTTTTATCAATGATGAATGTTGTCGGTAATGCATTAATATTTAAAGCTTTACCAATTACATTTTTTGGGTCCATGCCAATTTGAAAAGCGTAGGGGAACTGCTTTAAAAAATATGTGACCTTGGCCTTGGGTTCGTGCAAACTAATGGCTAAAATGTGGAAGTCTTTGCCCTTCATTAGAGCGTGAAGTTCTTCCATATCGGGCATCTCACGTTTACAGGGAACACACCATGTGGCCCAGAAATTCAAAAAAACCACCTTTCCTTTGAGAGCCTCGGTAGACACGGTTTTGCCCCTCATTGTGATATATTCTAATGGAGGCAAGGGCTGGTTGTGTTTTTCTGGCAACAGACCCATTTCATCTAAAAAATCTACAGGCTTTTGGGTGTCAATGTCGGCCTGAGTGGGCTTGTCACAAGAGTTAGCGAGAAAGGCTAACCCAAGAATGAGGATAAATATTATTTTTTTCACTATTGTTTGGTGGCTTGGCGCAAATTGGCCGTTTCTTTAGGAGAGAGCATCTTCTCTAAATTAAATAAAAGGACATTTTTATCCTCCAGCTCAAAAACCCCGCCAATGGTTCCAGGGTCTAGACCCTTTAGCAAAATAGGCGGCGGAGGTAATATTTTTTTTAAGGAAATGGTTATGACACGAGCGATTTCATCAACAAAAAAGCCAATGTCTACGCCATTTACATCATAAACAATAACTCGAACTTCACCGCCATCTTTCGCTGGGATATTCATGAGTTTTCGCAAATCCACAATGGGAATAATTTCGCCTCTTAAGTTCATTACCCCTTTGACATAAAAGGAAACCCCAGGCAATTCACGGATCTCAGGGGGTTGGATAACCTCTTTGATCTTCCCCATGTCAATCGCATAGTAGGTTTGATCCAAACGGAAGCAAATGAGCTTTTTTGAATTAAATTCTTCTTGTTGGTAGTCAGTCATAAGATTTTTTCTTTTCTACCCTTGTAACTCTTTGGTAGATATTTGATCAAGTCGTTTAAAATCATGTTCCATTATGTATTTTAACAGGCCCTCTTTGATCTCTTTGATCAGGCCTGGCCCCTCGTAAATCATACCTGAGTAGACTTGCACCAAGCTTGCCCCAAGGGTTAATTTTTCAACAACATCCTTTGCATGGAAAACACCGCCAACACCAACCAAGGGCATCTTGCCTGCTGTAAAACCTGCCGCTTCTTTTAACTTCTGGTTGCTCAACTCCCTAACGGGTTTACCGCTCAAGCCACCTGCTTGGGCCTTTTGCTCGTTTACCAAATACTCTGGTCTGGCCAAGGTGGTGTTGGTTAAGACTAAGGCATCGAGCTTTAATTTCATCGATAGAACACAGATTTTTTCAAGCTCTTCGCTGCTTAAATCTGGCGCTAACTTTAACCAAAGTGGCTTAACTCCGTAAGTTTTAGACATTTTTTCTCGGGTTTCTAGTAAACCTTCTAACAAGGGGCTTAAGGATTCCAACTCTTGCAGCCCACGCAGGCCCGGGGTGTTGGGGCTGCTGATGTTAATGGTAAAGTAGTCGCCATGGCCATAAGCCTCAGTTAAACAAATTTGGTAGTCCGAAAGCGCATCCTCATTGGGGGTGGTTTTGTTTTTCCCAATGTTAATGCCTAAGACAATGTTTTTAGAAATGCCAGAGATTCTGTGGGTCATGGCATTGACCCCATCATTATTAAAACCCATGCGGTTGATGATGCCCTTATCTTCAAGTAGGCGAAACAACCGAGGTTTTTCGTTTCCTCTTTGGCCTCGGGGCGTTACCGTGCCTACTTCGACAGAACCAAAACCCAGGGCTTCAAAAAGAGGGATGGCCTCAGCATTTTTATCAAATCCTGCCGCTAAACCAATAGGGTTGGGAAAACTCAAACCGCCAACCTGCACCCTTAGGCGTTCATCTTCTAAATAAAACAAGGCACGGACAGCATTTAATAGGCTAGGATGCTTTGAAATTTTACGCCCTAAGCTCATTATGCGTTCATGTGCCTTTTCTGGGTCGGCTTTAAATAGAAAGGGTTTTAGTAGTGGGTAGATCATGGTTTTTTCCGATTTTTAAAAAACAGTAATGTTAATAAACTTCCACAGGGCAGTTGGTTATTTGTCGCAGGGCCTTTGCTACCTGCTCTAATTTTTCTGGTGACATAGCCTTCACCCAAGCTTCAGTTGGCATGCGAGCAATAGAATAGAGCTGAATTTTTTTAAAAGTTACGCCTGCTTCTAAAAAATCTTGGGCGAGCCTCAAGTATTTATCTTGGTCAAAGTTAATTTGACCCTCTATCAATCCTTCAGTCTGCCCTTCAAAGAGGCATGACTGCAATACTAAGGGGAATTTTCCCCCTATTTCAATCAGGTGTTGGATGATAGTTTGAAATTTCACTTTCGGCCGATTGATTTGCATGAATGAATCTTCGTCCCAAAAATCAAACTTAAACCAAATCTCACCGCCTGCTTCGGTTAATGCCGTAAGGGCAGGTTGTAAGCTAGGCTTTGTTAATCCTGAACCATTGGTAAAGAGAATCAGCTTTGCATTATCTTTTTTATACTTTTTAAGTAGGCCCAAAAGGCCTAATAAAAGCTCAGGTAAAAAGGCCACTTGTGTTGGCTCTCCATCCCCTGCAATGGCGATATCCTTTAACGTTTTGTCTGCTAGTTCGTGGCCACCTTTTAAAAAGTCTTCTACTTCTTGCAAAATAGTCTCTAGATCGGGCAGCAAAGGCTTCTTTTGTAACCCCGCGGGGCTTCTGTCAACCTGACAGTAGACACAAGAAAAAGAGCACTCCTTATCCACATTGACATTGACCCCCAAAGAAAGCCCAGCGCTTCGCCTGCTTAAAACAGGATAGATAAAGTTGCCGAAGGGGCTTTGTCTTGGGTGCTCTGTCGTGGTTAGGGTTACGGTCATGCCTCAGAATCAACTTGACGAATCTTGTGGTTGATCACTAGATCATTGACACTAGAAGGCTGCGGCAGCTTTTGAGAAATCTCTCGGATCAAGGTCAAGGCCTTTTGGGTCAGTTCAGGGTTACCGTAGATAGCCAGCTCCTTTACAATCACTTTGTACAAAGCGGACTCGGTTTGCATGCGGATGATAGGATCAATTTTATCAGGGGTGCAAGATTGCAGAATCTCATTAAAAATTCTCTTTGCAGCCTCACCAATTTTACCAGTAGACTGTAAAATCTCAATGATATCAGAATTTAAAGACTTTTTAATGACACTCATTGCCTGATCATCCACTACTTCTTTACTTTGAACCTGCGTTAAATAAGCTTTAAGTAGGTTTTCAGCATTTTTGAGCATTTGTTTGTTTTCAGGTTCCTGACTTAATTCCACGGCTCTGGTGTTAAGGTGCAGGATAATCGCCTTTTGGGTTTCACTATATAGATCAGAAGGAGAAAGTTGGTCGCCTAGCTCAACAAGCAATGCGGACACACGTTTGGCCACAATTTCATTACCCTCTTGGGTTGCAAAGTCTAAAATTTCTTGGTTTACATGGGCCAGCATAGACCGTTTGGTTTCTTCGCTCACATCACCCTTCTTTAAACTGGTGATGACTTGGTTGGCTAATTCTTCAGCCTTGGCTTGGACTTCTACATTCCCCTCTTGCAAACTATGCTCTAAGGCTGAATGGTTTACTTGCATGGTGATCTGGTCGATGGTTTCGCCCTGGATGTAGGTGGCATTTAAGCTGTCTACAAAGTCACTAAAAAGGCTTTGGGCTTTTTTATCCACATTTTTGGCCCCTTCTTTTTTACACCAATTTAAACCACGGTCGTTAATCTCGTCGATAATTCCTTGCTCTGTTTCTTGTTTAAGAACCTGCAAGTCAAGGTTGTTAATGTAGTCGGCAACCAGTTCAGCAATTCTATTTTTCATTCGCTGGTTGCTAGCGTCTAGAACACGTTTTTGAAAGTCTTCATTGATCTTGTTTTGGATCTCATTGAGTGTCGCTGGGAATAAAATGGATTGGTTCATGTTGCCAAGATGGTCTTCCACTAGGCTACCCACTTTTTCTTTGGTTTCTTTAGAATCCTTTTGGCAGATCTTTTCAGCAACCTCGGTGTTTAGGTACTGGGCCACTTTTTCTTCTGTCTCGCCTGTGATTTGGCTGAGGTTGATTTTTTTGATCACATCTTCAGTCAGCTTTTGTAAGCGCTCTTCCATTTTTACTTCCTGAGGTGAAGTAACTCGCTTGGTGATCTCTTTATTTAAAAAAGACTGGACCTCTGTCCAAGTTTCAGAAGTGATTTTTTTCAAAGACTGCTGCTTAATAAACTCTTCCATCAGGCTTTCTACCTTTGTGGCAGTCACTTTATTTTGTGGGTTGGTGGCATCTTGCAGCACCAATCTATTTAAATGACCTTGGATCTCAGCTTCTACAGAAGGGCGGATAACCTCGGTTCCGTAGTTTTCTAGTTCCCGTAAAACCAAGTCCTTGGCCTTTTGCTGGATCAAGAGTTCTAATGTTTCCTCATCTTTTTCTTCCACAGAGATTTGTCTGGCAGCCTTTAAAAAACTGGAAAAAACCTTTAAGGTGTAAAAAAAGGTCTGAAAAGGCTCTATAAAGAGTTTTGCGAAAAATGAGGGAGTTTCCTTAGACATAGGTCAAGTCTTGATAGTATTAATTAAGTTGTGGTGACTAAGCCAAAAAAGCAATTTTGATTGTCAAGCCTCGGGATTTTGGGTAACCAATGGCTTTAACTTCGCTTCTTTCTTGTCAAAATTTCTTGTCACTAAAATAGTAAATTTTACTAACAAAGACTAGCAGAAAGGCATCACCTGAGCAACTATAGCCACCGATGGACGAAAAAAAAATCTTAGAGCAAATTACAAACCTGCAAAACGAGCTAAAAGAGGCCTCTAGGGCCTATTATAATAGCGAAATTTCTGTGATGACCGATGGACAGTTTGACCAAAAGCTGGATCAGCTGCTCGCTCTTGAAAAAGAATACCCCCAGTTTAAAGCCCCAGACTCGATCACGGTTAGTGTCGGTGCCCCCGCGACCTTTGCTGCCACCGAGCACACCACAAGGATGTATTCCCTCGATAAGTGTAATAAAACAGAAGATTTGACCAGTTGGTTTGAGGGGTTAAAAAAAGAGCTCGTCGAAGAGTACGATATCACTACCGCCCCTAAATATTGTGTCGAATTAAAAATTGATGGTCTTGCCATGTCTTTTATTTATAAAAAGGGCATTTTTACTCAGGCTATCACCCGTGGTGATGGGGTTACAGGCGACGATGTTACGGTAAATGTAAAACAAATTGCAGGCCTACCTAAAAAACTCAGCCAGCCCTTAGATTTAGAGCTGCGAGGCGAGGTTTATTTGAGCCGCTCCCAGTTTAAGCGCATTAATACGGGCTTAGTTGACTCTGGAACCGAGGCCTTTATGAATGCTCGAAACGCAGCCGCAGGCACCATTCGCCTTAAAGACCCGAAAGTTGTAGCTTCTAGAAAATTGGACTGCTGGGTTTATGATCTTGTTGGCCCTTCTAGCCAGCCGACACACCAAGAAACTTTGGCTTTGCTCAAAGAACTAGGCTTCCCTGTAAACCCTAAGACCTTAGTCACAACAGAAGAAGCAGCCATAACAGATTTTTTAAGCGACATGGCTGTAGCTAGAGAAGAATTGGATTACGATATCGACGGCATGGTGATCAAACTGGATGAAGATTCCCTGCGCCAAAGATTGGGCTTCACATCCAAATTCCCCAAGTGGGCCATGGCTTGGAAGTTTGCCACAGAACAGGTGGAAACAACCCTGTTACGCATTGAAAATGCCATTGGTAGGACGGGCGTTTTGACACCTGTGGCCATAGTGCAAGAGGTGCTCTTGCTGAACACTAAAATCAATCGAGCTTCCTTGCATAATTACCAACAGGTAGAACGCTTGGGGCTACAGATTAATGATACCGTAATCATAGAAAAGGGCGGGGAGATCATCCCCCAGATTGTAGGGGTGGCTTTGGAAAAGCGTGGGCCAGATAACAAAGAAATTGCCATGCCCGCAACGTGCCCCTCTTGCGGGGCTAAGTTGGTGCGTTTACCCCAGTATAAATGGCTGAGTCGAAAACAAGATGATGGTAGCACTCTCAAGATTAAAGAACTGATTGAAGGGAAATTTGAAGCCGACCAGCGCTGCACTAACAACTACTGCCCCGCGCAAGTGCAAGGGGGATTAGAGCATTTTGTCTCGAAAAAGGCCATGAATATTGAAGGCCTTGGGCCGAGGCAAATCGAAGATTTTATTGAGGCTGGTTTTATAACCAGCTTGGCTGATATTTACCTCTTAAAAAACTATGAAACTAAAATTAGAGCCATGGATCGCTATGGGGATAAATCAGTGGAGAATTTGTTTGCCTCCATTGAAGCCAGTAAAACCCAAATGCTAGATCGCCTGCTGCATGGCTTAGGTATCCCCAATATTGGCGCTCGCATGTCTAACCAACTGGCCCTGGCTGTGGGAACCCTAGATGTTTTTCGCCGCTTGGAGGTCGAGGATATTAAAAAAATTCCTGATGTTGGCCCCATAGTTACAGAAACTTTAACTGAGTGGCTCGCTAGTCAGGATAAGCAAAATCTGCTAAATGATTTGGTAGCTGCTGGGGTAACCCCAACGGCTCTCACAAAACCAACAAGCCAACCCTTTGCTGGGGTGAATGTGGTCTTAACAGGAACCCTTGCAAAACCCAGAGGCGAGTGGAAGTTTGATCTGGAACAATTAGGGTTTAAAGTGATTGGTTCTGTTTCGCAGAAAACGAACTATGTTCTGGCAGGGGAAAAAGCCGGAAGTAAAAAAACCGCTGCTGAAAAATTAGGTATCCAAGTCCTAACAGAAGAGCAGATGCTCCAAATGATTAAGGAAAAGTCTTGAAAATTCTAATTGTAGGTGCTGGGGAAACTGGCTATTTTATCGCCAAAGAATTCAGTGAAGAAAATGTTGAAGTTGTTTTGGTCGATGAAAAACCAAAGCACCTAGAACACTTGCAACGAACCTTAAATGTGGCAGGCGTAGTGGGCAACGGCACTAGCCTTAAAACCTTAGAACAAGCAGGCGTTGACTCCTGTGATTTTTTAATCGCCTGTACCGACCATGATGAAAGTAATCTGATTTGTTGCCTTATTGCCAATCAATTTAAAGTCCCTGTTAAAATTGCTGTTACTCGTACGGACTCCTTCTTAAAGCGAAAAATCATCCAGCGATATCTTTCAAGTGGCGTGAGCCAGATCATCAATTCTTCTGTGGTCACGGCCCAAGAAGTGATTGCCACGGCCACCTATTCTTCTGCTTCAGCTGTCAGCGTATTTGGCGATAGAAAGGTGTTACTTGTTGGTTGTAAGATCAAGGCTGCTAGCAGCTGGAAGGGAAAAAAGCTCTTTGATATAAGATCAGATATTGAGAACCAAGACTTTTTAATTGCCTCTATTGTGCGAGGCGGAGACTCCTTTATTCCCACGGGTATGGATGAGGTTTTAGAAGGGGATTATATCTATGTATTGGCCCCCAAAACCTCTGTGCCTCTCTTGGATGAGATTTTGCAGACCAAGGTTTTGCATAACAGGCGTGCTGTGGTTGTTGGCTCGGGGTTTATTTCCCAGAGGGTAGTTTTAGGCTTGCTCCATAGTCACTACCAAGTGACTGTAATCTGCAGTGACCAGTTGGAGTTTCACAATTTTAAAGATAAATTTAGTCACCATAAGGATTGCAATGTAGTCTTTGGTGACCCTTCAAATGTTAAATTTCAGCTAAGGCACGAGGTGGCTACCTCGGCCTTGTTTATCGCTGTGACCAAAGATGATATGGCGAATATTACCTCAGCCTTAATTGCCAAATACTTAGGTGCGGCAAAAACTATAGCCATTGTGAATCGAGAAGAATTGACCGAACCTGCACAGTTGATGGAAATTGATGTTGTTCTTTCCCCAAGACTTTCGACCGCTAGAACTGTAAAAAAGAGCACCCAAGGCGGGCTGAGTGATAAATTGAATTTTACCACTATCAGTGAAACCAACATGGAAGTTCGTGAAATGGTCGTTGGGCCTGGTTGCTCCATTGCAGGAAAGGCGTTGAAAGATGTAGCCCTACCCAAGGGGTGTTTGATTGGGGCCATCGTGCATACCTCAGAAGAGGTTGAAATGGCCAAGGGTAGCACTGTGATTGAGGTGAATGATCAGGTGATTGCCGTGACTACGCCTGAATCGAGTTTAAAGCTCAAAGAACTTTTCAACGCCCAGTAGCAAACAGTAACTTCCTCTAAAAGCTTGGCAGAGCTAGACCGGCAAAGCAAAATGCAGGTGCACAGGCATGCAAACTTACGCCCTTTTAGCCTAAATTTACACCCCAGACCCCCTTTGAAACTTAACCCAATAAAAAGCACCCTTGGAAAAGGGGTAACCCATTGGGGTTATTTCTTATTTCTTAGGCCCTTTTGATTACACTTTGTAACCTACTTTCACTTGTAAAAAGAGGCCTATTGTTTTAGAGTTATATGGATATCTAACAGCTCAATTTAAACTCATTTTTTAAAAATAATTATGCGAAAACGCATGGCCATCCAGTCAAATATAGCATTTATAATAGGCTATGGACTGATTGTTTATTTGATAGGGCTAATGGCTTGGCCATACCTTTCAACCATCATTTTTGCGACTATATTGAGTGGCACCTTCTACCCTTTGCGTTGCTGGTTTTTAGAGCGATTAAAGTTTCGTAAATCCCTTTGCGCTTCCCTGACCTTATTGGTCATCATCTTGACTTTATTTTTACCGACCGTTTATTTGATTGTCGGTTTAAGCCAAGAAGCCTTGAGCCTCTTTACCTATCTCAAAGCAACTTTGACAGAAGAGTTTTTAGAGCGGATTTTATTTGGTGAAGGCCTCTTTGGTCAGGGCTATTTACCTAGGATCATGGAAGATGTTTTTATCTTCTTAAATATGGATTACAATGTAACCACCATCCAAGGCCTGATTTTAGATTCTGCTAAGTTCACCAGTAGCTATTTGATCAATACGGTCAATCACTGGGTGGGCAATATTTTTAGCTTTTTATTTCACTTGCTTTTGATGCTGGTTGTTATTTTTACTATCCTCATGGACGGTGAAAAACTCAAAGTCTTCTTCCTTAGGCTCTCTCCTTTGCCCACAGAAGAGGAAAACCTAATGATTCATAACTTCAACCAGATGAACTATGCTACTTTAATTGGGAATGGTTTAGGTGGGGCCATCCAAGGCGTGATTGCAGGCGTTGGCTTTTGGTTTGTTGGGTTTGAATCCATCTTACTCTGGACAACGGCCATGGTTGTCTTGGCCTTTATTCCCATGGTGGGGATGAGTTTCATCTTTATCCCAGCGGGGATTTTTTTACTGCTCACAGGTAAAATAGCCTATGGTGTTGGTCTTTTGATCTACTGCACCTTAACAGCATTGTTTGTTGAGCAATGGTATAAGCCTAAGTTTGTAGGCAACAGAGTGCAGATCAACTCGGTATTAGTTTTTCTTTCTATTATTGGTGGGATGACAGTCTATGGGTTTTTAGGTATTTTTTATGGTCCCTTGATCATTTCTATCTTTTTGACCTTTGTAGACTTCTACCACAAAAGATATAGCGACTTTGAAACCGAGGCCGAGCCATTGGAGAATTTTGAATCCCCAGAACCCCTTGAAACATGAAGCACTTTTTTCAAGTCCAAAAGAAACTAGATTCTTTTAGCAAAAAAAAGATCCTTGATCAGGCGATCCAAGAATTAAAGGTTAAGCCCATTAACCCTAGCAATTTGGATTCTGCTTTTGAGGTGGTTTGCATCAACTCAACTAATATTGCTGAATATGTTGCCCCAGGGTTTGAAACTCTTCTATTAGCTAAGAACTTAAACATCGAGACTAGCATATCACCCAAATTTTTAGGTGATGTAGAAAAGCTAATTACAGGCGGCGCTGGTCAAGTTGCAGCTTACATTTTGGGAAATATCCAAACTAAAGAAATTGAAAAGTATTTTGATCTGATCCTCGATTTAAAGCGGGACTACGACGATTTTGAATCTCTGGTTTTAGTGCATCTTTCTGACCAAGATATGTTGGCCTATTTGCGTGATTTTCTCACAGCCTCAGTACCCCCTGCCCCTGAAAATACAGGTGAAGAGGGCGAAGAAGGCGCAGGTGAAGCCGAAGAAGCAGGGACAGGCTCGACAAAGATTGAAGTCTTTATGGAGCGAGCGCCAGACCCATGGCAGACGATCACCAAAGAAAGTGACTTACAAGGAGTGGCCCAAGGGACCCGAAGGCCAGGGATTTTAGATCGCCCCTTTTTCAGTGATATAAAATTGAAATTAAAGATGAACAACGCTGAAAAAATTCAAGAGTTGCCCATCGGTAAAATTAAAACAGCCCTTGGCCATTTTAACAAGAGGCTGGATGCCTCAGGCATGGTTCATCGGTCTCGTAGCTCTTTGTTTCTAAAATGGAAAGACATAGAGGCATTCAAAATTGCCTCGGCCCAAG
>JASJGK010000177.1:0-6340 GCA_033791585.1 SAR324 cluster bacterium | reverse complement strand
CAGTAATTTAGGCCTTACTAGCTTAGGTATTTTTGCCGCCCAAAAATGGCTGCCTCTGCTACTTGCTATCGGCATTGCTATTGGTGTTCGTGACCAAAGCTATTTGCAGATGACTCGAGGCGTGGCCGCAACCTTAGTAACTCACATTTTACTTTCGGCTCTTTCTGGTTACCTTTACCTTTTACCGATCAACGGGTTCTTTCTCTTAGGTATCGAGTCCCTATTTATCGGCTTGGTCTTTACCACCAGTTTTTATTACTTTTCTAACTTTCGCCGCACCGAGTGGTTGCGGGTTTTAAATGGTGATTTACGGGACCAAGAATTTGAATTGAATAAAGAGGTGCACTTTTTAGGCACCCAGAGCTTAGATTCAATCAACCTTTCAAGTTACCCCAACATCAACTCTACCCATGCGAAGTTGATCAAATTTTATAGTGGTTACTCTTTGGTTGATAATGACCCTTTTGGCCGTACCTTTGTAAATTTCCGCTCTATTACCGAGCAGCCCCTTAAAAATGGGGATATTATCAAACTTGGCACTGCCCTATTTCAATATTGTAAATCAGAATGAAACAACTACTACTAAGAATACTGCTCTTAAGCCTGTTGTTTACTTCAACGGCCGTATACGCCCAAAGCTATGACCCAGAAAGGGCTTTGGTGGAAAATATGATGGCGATCCCTTTGGGACTCTTGTCTCTTTTGGCCTTTTTGGCTGCTAGATGGCAACAGGGGATTCGGCCTAAAAAACAAATTGGTTTTTATTCCATTACGCCAAACAGAAAAAGAAAATTTTACCCTGTAGGGGCCAACATTACTAATATGGAACCCGTTGTGGCGGCCCTTGCCGATTCTGACATCCATGTTTATTCCAATTTAAATAAGATCACCTTAAATGCTCGCACTGGCGGTATTTATTTAGAAGAAAAAAACTATAAGATTTCTATCTTGGTGAATCGTCGCCGAACCCGACGTTGCTTCTTAAAGGATGGGGATATTTTAGACATGGGTGAATTGACCCTTATGTTTTCCACCCCTGATAGCAGTGAAGAAAATACTTTAGAGTCTTCACCACAACCTGAATCAGCGCAGTTTATCCCTCGCAACAGAAAGGTGAAGTCGAAACTTCTTTCGAGTCACCCCTCATTGGTGCCAGCAGACAATAGGAAAAAAACCCACCATTTGACTGGGAATATTACCTATATCGGTCGCTCTGAAATGAATGATCTAGTGAGCAAGGCCAAGGGCGTTAGCCCCCGCCACTCGAAGATTGAAAAGGTTGCAGGCCGTTATAAAATTGTTGATCTTGGCACCCCTGGCGGGACCTATATCAATGGGCGCAGAGTTGAAAATAAATATCTTAAAGAAGGGGATATTGTCAGCTTTGAGTCTGTTAAGTATACCTTTAGCTTGACTGGTAAAACCAGATAAAAAATTCATAGGCTCCGATCAATGGAAAGTACCTCCGACACAAAAACCCAGGCTAAATTACCTAGTGGATTCCTTTATAGTGGCGTAACCGCAGGCATAAAAGAGTCAGGTAACTCAGATTTGGCCCTAATTTCTTGCCCAAATGGCGGCCGTGCAGGTGGCGCTTTTACGCAAAATAAATTCCCTGCTACCTCTGTGCTTTATGACAAAGCCCTCTGCCCCCTAGAAGATTTTAGGGCTATGGTGGTAAACAGTGGCAATGCCAATGCGGCTACAGGTGCCCAAGGCGAAGCTAATAATTTAAGCATGGCAGCAGCAGTTGCAGGTGAGCTAAAATGTGCGGCTGAATTAGTTTTGACTGGGTCCACTGGGATTATCGGCCAGCAACTACCTATTGAAAAAATTACAAGGGCAATCCCCCAGTTGGTTACGAGCCTACAGGCGGACCCAACGCCTGCCAGTGTAGCTATCTTAACCACAGATTTAACGCCTAAGGTTGCCCAAGGCAGCATTGATTTTGCTGGCAACCAATACCAAACCTACGGCATGACCAAAGGCTCAGGCATGATTCACCCCAACATGGCGACCATGCTTGGTTATGTGATGACCGATGCCCCCCTGCCCAAAGACATTAACCAACTGACAAAAGATCTTGCCGAAAAAAGCTTCAATTGCATCTCTGTTGATGGCGATACCTCAACCAATGATTCCTTTTTTGTGATCACCTCCAATAAAGAATTTTGCCCCCCTGAGTTTGAGTCCTTACTCTTTGATAGCTTGCTTCAGGTAAGCCAGGACCTGGCTAAACAAATCGCCGCCGATGGCGAGGGCGCAAAGCACCTTATACATTTAGAGATCAGCGAGGCCAAAGATATGGTCCAAGCGCAGGATGTATTAAAGGCTGTACTCACTAGCCCGCTTGTAAAAACCGCAATCCACGGGCAAGACCCAAATTGGGGCCGCTTGATGATGGCTGTTGGCAATGGCCTTAGTGGAGAAGTGAGTAACCCGCCGATCAGTATTTCTATTTGCGGCGTGGATGTTTTTAAGTCTGGCGAGCCTATGACCTTTGATGCCAAAGATCTTTCTACAAAAATGGCCGCCTTTGATGTGGTGATCACCGTTGCCTTGGCCCAAGGCACCACCTCACTACTCGGTTGGGGCTGCGACCTTAGCCGTGAATACATCACTATTAACGCCGATTATACCACCTAGTTTTTAGGCGGTGAGTTATCAAAATAGGTTGTTTTGGGCTACCGACTAAAATAAACCTGAAATCTACCCTCAGCTTCATCAATGATTAGGGTTTTACCCTTTTGTTTGATCTTCAAATTGGCTGGTGAGTTCGAAAGTAACTTCCAGGTAAGGGGAACTTGCAGCGCCAAACCTTTAATCGGCTTTTGGACTTGAAGGGTGATCGTCACCTGATCCTCAGTTGTTTTTATTGATATTTTAGTTGAGCCACGCACAGACCACCAATCCCCAAATTCAGCTACTGTTCCAAACCAAGCCCTATCCTTCCACTCTTTGATAAATCCTTCTAGAAACTCGATTTTTCCCTCTACTACATTAGGGTGAATTAAAATCGTATATAACCCCCCATAAGTAGATATTTGATCTGCAATTTCCAGAGCCTTCTTCAGGCGTTGGTTCAACGGTGGTTGTTCTTCATCCTCAATGGTAACGGGGAATTCAAAAATGTTGGTTTCCACTTTGGCTTGGCGTTGCCAATTTAACTGGAAGGGTAGGTGGGTCAAAGAATTATTGGCAGTCACAGAGGAGCTAAACTTATAACCAACCGCCTCTAGAGCCTGAGGTATGGAGTAGGGATTAGAAAGTACCCCAGGCCTAAAAGAGACCACCTGACTCACTTCAGAGCTTTGCTCAATTAAAAATTTACTCACCCTAAGCTCACCTAAAATAGTACCATTGTTGGTTGTTTTTAGATTTTGAACAAAAGGGCGGTAATCGGGGTAGGCCTCTTCGCCAGTACCCAATTTAAAATGAGCAAACTGCCTTGAGTGGGCCACAGAGTGGCTGCCCACCTCCATCCCCAATTCGTGGAGTTGATTTACATATAAAACATTTTTTCGGTTGTAAAAAATTTTATCATTATAGTCTTTGATATACTTTGTTTGGATAAAGTAAGTCGCTGGGACCCCATAATCACGCTCAAGTTTGGCAAAGGGAATGGAATTTTTCATAGAATCACCATAATCAATATCATGAGTGATTAAAACCGATAATTCTTTGGCAAAGGGAACAGTACCAAGCAAAACCGCATCAGGCTCGTCTCTCAGATAAAGGCTTTTTAAAAAACGCAAAACTAGGTCTATTGTCGGCTCAAACTGGTTCACATAGCCACGGGCAATGGACTCCTCACGATTACTGTAGCCCAGAAAAAGAAGTTGACCGATGTCAAAGCCAAAGGCATAGGCGTGACCTTTTACAAAATCTCGCCCAATAATAGCGCCTGTTCCATCTTCAAAACTGGCAAAGGGTAAGGCCTTTAATGAAGTATAACCATTGGTCCCCAAGGCTTTTTTATTTTTTGGGTTGCCCATTTGAATCTGGCTTTCTCGCTCAAATTTGGCAGCAATCAAACCTTTGAATCTTTCATGAAAACTCACATTGAATCGCTGGCTGGAAGGTTTTACCTGCTCAAAACCAAACATTGGGTTTAGCCCCCCACCCAAAACATTCACCGCAATCAAGGTGCCACCTTGGTGCACATAAGAGACCAGTGATTTTAATGCCTCTCTAGGGAGAACTTTCCCTGAAACAACTGGATAAACAAGGGTAACGTTATGTTTTATTGCTTCTTGTGGGTCTTCTGTGAGGATAAAGGGGATGCCAATGGACTCTAGGCCATGAACTAAAGACAGCCAGTTTGAATCTTTGTCGGTTAATAAAACAGCCAAGGCAGAAGTTGGCCCTTGGCTAAATTCGCTGATTGAAGTGTCTTTTGGTTTCTTAATTACTGAGGCAGCCTTAGGGCCTGTAAGTTCGGGGAAAATAACCGTTTCTTTATTACTGATCCAGATTAGCCCAACTACAATTAAGATAGCCGTGAGCGAAATAAGTTTTTTAACCATTGGTCTTGTGGGGGTGGAGGTCCATTGCTTTGTGAAAATAAGCTTTTATTTACAGCTAATTTTACACAATCCTCAGGTGTAAGGAACCCTTAATTATGAAGTAGATCAAATCGCCTATAAAATAAACAAATGTTTGAGGCGGCAGAACTATGAATTTTTTCTTAGGAGCAAAAACTGACCCTCAAGCCCTCAAGCCCTCAAGCCCTAAAGCTGGTGATTCGGTAAGACTCAGCCCTATATCAAATCTACTTAATCTTTATAAAAGCGATAGAGCCTCGACCTTTGTAGAGGTGATTTAGTAATATCCTGCGGCTTTCGCTGTTGCATGCAAAGGGTAAATTCTTAGAGGAAACCTAATTGCTGCGTAATTAAAGGGGCCCCAAAATCCCAACTAAAAAAGTCTTTTGAGAATATCTCAAAGATATATCCCGAAAAACCAAGAATAGAAGGCCAAAAAGTAAGCTGATTTACGCCTCAAGCCCTCTGGCAAACCTAGCCCCACCGCAAAAAAACCTAAAAAGTGGCAATCGTCAAAAACCAACAACTTCAAAAAGTGACAAAACCTAAGAAATTGTCACTTTTTAAAAGTCACACCTGTTCAGATTGTCATTTTTGTCATTCATCATATAAGCTTAATCTGTTGTTTTTATTCAGCTTTTATTGGTGGCACAAGCCTTGTAATAGTTAAACTATCTTTTGAAATTATTTGGACAGTCCAAATGATAAAGCAACTTTAATTTAATGTTGAAAATGAAAATTTTAAGCTTATCAGCAATTCTCCTTTTACTTTTCGCTTTCCCAGCTTTTGGCTTGGAAGGGAAAATTGATGGGAAAGAAGTACCAGCTTTACAGTATGCCTTAGATACTATCTGGGTTTTAATCGCAGCGGTACTTGTATTTTTTATGCAAGCAGGTTTTGCAATGGTGGAATCAGGTTTCACTAGATCTAAAAACGCAGTGAACATCATGATGAAAAACATGATGGATTTAAGTATCGGAACTTTATCCTTCTGGGCAATTGGTTTTGGTATCATGTTTGGCGTTGGTAACGGCTTTATGGGCACCAGCGGATTTTTTGTAGAAACCTCAAAGGTAGATGCATATGCATCCTTATCTTGGACCTCAGTACCAGTATTTGCAGCTTTTATTTTCCAAGCTGTATTTGCCGCAACGGCCGCAACTATCGTTTCTGGTGCCGTAGCTGAGCGTACTAAATTTTCAGCTTACTTAATCATGTCTGTACTTACTACAATGATTATCTATCCTATTTCAGGCCATTGGGGCTGGGGTGGTGGATGGTTAGGTGATGTTGGTTTTACTGACTTCGCAGGCTCTACTATCGTTCACTCTGTTGGTGGATGGGCAGCTTTGGCAGCCGTTATTATCTTAGGACCAAGAATTGGCAAGTTTTCTAAAGAGGGATACGCAAAAGCAATCCCAGGGCACAACATTCCTATGGCAACATTAGGTGTATTTATCCTTTGGATGGGTTGGTTTGGTTTTAATCCAGGTAGCACCATGGCAGCAGACGTTTCTGTAGGTCAGATTGCAGTAACAACAACTTTATCAGCCTCAGCTGGTTCACTAGTTGCCTTCTTTTTAACTTGGATGCGCTATAAATTAGCTGATGTAGGTATGACTTTAAACGGTGCTCTTGCAGGCCTTGTAGGTATTACCGCAGGCTGCGCAAACACAACAGCAACTGGTGCACTTATCATTGGTGCAGTGAGTGGTGCAGCAGTATTACTTTCAGTAGAAGCTTTAGACAAATTTAAAATTGACGATCCTGTAGGCGCTATCTCAGTACACGGTAC
>JASJGK010000176.1:0-5870 GCA_033791585.1 SAR324 cluster bacterium | reverse complement strand
TGGCCGATGAAACTGGGCAGACAAGCCACTATGTAGGCACTTTCAAAGACATTACCAACCAAAAACTGACAGAAAAAAAATTGGAAAAATTGGCCTATTACGACCTCTTAACCAACCTACCAAACCGCGCCTTGTTTCGTGAAAAGTTGCGCCATGAGTTGGCTGTTTCTGACAGGAAAAGTTACCAAGTAGCAGTGCTCTTTTTGGACCTAGATCGCTTTAAGCAAGTAAATGATAGCCTTGGCCATGATGCAGGGGATAGGTTATTGATTGAAGTGGCTTCCAGACTGACCAGTTGTGTTAGGAGCAGTGACACAGTGGCTCGAATTGGCGGTGATGAATTCACTATCATTTTAAATGAAGTAACAGATATCAATTCAGTGGCCTTGGTGGCCCAAAGCATCATTGCTGAGGTCGAAAAAACCTTCCTTATAGCGGGCAACGAAGCCTATGTAGGGGCAAGCATTGGCATCAGCCTTTATCCCTCTGACGCAACAGACCTAGATTCTGTTATCAAGTGCGCTGATACGGCTATGTACGAATCTAAGGCCGCTGGGCGGGGAACCTACCAGTTCTTTACTACTGAGATGAATGCAATCAACCAAAAGCGCATTAAACTAGAAAACCACCTTCGTAAGGCCCTTGAAAAAGGGGAGTTTACACTCTATTACCAAGGTAAAACTACAGTACATGACCTTTCTCGCACAGGCTTTGAAGCCCTAATCCGTTGGAATAACCCCGAGTTGGGCAGCATTTCGCCTGAGGAATTCATCCCCATTGCAGAAGAGATTGGTGTAATCCAATCTTTGAGTACTTGGGTGATAAACCAAGCCTGCGCTCAAGCTGCCGCCTGGAAAAAGCAGGGTTACGGAAATTTTAATATTGCCATCAATCTTTCAGGCAAAGAATTCTCTGATGCCAATCTCACAGATAAAATCAGCGAAGCGTTACAAGAACATGGTCTTACCTCTGATTTTATTTCTATCGAGATCACAGAGGGGATTTTAATGGAGAACATTGATATGGCAGTAAAAACCCTAAAAAATATCAAAAAGCTTGGGGTGGAAATTGCCCTGGATGATTTTGGTACAGGCTACTCTTCTCTAAGCTATCTTAAAAAATTTCCCATTGATTACCTGAAAATTGACAAATCTTTTGTCCAGTCTGTTTTTGAGGACCCCGAGAGTGAGGTGATTGTTGAGGCCATTTTATCTTTAGCCCACAGCCTCAAATTAAAAGTAATTGCAGAAGGCGTTGAGACCAAAGAGCAGTTCGATTTTCTGGCTAAAAGAAACTGCCACCTTATCCAAGGTTATTACTTTAGCCACCCTTGCCCAGCTAATGAAATAATCTTCTCATAACCTGGTTTAATAAAAACCTTTGGCGTAAAAGGTCATGTCATTGGCGTTAAGGGTTCTGGCCCCTCTTGCTTTGGTTCTGGTATAATCCAACTAAATTAAACAAAGGAGAGACCATGAAAAGGATCATTTTGCTGTTATTAACCCTGATTTTCACCACCAGCCTGCAAGCTGAAATTGAATTTGAAACCGACCCAATTGCCTTTGCTCTAAAAGGACATAGTGCCCACATCGCCTTTGCAGGCGGTGGCTACCGCTTAGATCTTGGGACTTACGGCCTAGAGTTGCCTGAAGACACAAATAACCCCGACTACACAGTGGTGATGACTGGCCAAGGCTTTAAATTAGATTACTATGGTGAAAAACTAGATGGCTGGTTTTCAGGCATCCAAGGTGGCAGAGTCACCCTTGATTTTACCCATGCAGAAGACCCCACGGTAACCACATCTAGAGACCTTGTAAATTACGGTGCTAGGGTGGGCTATAGATTTGGCACCAAGGGCTTTTATATCAGCCCTTGGATCGGCGTTGATAAGTTCACAAATCAAGAGGGACCAGTGAATTTAGGGGGATCGGAGTACCAGTGGAAAGAGTTTCAGGTCTTCCCCACGGTGCACCTAGGTTACAGCTTTTAAGAGGTGGTTTTTAAATAGTTACTGGGGCTAACTCCAGCCCACTTTACAAAGGCACGGTGAAAAGCTGCTGGGTCAGAATAGCCTAAAAGAAAAGAGGCTTCGGTAACATTAATTAAAGGATCTGATAAATATTGCCTGGCTAAATTACTTTTTACAGATTGCAAGAGTTCCCGAAAACTAGTGCCCTCCTCCGTCAAGCGTCGTTGCAGGGACCGACTGCTCAAGCCTAATTTAGAAGCGACGAAGTTAACATCTACCCCAAAGTTTTGTACCCCTGGGCTTAAAGCTTCCATCCCTAAATCCGTAACCCTTTGAGACCAAGGGTGTTTTTGGGCCAGTTCGTTTAATGCTGTCTCTGCATGAACGAGCAACAGGGTAGAAAGCTTAGGGTCGGGTCGGATTTTTAAAGGTTGGTCTAGCTCGTAGGGTTGAAAAAAGAGGGCATTTTTTTCTTGCCCAAAAATGAGGCTGGCCTCACCAAAATATTCCTTATACACAGCTACCCCCTTGGGCTTGGTTCTTTGAAAATGTACCTTTTGGGGTTGGATTTTCTGGCCGCTCAAGTCTTGGATTTGTGAAACTAGAGTGGCAAGGGTAAATTCACTAGCCTGAGGCCCTGGTCCAGAGATTTTAGGGGAGCTAAGCCCTAAGGTCGTCCTCACAAAGGGCCCCTTAAAATAATGCTCAATCCTGTCGGCCTGATGGTCGCGAACAAATTCAATTTGCGCCTTGCCGTGGATCAATCTATGAAACCTACTCAGGCTGGCAAGAGAGCCCACCAAAGTTTTCTGAGTACTCAAGACATAACCTAAAATTCCAAAATCCCCAATGCGGACACTTTTACTTAAAACTAAACCCAGATGTGGCTCATTTAGCTTTTGCGCAGCTTCATCCCAAAGCCAAAGCTCATCCTCTAAAGTCCAATCCTTTTGGGTCTTGTTTGGTAGCGGCCTACTCAAGTCCTGAAAATCTATCTTACCCTTTTCTAACGCGTTAAGGATAAGTAAGGGGATCGCTGCGGTTACATAGCTCATTGGTTTTTCCAAAGGTTTTTTCACTCCCTTACCCATAAGACAGTTTTGCCAAAAAATATAGGCTATTTTAAAACTATCCTTATACTCTCTTTTTCTCCGTTTTAAGGGCTGAATTGAAGACGTAAAAAACTCAAAAAGCCTTTTAATCTCAGGATAGCTCTGCCATACTCAGAAGCAAATACTAACCAATTAATACCCTAATACGCCGTCAAATGATTCCAAACCCAGTCAAACCATTTTATCGCTTCTGCATCATAGAAGTGATCAATTTTAAAATTTTGATCAATGCTGCCCTTATTGGTGGCAGCATCAACTGGTTTGGGACGGGCGACGTTTTTGCCACTCCCATGGGTTTTGTGATTCCTTTTCTGGTCCAAATTTTCTCTCGTGCCTCGGTCGGTTATAAAAATCGTTATCAGGCCTTACTGTCAATGCTCCCCTTAGAGCGAGAAGACCCCGCTTTTATTATGGACCACTCAGGCAACGTGGTTTTATCTGGCGGCAAGAGTAAAGAGTTTTTTGCAGAACACCAAATTACAAATATCAGCCAGTTCTTAGGCAAAAGGGCGGTAGGCGAGATCATAGCCCAATTTGAATCTGAGAGTAAGCAAAAGAAACTAGAATACTATGTGGCAAAAAACCAAAAATGGTATGAAGTAGCTGTCAAGCAGGTAAAGTATTCCAAAGGTGGCGATGCCATTTTGGTATGGCTAGAGGATACCTCAGCGATCAAAAGGCTACACGAACGAATTTTATCCATTTCTAGTTACAGTGACCAAGTTGTAAGGCAGTTAGAAGATTTCACCCAGAAATCGGACATCTACCAAAAGCTGGCCCCCTTTATTTTGGGCATGGGCTACCAAGTGACTTTTATTGCAGTGGAGAACCAAGAACATTTATGGGTGGGCCAAGCGAGCAGGTCAGACCAGGGCCAGTTAATCCACTCTGATTTTATTACCTTGCCTCATGATTCTAATGCCCCAATTTTGCTTTCAAGGAAACAACGTAGGCTAGTGGAAGCCCACAATATTGGTTACGACAACCAAGAAGAATTTGAAAAAGAATATCCCTTTGACCAACGTATCAAAGACTTTATCGGCCAACCGATCCACAGTTTTTTAAACTTCCACGAGGGAGAATGCTCGATCATTGCCTTTAATAAATCCAACCCTGAGTCTGTTGAAGATGAGTTGTTTTTACACAGCCTTGTTTCTACCTCTAAATCTCTGCTCTTTCTCGCTAATTTAGCCATTCGAAATGAAGAGCAATTTTTACAAAAGGTAACGGGTCTTTGTTCCGCTGCTGAATTTAGCGACGAGATCACAGGCAAACACATTTTAAGGGTCAACAAATATAGCGAACTCATTGCACAGTATTTAGGCCTAAACAAAAAATTCGTCCATTGCATCTCCCAAGTAGCGGCTCTCCATGATATTGGTAAAGTTGCCATCCCCGAGTTGATTAAATTTACAGGTAAATATTCGGATGACCAGCGGGAGCAGATGCAAATGCACACCATTTATGGTGCCCAAGTTATCGGAAATATGATTGCCTTTTCTTCTGATCGAGATGAAAAGCTAGAAATGGCTTATAACATAGCTTTACACCATCACCAATATTGGAACGGTACTGGCTACCCTAAGATCAAAAGCCCTGTAGGCGAAGTCTTAGCCACCTCAAAGGATTTTCACTTCTACCAATCCATGGCTCCACTCCAGGGAGCAGAAATTCCCATTGAGGCTTTGATTACAGGCTTAGCCGATAGCTACGACGCTTTAAGAAGCCCGAGACAATATAAGGAAGAATTTACCCACGAGAAAACCGTGGCAATTTTAAGCCTTGACGACCGCACTGGTGTGACTGGGGCCGACCGCTTTGGCCCACAAGTCTGGTCAGCCTTTGAGCAGTTAGCACCTAAGATGGCTGAAATTTATAAAGAAATGTACAGCTAGGCTTCTCTACTTGGTGTTTGGAAAATTTAACCTGAAATATTTTTACTGAGGATTCTTTTTACTGAATTACTTAGGCCCTAGAGACTGTGGGGCAGGGCCAATTTTATGAAAGGTTCCAGTCAACTTCGCTCGGCTCCCGTTGCACTTGCCATTGCCTTCTACAAACAAGTAAGGCCCTCGCATGCTTATGGTCATCCTACAATCTTGGGTCAGATCATGAGGAATAGCCTCTATTTTCGGCCTGTTCTTTTGCGTCGTGTCTATCAAGTCGCCATAGCCAACAAAATTGATGTATTCAGGGTGGTCAGGGGCTACCACATCGTAAGAGTTGCCCAAAAGGTCAAAGTTAGCCCCGTTAAAGTGAATGCCCAAGGTTGCATTATATTGGCTAGCCCACTGGCCCTGCCAATCGGCTAAATTGATTTCTGGGTCACTAACTTGGTCCAGTGCTTCATTTGGTAAAAATCCCGAATAGACCTTTTTACCTTTTACATAATAGACACAGTAAAAATCGTAGGCTTGGTTGATTTTTTCAAAATCCCTATGGCTATGGGCTAAAACTAACTCCCCGCCCTTTAAATAACTCGGTTGCCCCCAGGGGCATTTTTTATTTCTTACACAAGGTTTGGGTCGCGAATTCAGTGTGGTGGCAAAGATGGGGCCTGTTACTTTATAAAGTGGCGCTGTGCCCATGTTGGGGTTTGGGCAAGCATCATAGTCAGGCAGCCTTGCCCAACAAAGGCTCGGGACGATAAGAATACACAGAAAAAAAGAAAAGCTGCCTTTGAGCATCATAGAAAAACCACAAAAAAATAAAGTCGTCTGATTCCACCCAGTTATATCGCAACCTTTGTCATTTAGCAAAGGTCTTGGCTAAGCAGCCCAAAGATT
>JASJGK010000175.1:0-9408 GCA_033791585.1 SAR324 cluster bacterium | reverse complement strand
TGATGGTGGAGGTTTCTTTCTCTGTACCATAAACACTTACCACATGATTCCCAGTGCCATTGTGCCTGTCAACAAACCTGGCACTCTGGACAAACATACCACCAGAGCCACAGGCAGGATCATAAACCTTCCCTGAATAGGGTTCAATGATTTCGACCATTAAACGTACGACGGAAGTCGGCGTAAAAAACTCTCCACCACCTTGGCCTTCTGCCAAGGCAAATTTACCTAGGAAGTATTCATAGATTTTCCCAAGCATGTCTCCACTGGCATCACTGGGAATATCAGAAAAAGTCTTTAAAAGTTCAGCAGGCACTGTTTTATCAGTACGAGTTAGAGGGGTATAAGCGTCTACGGGAAGGACACCATCTAATTCAGGTTTATATTTAGCAATGTCTTCCATTGCTTCTTTGATGGCTTTCGCTACATTTTGATCTCCTGATAAATTGAGCAAATAGTTATAGCGAGCTCGATCTGGAAGGTGAAATCCACACTTTTCAATCGCAATTTCTGAAATTGGCTTCTCTCTTCGACTACCTTTAAGTTTATTAAACTCTGCGAGGATTTCTTTCTCTTTCCTTAGGTAGTTATTCTCAGCAAATTTCAAAAAGATGAGACCCAATATGGGTGGAGCATACTCTGTTGATTTTAGGTCTGTATTCGCTCGTAGGTTGTCTGCTGCAGACCAAAGGTCATTTTCTAATTGCTTGAGTTGCTCAGTATTCATGGGATGTTTATGTGTGTTGATCTAAAGCTATTTTTAAAGCTGAGTGGATTTTTTGATTTCTACAAATTCAGCTAATTTGACACCTTTGCTGATTTCAGTTGCGTATGATTCTCCAATTTTGGCTGCTTTCGCAATATCCTTTTTGGAACAACCAGAATCGCTAATATCTTGAGCGTATTTTATGCCAAATAAATGAATCATGGCGACCTTATTATTTCCCTTAGCGTTATGGTACATTTCCGCTAAGGCCTCACCTAATTCATGTATGTTCATTTTTTATCTATTAAATTGGCAGTATTATACTCACAAAATTTATACCCTGTTATGGCTAGAAAAAGCAAGAGTTTTCGATCGTCATTTCCTACTAACAAGCAGCTTATCAAGCTGTTTTAAGAGCTTTTTTTAAATCCTCATTCTTCAAATACAAAGGTTTTGGAGACACTTGGATCGGGGGGAGATTTTCATGGAGAAAAATCGCTTTCTTTGGCAAGGTACGAATTTGATCTGCGTTGAGTAGGTTTTCTTCAGGGCGGTGGATAGACGTAAGTTGCGGGTCAGCCCGTAGCTTAGTTTTTCATAAAGTGCGCTCCAGCATGGTAGCAGTCTCAATATCCATTCCTGAAAAATAGAGCGTGCTAGCAATACCTCAATTAAGAATCGTTTTCGATCCTGCTTGTCAGTAGGTCGATTCCAGCTGGCTAAGAGATTGAAGGATGATTGAAACGCTTGTGCGGTATTTACGCACAGTACTACATATTTTTTCGAAGTCTCAAATGCGATACTGAGCGAACTCATCAAGTAAAAGGTACAGGGGTGGAGCCTTTTCATCACACTCCTTCATAATAAACTCGAACAATTGACTGTAGTAAAGTGATAGTAAAAAGGCATAAAAACTTACTTGGGTCTCTTTGACCAAAATATACATCGCTACCTTGCTACTTCTCAACTCAGAAAAATCAATTTCATTAATTGATGTCAGTTCTGCAATTTCTGGATTTCAAAGCATTTTTAAGGCAGTTTGGGCCGTTGCAACAAAACTCATGGTTGTTTTTTCGTTTCCTGAAATAAACCCTTTCCGCTCTCAAAATGTAGCTCTATCTGCATATTTCGCCACAAAAGGAAGAATAGCTTTTCAGTCATTTCAGTACTCGTTCAAAAGACGTTTTAGGCTTCCTAGGTTTTGGTTCGCCTTAGGAGCTTTTTTTAGGGTCTGTAAAAGAATTAATATAATACGCTCAGCTCCCATTGACCAAAAATCCTGATCATTTGGTAAGGCTGATTGGATTAAGGTATGTGCTAATTGTTGAACCTCTGTAAAGCTGGTTGCTAACGCAACTGGGTTGTAATTTAGGCTCTTTGAAAAATCGATAAGGTTGAACTGACGGATTTTAAATCCTTTCTTTTTTAGAATGTGGCTGGTTTTAGAGTAAAGCTCTCCACTCAAGTCGGTTACCACCATCGAACAATCTAAAGAAAGCATATTTGGAATAATGAAAGCTGTTGTTTTTCATGCTCAAGTCCTTGCTATTACGCCACAATTCTTAAAACTATTTGCATGAGAAAGACGTTTCCTTTTTCCATCAATTAACAGTCATTTATTTAAAGGGTGAAAAAGTCTAAATGATTCAATGGGGTTCATCCAACGAGCTGATTTTGGAATAGGGGGTAAAACAATAAAGCAAAGAAAACCCCAAAGTGCATTGGAGAGAATTATTAATAGATCGGCTATAAAAAGGATTAATGAGTGTATAACTTTTGTGATCATAGAGTTTAGTTAGGTTTTACCTTTCATTCAAGAGTTCCTGCTTCTTTCTTACAGCTGCGAATAACTCTTGTTCACGTTTTTTGATCAAGTCTGCTTGGATTAGAAATTCCTTAAATTGCCTGCCTAACCCCAGTGTATTGATGCGGTATTTTTTCCCATTTGCATCCTTCACTCAAACTGTGGAACCTCTTTCATAAAATTCTAGTTCAAGATCTACTAAGTAAGATCTTAAACCTACGAGATCATAGCAACCGTCAAGAGCACTTTTGATTTGTTCTCTAATCATTTCCTTTTTTACTTTTCAGCCACGTCTTTTGATTTCACCTTCTACCGATTTAACTCTTTTTCCTGCTTGTTGCTGATATATTGGCTTTTGTTCTAAATCAGGGAAGTGGGTCAAGCAATGTACCTCAATTGTCTTTTGAATGCGGTTAAAGGCTGATTTTGACAGCCTTGTGCGTTTATGACTTTTGATTGAATTTGCACTGATTATCAAGTGCATATGAATATGCTCCTTTGCAGTATGAATTCTACCAAATACAAGCTGATTTTTTGCCCTCAAATTTATGTATTCTTGTGTTAGCTTTAAAAGTGCCTCTGTAGCGCTTTTAGTATTCTTTCCATCATCTAGTTTTAGGGAAATGATTTCATGATAAAGATAGTTTCATCTTTTACGATTTGGTAAATATGAACTATTTACTAAAAACTCTGATACAAAATCATGGTCAGTGGGTCAGTATAAATTATGTGTAATACTTTGACCTGCTTCACGGGTTATATAGGCATAAAGCGGAGCAAATGAGATGCTCTTCCTTGCCATTGACTTAATGATCACTAGGTTTGTTTTTGTCATTTCTATATTCTAAAAAGAGCTCTTCAAAAGCCAATTCAATGTGCTTGATTTGGGTTAAAAGCTCTTGATGATCGTAACTGCCATGAGTATTGGCATGACGGGCAAGCTGATTGATATTGTTTCCAATTCAACGAAGAATTTGGATGAAGGATTGAATAGAAATTTCAAGGCCTACATTACGGTAGGTGTAGTTCATTAAATATGCAAAACCTAGGTCAGTAATCAACCGCCCAACTGTTTTTCATTCCTCTTGGGCTAATTTCAACAATTGTTTATGTTGTAATGAGCTCAAGGTGATTGAAACACGTTTGTTTTTATAGTTTTGGCGATAAACCTTCATGTAGTCTTGGCGGTCCATAGGTTTTGGGTTAGATTTAAAAGGGTTCTAGGGAATCCCTAGCAAGTTAGACTTTAGCCGATGTAATTTTAAAGTGCTTGCACGAAATTGCAAACTTGCTAGTGCAAAAAACTATTTGATTTTTGACGATTTAATTTCGTACGAAGGACTTATGAAATGACAAGCTAGCAAAGCTACCTAATACTCATGGCTGAGCATAAAAGTCATAATTCTAGTAGTGTGTTCAGCGTCGCTTGGGTCGTCTGAAGCTTGGTTTAAATCTTTTGAATAGTAGTCGATTTTAGCGTAAAATTTAAGCCCTCAAAATTCGACCGCGATGAAATTATGTTCTCAGTAGGGATCATTTTCAGGGGTGAAATCCTCAAAGGATTGCACCTTCTCAAAAACGCTTTTTTGAATCTCATGCGGTAATTCTGAAAAGCCTCTTGTGCAGACAAGTTTTCATCAGACTCCGATTGGGTTCCTGCGGAACTCATCGTTAAGGGAGCAAATTCTTTTGCTCAAGTAATCGTCAAACTCTTCATTTACTTCATTCATAATGGATTGATTAATTTTAAAATGGGTCTTGGTCTGGTTCGCCTTCTTTGGTAGAACCTTCAGGGAAATCTAGGACGTAGACAACACGACAAGCAATGAGGTGTGTGAGCGCTATGGTTTGACGTGACCTACGATGGAAGGGTCTAAAAAAGTCACCAACTTTTTTATTAGACGGTTTTTTAAGAGTGAGAGGTTTGGGCTTTTCTGCTTTGACTGGTTGGTAAACTCAGGAGAGGATCACAATTTGAATAGATTGTGGCCCGACTTGGATTTCAATGGTTTGTCATTGATGTACAGTAATTGCCATAGAGTGCTTTTGTTTAATATATGGAGCAGTCTGACAGATGAAAAATGACAACTGGTTCGGTTGCCCGAGTCAACAGAAGATGATTCACCTTTTCAGACTGCCCTGACATTATATCCAGAATTTGTCAGAAGTCAAATTTAAGTTATGAAAAGTCAGATTACAAATTTATGTAGACCATAATTTAAGTGGTGAGGGCTCAGTTTTTTTTAGGGAACAATATTCTAAGGTCATCCTCATATTCAACGGCAAGAAATTGCAACTCAGGGTGAATCACGCTGTGTACTGGTCGTTTTATGAAGTCAGTATCCACATATTCCCAGATCATTTTTTGTCCTTCCATATCAAAGATAGTGATTGGCCAAGGTTCTTTTTCAACACTGTGGTCCCACGTAAAAGTGATATATCTTTTGTTAGGAGAAACACCAATGTTATATCCAGAATGGATGTTAATGGGGAGAGTCAAGGCCTCAGTAAAGCCTTTTGTAATCACCATGTGATGATCTTCATCTGCCCCGATTGCTGTAAATTGATTATCCTTATTGATCCACGACTCATAGCAATGAACCTCAGCCTCAAAAAGAACATTCCCACTGTTCAAATCAATTTCATAAACTTTATCTACTTTTGAAACAAATACAGAATTTTCACTGTCAGAGACTGTAGCCATATGGGTTAAGTAATGTTCATTCAACTTACATTTTGTTTGTTTTACTATTTCCCCTGTTTTCCATTCACATACAAAAATTTTATCATTTTCTGATCCAATAATCGCAAATTTTTGTTTGTCAGGGGAAAATGCAATCTGGTCAGAAGGTTGATCTAAGTCATAGGACCAAACAATAGTTTGTTTCTCGACATTAAACATGGTGAAGCCATCGTTAGATTCATTGGCTCCACCCCAAAAATTGAGGTTCTCACCGTCATCAGTATAAACCATATTCTGAATGTAAGGATGAATTTTCCCTAACTCTGTATTTGAAATAATGGAATAATCCTCTAAATCAAATATTATCACATTGTTGTGATTATGATAGGCAAGCCGTCTGTTTGACGGGTGAAGTGCAATAGGTATAGTTGATTTATTGCTTTAGGTTTCAAGCTGATTCGTAGCAAATTTATGCAGCACAGACTTAATCAAAGTCTGGTAGGGAATTCCTTCTTTAGCTGCCTTGAGCTGGATTGCTTCCAAATCAGCATCAGGAATCCGCAAGCTTACTGGGTGAGCCTTCTTTAAAGATTGATCAACGATCAATTTACCAGCTAACTCTTCCTTTTTCTGAGAGTCAGGCTTGATTTTGCCTGCTTCAATGTCTGCCATCCAATCTTTTTCAAAATCATCGATGGGATTTACTTTTTTTTTGCTCATTGGTATTTCCTCCTTAGTTTGCGATCTGGCCAAGCGGTGATTAAGTAGATGGTTTCGTCCTCTTCCCTAAAAGGAACACACCAAACTTCTTCATCAATGGGCAACACAAAAGCCCCTTGATCAGGGTAATTAGTCCGAGTTATGATATCCACATAGGCATCATTTTGTATTAACTCAGCGATTAACTCTAAAGAAACCCCACGGTTGGAGTTATTTTGGATCGTTTCGCTTTTCTCAGGGTTCCATTGAATTTTCTTCATGTATTAATGTAGCGCATTGTATCTACAATTCGCAAGCTAATTCATTTTATTTGGCTGCGCTCGAACGAATTACCTCCCTGATCAAAGGTACAACAAGGTCGTTCAAAATAGTTGATCATCAAATTTTGGATTTGATAACTTCCCCCAACTCTTTTTTTGCTGTCTCAGATAGATTTTTGGTTGGTGAAAATACCTTCTCCAGTTTCAGCCAAACTGCCTGAACCCTTTCCTCCTTATTTAATCCTGACCAAATTATTTGATCATCATTCATTTGAGCTTTTTGTTCCTCTTTTACGTGGGCTGTTTTTTTTAAGCTTCTTTCATGTTCGTTGAGTTGGCTGTTTGTTTTGATGCATTTTATTAAAAAGTGGATGGGGTGGGTCATCACTTGCCCTGAAGGAAACTTCTTTTTTTCCAGGTAAGGTTTCCACTGCTTATAAATCTGCTTTACCTGCTCTTCACCATAAGTCTCAATTAAGGCCTTGGCTTTGGAAGGCGCGATCCCTAATCAAATAAGTTCTTGGGTAAAGTTGGAGTATCCACTCTTTTTTTCAATGGAAAACTGAATGGATTGGATGCGTTTCCCTTGTTTTTGTTCAGTAAAATCAATATTTAGATCAGAAAGTTCATTGATATCAGTTTTTGATCTTACAAGCAGCCTCTCTTTAAATTGGCTGTATCTGAGTAGTTTATTTTCCATTCCAAAGATTGACCTTAAATAATCCACCTCTAAGTTAACCCCTCAACGGTATTCGTGAGATTTCATCAACTGGTAGACACGCAAAGAATGAAGGCTTTTAAAGGCTAGAATATGCTTCAAGTCAATGATGGAAAAGTATTTTTTAAGCCCAATTAAATAGGGCTTTAAGGCCGGTGAAAATGCCAGTTCTACTTCTCAAGTTCACTTAATATATTGAGCATGAGCCAACCAAGCTACCTGCAAGATTCCCTCTTCTAAGTCTAACTCCATTACCTTTTTCATTAAGTTCTTGGTGATATTTCTGACTTGCCCATATTGGTCATTCCCTTTCAGCCCAAAGAAGTTTGCAAAATCTTTGATCCTGACAGTGTAAGGTTTAAAATCAATGTCTGAAGGGTTGATTTTAGCAATTAAAAAGAGGACCAATCTCATCTCTTCAATTGTCCAGTCATACCTTGCATTCACCAAAGTGTTGTGATGAATGGCACGTCATTCATACTTTTGCGTTTGAGTCATTTGTACCTATTTAAGAATTACGTAAATTCTATTTAAAATCAGACTAAAGTCAAAAGAAAATTATGGCCGACTCACGTGGTTGTATAGGCCGACAAATGTGGTCGATTAGCCGATTGAGGTGGTTTTCAACCCTTAGGAAGAGCAAGGCTAAGCCAATAACAGCATGGCTAAATAGGTAAAGTTATTTAAAGGCTAGGAGGCGGTTTGAATTTAATTAAAAAAAAAGCCAGATTGCTCTGGCTTAAAAAATTACTCTAATCTTGAGATAAATGCCTTTAAAAGTACTGAAGGATTTTCTACCTTCTTTGCTGCCTCTAATGCCTCATCAACACGATCGTACTGAGAACACATGAAATTATAATAGGTGTAAATTTCAAAATCTAGAATGTCGATCTCTGTTTCTTCTTCGATCTCGATTCTCGCTTGTTGAAGAACAAACTCATATGCGATCCCACATAAGTCTAGATCAACATATTTAATTCACAGCTCTTCAGTATACTCATCTACGTAATCTCAAAACTCGTGCAGACTCACTCCAGCGTCGTCTAGTAACTCTGCCGCTGCTTTTAAGTCTAAGGATCCAAAAGGTAAAATAGAACGCATTAACTCGTTCACTGATCTTTCACTATTATCCATAATTAAATAGATTAAAAATTAAAATGACAATTAAGCCACCTCTCAAAAACCAAAGGGCGAAGCTGTTGTCAAATTTGTTTTCGAGTGCCTGCTAAGGCCAGCGAGAAAAAAGTTTGACTGGAGTAGCTTTGGTATAATAACTAAGGTTTGATTGCTTATCATCAATCACCAATATTATAATCAACCTTTGTTAAAAATCAAATCTAGCCGCCCATAATCAAAATATACTTGGATGTTGAATTGGATTCAAGTCATAATATTCGCCTTCATAAGAAGTACTTATAGGGCCCAGTCTTTTTACAAACCGCTTGCCATCAAAACCCCATTGGTCGCCTAGCTTACCATCATCATTAATTTTAAACCCTAATGTTTCTAGTAATTGTAGCTCTTGATATTGATTTTGAACGTTATAATAGTTTGATTTATCAATTCGATACTTACCTGCCAATTTATGCAATTCCTGTGATGTCTTGTATAATTTAGGCTCATCAGTTGAGTTGACTAAATCTTTTTCTAATGGAATTTCGAGTTCGAATTCAGGTAGAATTTCCTCCAATAGATAAATATCCTCCCAATACCTTTTTGAGTACTCATGTTCATGGCCCATTTTAATGATCGCGTCACTAAGAGTCAATTTAATTTCAGGTAGGTCTTCGTTTGTTACGGAATCCAAATTTTCCCACTCACCTAACCTTTCCCAGAAAATTTCATAATCCTTTTGATGGAACCAAGGTAGCCATAAATATAATCCAGACAGTTTATCAAATAATAGTTTTTGGGAAACCTTAGGGATGGAACTAAGGTTTAACCGCTTCAAAATGGTTTTAAATCTACTTTTGGTGTCTATTAGGCGACTATCGATAAGTTGAGAGTTTTCTTTTGAGTGTATCTTATCTAAAATGTGCAAGGCGATTGATTGATTCCCAGCTTGTAACTGATCTTTTGCTTCTAATTTTAAAAGTAGATAGTCAGCAATTTTTAAATGAAGAGACTCTGGTTTAGGAAGATAACCTAAAACTGCGATAGTTGTAATATCATTTTTATAAATAGCGCATTGAATTATTTTTGATAAATCATCTTCTTCGAAGTAGTCCATTATTACAAAAATATTACTTTTATACCCTTCATGATGAGTAAGAACCTGACAAAAAAGCTCTACCCCAGACTCAATAGAATTGTTGCTATGGAATCCTGTAAATATAACTTTTGCCAATTCCGCTGTGAATAGATGTGGGCTTTTTATAGCACAATGACGAGAGGTGAGAAGAGAAGTTAGCTTTTCAATATCAGGCTGATGTTCACAGCACCATACCAATTCCCAACTTTTTGTTTCATAATCGAGTATAATCTGAAGCGCTTTATCTTGAATAGTTGCATTTGCAT
>JASJGK010000174.1:0-12259 GCA_033791585.1 SAR324 cluster bacterium | reverse complement strand
GGGTTGTGCTGAATGTACTTTTCTTCGTTTACGACTTTAACCGACACTGGATCTCCGGTTTCAATACCTTTCAATAATGCGCTAATTTGGTCCTTTCTTTTTGATGTCATGGATTACCTCTCTCAAGTTGCCAGTGTTGCTCGCGCTTGATGTAGTTTCTTATAGCTTTCGATAAGTCGCAGGTGTTTGTCTAAGCCTTCTAGTTTCATACTGGTCTTGGTCAAGCCAAAGAATTTAACTTCGCCACTCACAGAGCCAACAACATTAGCCATTGTTTTTTCTCCAAACATTCGCCTTAGGTTATCGGTAAAATCTTCAAGCTCCATTTTTTCATCTAAGGTGATCTCTAATACTGCATGAACTGCTTGATAGAATAACCCTCGCTCAACGGTGTTTTCATTAAATTGTAGAAATTCTTCAACTAAGCCTATGGCCTCATCAAGGTCACCCAAAGCAAGATTGATCAAAAGTTTCAGCTCTAATATTGTCAATTGGCCCCAGTGAGTATTTTCATCAAACTCAATACCAATCAGTTTTTTTATATCTGTATAGTTATCCAGTTGGCTCTCTTCCAAACGAGCTAACAAATTAGCTAAAGACTCATCATCCAATGAATGCAGGTTTAATATGTCTTCACGGTAAACCAGTGCTTTGTTTGTGTTGTCCCAAATAAGATCCTCTACGGGGTAGACTTCAGAGTAGTCAGGTACAAGGATACGGCAGACGGCGGCACCAAGATTATCAAACACTGCCATATAAGACTCTTTGCCTAGGTCCTTTAAAATTGAAAACAATTGGTCACTTTCTTCTTTGTTCGTACCTGAAAAATCCCACTGGCAGAATTCATAATCATGTTTGGTGCTAAAAAAACGCCAAGAAATAACCCCTGTTGAATCAATAAAATGCTCGATAAAATTTTCTGGCTCTTGCAGGGCTAAACTATTAAAGGTGGGCCTGGGGACATCATTTAAGCCTTCAAAACTTCGACCTTGTAAAAGCTCGGTTAAACTTCGTTCTAGGGCAACCTCAAAACTTGGGTGTGCACCGAACGAGGCAAATACACCACCTGTTTTAGGGTTCATTAGGGCAACGCACATAACGGGAAATTGCCCCCCCATCGAAGCATCCTTGATCACGACAGGGAAGCCTTGCGCCTCTAAGGCCGCTATGCCAGCAAGGATACTAGGGTATTGCTCTAAAACTTTTTGAGGTACATCGGGCAAGGCAATTTCATCTTCGATGATTTGCTTTTTTACAGCCCTTTCAAAAATTTCAGATAAGCACTGAACTTGGGCCTCATAAAGGTTGTTGCCTGCGCTCATTCCGTTGCTTAAAAAAAGGTTCTCAAGCAAATTTGAGGGGAAATATACTGTCTCTCCATCGGATTGGCGTATATAAGGGATAGAACAAATCCCCCGCTCGACCAACCCTGAATTAGTATCAATCAAATGGGAGCCACGAAGTTCACCATCTGGATTGTATATCTTTCGGCAATAGTCATCTAAGATCCCTTGGGGAAGCTCGTTGTTGGCTTCTAGTCCAAACCATTTTTCATTTGGATAATGAACAAAATCGCAGCTTGCTATGTCGAGACCAAAAAACTGGTCGTTATAAAAGAAATTGCAGTTAAGACGCTCAATAAACTCACCTAAGGCAGAGCACAAAGCACTTTCTTTAGTTGCGCCCTTGCCATTGGTGTAGCACATGGTAGAAGCGGCATCACGTATATGCAGAGACCAAACGTTTGGCACCAGATTCCGCCAAGATGCAATTTCAATTTTCATCCCCAATTCGGCCAGCATCGCTGTCATATTTGCAATGGTTTCTTCCAGTGGCAAATCTTTGCCCAAAATCAAGGTGCTAGATTCGCTCGTCCCGGGCCTCATCAGCATTGCAGCTGCATCATCTTCTAGGTTTGTAACGGAGTCGACGTTAAACTCTGGCCCTTCTTGAACCACCCTCTTTACAGTACAGCGATCAATAGAGCGTAAAATACCCTGACGGTCTTTTTCCGAAATTGCCTCTGGTAGCTCTACTTTGATCTGAAAACTTTGTTTATAACGATTTTCGGGGTCAACAATGTTGTTTTGTGACAGGCGAATGTCGTCAGTTGAAATATCACGAGCTAAACAATAGACCCTTACAAAATAGGCGGCACAAAGTGCAGATGACGCTAAAAAGTAGTCGAAGGGAGCAGGTGCTGAACCATCCCCCTTATAACGAATTGGCTGATCGGTAACCACAGTAAAATCATCAAACTTTGCTTCCAGTCTGAGGTTTTCGAGAAAATTAACTTTGATTTCCATAATTTTAGGTCTGGGAGTTGTGGTTTTTATCTGATGCAAAAAAGCTAATAACTTTGCCGCTGTAAAGGTATGTCATTGTCCATTTCTTTAAGATATGAGGTTAACCCGATTCAGTATAGCCCTTAATTTGCAAATCAGAGGCTCTCTTTCGAATCTTTTACCAAAATTACAACGAGGCAATTTGCCAAAGATTCTGATGAATCAGAGCCAATAGGCCTAATTATCTTCCTGTTTAAGGGGCACTTTTTGACGAGTTTTATTATCGAAAATTGGAGTTTTTAGGTCACAGAATAGTAGAGTGGTGGCTCTAATCCACTGCGATATTTTGGGGTAACTCGTCATGGGTAAGCACTCGGTCTAAAAATTCTTTTAGGCGGGGGTGGGGTGGGGCATCAAACATCTCATTCGCCGTCCCTTGGGCCGCAATGCGGCCTTGGTCCATAAACACAACTCGGTCTGACACCTGTCTCGCAAAGCCCATTTCGTGAGTAACCACCACCATGGTCATACCCTCTTCGGCCAATTGCTTCATCACGAGCAAAACCTCGCCTATCAACTCTGGGTCTAAGGCACTGGTTGGTTCATCAAAAAGCATTACCTCAGGCTCCATGGTCAAAGCTCTGGCAATGGCGACACGCTGTTGTTGCCCACCTGATAATTCCCCAGGCAAGGCATCAAATTTGTCGGCTAACCCCACCTTGGTCAACAGGTCCTTGGCTAAGGTTTGCGCCTCCGTAGACTTCATCCCCCGCACCACCTTGGGGCCGAGACTTAAGTTTTCTAGGGCTGTCATGTGGGGAAAAAGGTTAAATTGTTGAAAAACCATGCCTGCTTGGGCACGGGCCTTATCTAGGTTAGCGTGGGCCATATCTAAGCCTGCAAGCCAGACCTCGCCTTTATCAGGTTTTTCCAAGGCGTTGATACAGCGTAACAGGGTAGATTTACCTGAGCCAGAGGGGCCGATGATCACCACCACTTCACCGGATTTCACATTAAAACTTGCATCTTCCAGCACCAATTTGCCATCAAAAGACTTAGATATATCTTTAATTTTTATCATCCTGCTACCTTGAAACGTCGTTCCAAAAAGCGTAGTAGCTGACTGATACCTAGGGTCAAGCAAAGATAGAGCAAGGCTACGGTAAGCCAGACCTCAAAGGCTCGAAAATTAACTGAAATCACCTCTTGCCCCGTGCGAGTAAGCTCGCCCACCCCGATTACCACCAATAGAGAAGTATCCTTAAGACTGATTATAAACTGGTTGCCCAAAGGCGGGATCATCGCTCGAAAGGCCTGAGGCCAGATCACATAGATCATGGCTTGGGATTTAGAAAGACCAATGCTGCGAGCGGCCTCCATCTGCCCTTTAGGCACACCTTCAATGGCACCACGCACCACCTCAGCAATATAGGCCCCTGCATTGACAGCAATGGCTGCAATACCAGCGGCTAAGGGCGGCATTCTGACCCCCAAGGCTAGCGGCAAGCCAAAATACAAAAACATGACCTGCACCATTAGGGGCGTGCCACGGATAATTTCTATATAAAACCCAGCAATTTTCCGTGGCCAGAAGGATTCTAAGCTGCGCAGCACACCAAAAAAAGCCCCTAATATAAAGCCAAAGCCGCAGCCTAATAGAGTGATTACAAAGGTTAACTTGGCCCCTTCCAAGAGTAGGGGAAGGCTATCCAGCATGACTTGGAATTCAAATTGAAAAGACTGCATAGATTACAACTTGTCTGGCATGCGGCCAAACCATTTTTTAAAGAGCTTGGCGTAGACTCCATTTTCCATCAAGCGGCCCAACACCTTATCAAATTTAGCCCTTAGAGGCGAACCCTTGGGAAAGGCAATGCCGTAGGTCTGGCCTTCATAGAGTGGCCCAACCAACTTGACTCGGCCCTTGCCTGCAGTGTTGGCGTAGTGTTCCATAGCTGGGGTATCATAAATCACAGCATCCACAGCGCCGATGGAAAGTTCCATGTAGCATTCTGTAATTTGCGGGAATAACCGCACTCGGCCCACCTTGCCCTTAATAAAATCAGCACTGGTTGTGCCTAGTTTTACAGCAACGGCTTTGTTTTTTAAATCGGCCATGGACTTGATTCTGGTTTCATCTGCCCGCACCAAAATCCGCAAACCTGCTTTGTAATAGGGTCGAGAGAAATCCACCACCTTTTTCCGCTCTGGTTTTATGGTCATGCCCGCTACTGCCAAATCGATGTTGCCTGTCTGCAATGCGGGGATCAACCCATTGAAATCCATCCCTTGCAACCTGTAGGTTATCCCAAGTTCCTTGGTGATAGCATCCAAAAGGTCAATGTCAAACCCCACAAATTTGCCATTTTCTTTAAATTCAAAAGGGGGGAAACTAGAGTCTGTGCCTATGAGTAATTCCTTGGCTTGCAAGGGGTTGACGAGGCAAAGGAGTAATAACAGCAGGGATAATAAGGCTTTCATATTTTTTTGGCGTGGGGGTAAGAGTTTTGTGAAAGTAGCTGCTTTTAAAGCCTTTGTCCAATTTGGATTATCTTTGTTTGGGGTGGGTTTGTTTGAAGTATCTGTCCGCTGTGCACAAAAGAACATCCTCCATAAAAATTGGGGGAAAAGGTCAAAGGTATATGTCGAGTTTCTCACAATTTGTAGGGAGTCTATCAAATCAATAAAACAAAAGCGTAAGATACACAGTCAGGTGATTTTCTAGGCAATTTTCCCTTAAAAGGCATACTGCATTGTTTTTATACATTATTATTTATATTTAGTTCGGGTCAAGTTCCCCTTTCTATTAAGGAAATGTAAATTTATCAGCACTTTTACTACTTGGATTGAAACTTGCTGAAACATATTAATGTTCAGCTTCCCTTGCTCAAGTTCGCTGAACCCCTCAGACACTGACCCGAATGAGAAATTCACCTTAGGCAAACTGAGTGGTCGTTTTGTAGCCCGCCTCAGCCCTAACTGTGATTCTTTTTAATCGACAGGATTCAAACAATGAGCTTTTCAATAGGAAACCATATGGCAACAGTATATTTTTCATCTCCTTCAATGGCAAAAAACAAAAAAGTAACAGCAATCGCTGGAAAACGTGAAGCAATCCTTGGCTTAGCTGAAAACAATGGCATTTTATTGCCACGTGATTGTGTTGAAGGTGAGTGCGGTTCTTGTATTATTGAAGTAACCCACTTAGAGGGCGATCGCGTGAAAGCTATTATGTTAACAGATAAAGAGCGAACCGTTTTAAAAAGCATGGGTAAACTCTCAAAAAAAGAAGAAGAGCAGGCTAACGTGAGTGATATCCCACCAAAATATCGATTGGCCTGCCAAGCTATCGTGACTGATGAAGATATCTTAGTGAAATTTACAGGCACACCTGGGGTAGTTTAGAACTCATTTGAAAATCTAAACGCCAAATTTCTGATCTCCTGGGAGCTAAGTAAGCTCTTTGGGGATTGGTACCATTTTATTATACTCAAAAATTTAAAGCCGTTTTCTATACGAACAACAAAAACTATTCTTTTCCTCTCCCAGTTGGATAGATCAAACAGTCTCACAAAATTTTACCGCCAGCCACAAAGCAAAATTATCAATTAAGTTTCTTGTCTATTCAGTTCTAGGCCGCACCTTTCAGAATTCATACAGAAAAAGTTGTTTCTAGAGAACTGGGCTTTAGTAAGTTTTCCTTTTATCTTTAATATACTCAGTAATGAGATAGAAATGTATTTTCTAGAATCACCCCACTAGCTGTTTAGCAAAAAATTAATATACTACCCTGATTTAGCTACCTAAAGATAACTCTGAATCACTGACTGTGCAGCACGAAGGCCATCGATGCCTGCGCTGACGATGCCGCCTGCGTAGCCTGCGCCTTCGCCGCTGGGGTAAATGCCTCGTACGTCTAGGGAGTGGCCGTCTTTGCCCCTAGTGATGCGGATGGGGCTAGAGCTGCGGGTTTCAGCGCCGTAAAGCACCACTTCTTTTGGGTTGGAGCCAGGTAGTTTTTTTAACATCAGGGGGATGGCGTGGGCCAAGGTTTCACAGATGTTTTTTGGCAAAATTTGCCAGAGGTCGGCGGGGATTGCTCTATCTGCCGAGCGTTCTTTAGGCAAATCAACTGAGATTTTTTTACTCAAAAAGTCACTCAAACGGCTGGCGGGAATGGTATAGTCCGAACCCCCTGCAATAAAGGCCTTGGTTTCAATCTCCTCTTGGAACTTATAGCCATCTAAGATAGCTGGTTCATTCTCATGGGTAACGGGGATATCATCAGGTGCAACGGGTACAATAAAAGCAGCATTGCCACATTTCAAATCCCGTTTGGATAAACTCATGCCGTTGGTGGTGAGTTTGCCTGCCGAACTGGCGCAAGAAATCACCATGCCACCGGGGCACATACAAAAGCTGTAGCAAGCCCGAAAGCCCTTTTCTACTTTGGCAGTCAGGCGGAAGCTGGCAACACCTAAGGCGGGGTGGCCTGCCCAGTCTTTGTATTGGGCTCGGTCAATCACTGATTGTGGCAACTCTAAGCGAACGCCAATAGCGAAGGATTTTGGCTCTAAGGTAACGGGGCTATAAGACAACATTTTATAAACATCACGGGCACTGTGGCCTGTCGCCAAGATACAAGCATCTGTGGCCACCTTTTCACCTGCAATGGTCACGGATTTTAATTGGCCTTGGTCCACTTCAATTTTATCTAGGCGGCATAAAAATCGAACTTCTCCGCCTAGCTCTATAATTTTCTCACGTAACCGAGGCACGATAATAGCCAGTTGATCACTGCCCAAATGGGGAGTGTGATCAATCAAAATATCCTCAGGTGCGCCACAGGCCACGAGGGTTTCTAAAAAGCGCTTCAGGCGGGGGCTATCTTTACTACGAGAGGTGAGTTTTCCATCAGAATAAAGGCCTGCACCCCCTTCGCCATAAAGGGTATTGGATTCTGCGTCTAATATACCCTTTTGCCAAAACTCCCGCACCTTAACCTTGCGGCCTTCTACAGCGTCACCTCTTTCAACAAGTAAGGGTTTAAGGCCTGCATCTGCCAATGCAAAGGCAGCCATTAAACCTGCTGGCCCAGCGCCGACAACAACGGGCCTAGGCCGACTTTTAGTATCAAGTACCTTGGGGATTTCAGCGGCATTGGCCTGGGTCTCATCAACCAGTTCTAAAGATTTTCTGTTTGATTCCTTTACAAGTTTTTCATCTAGAATAAAACTAAAGGAAAAAATAAAGTGAGGTGGCTGGCCCTTGGCTCGGGCATCAATGGAGCGACTTAGGGCTTTGATATCACTGAAAGCTGCTTGTTTGCATCCAAGTTTTTTAGCAAGGGCTGGGGCGAAGTCCGCCTCTTGGTAATCTAGGGGGATTTGGAGTTGGTGCAGTAGATAGCGCATAAGTCTTTACAAAGTTTGATTGAATCTAATGATTCAACCTTTTAGCACCGCTGTCAAACAGATGCTGGTAACTTCAGGCGAAGTTTCTAGTTCTAGGGGCTAATCCTAGATAAACAATAGATTTAGTCACTAAAACAAAAAGAGATCAACAGCTTGAGGTAGCGAAAGTACCCATGGTAGGTTAAAAATCCCCTAGGGGCAGGTTTAGAGTTTCAACTAAAAATAAGGAGTCGTCACATGTCAGCGCAATTGGACCAGAATAAGCAAAATGCCATTACCTTTTATAAAATGGCCTACGAAGGCCAACCACGTGAGGCAGTAAAGGCCTATGTGGGCAGCCAATATATTCAACACAACCCTCTGGTTGGCGATGGCCCAGAGCCCTTTATTAAATATTTTGAACGCATGGCCAAAGACCATCCAAATAAAAGCATTGAATTTGTAAGAGCCATTGCCGAGGGCGACCTTGTGGCATTACACACCCACCAAACATGGCCCGGTGACAATGAATATGTCACTATGGATTTTTTCAGGTTTGATGAAAAACACAAGATCGTTGAACATTAGGATGCCATGCAGATGATCCCTGAAAAGTCTGAGAACCAGAATAGTATCTATTGAGTTCGGTTTTTAGCCTAAGGGTCTGCCCTCCCCTAGGCTTCAAGGCAATAAAGATATTTGATATGGAACGGGTCATTTTTCTGCGCTTCTTGGGCTTTTCTTACCTGGTCTGAGATTATAAAAGCGCCTACATCAACCACCGTTACCCCAAAATCTTGTAAGGATTTTTTGGCATTGAGAGTGGTGATGCCTGTTGTGATCTCATCTTCAATCAAGATCACCGAATCCCCAGGCCTAAGGGCGTAGATATAGTGATTTGGCCGTTCTGAATGGGGTTCTGTAAATTGAATTTCATTGTCTAACTTGCAACGCACTCGATAAGAACCAACCATGGGAATATTAGATGCAGCAGAAACGGCGAAAGCGGCCAACAGCCCACCTTCGGCAAAACCAACAATATAATCAGCTGCCTTTGTATTGAGTTTATCTACCAGTTTCTTTGCAGTGGCGATCAACTCTTGCGGGTTGGTGCCTTTAAACCGAGCGTCCCAAGGGTGGGCGACCTTGAACTTTCGGGTATCCAGATTATTTCTCTCAACTTTACCAAAAGAAGGGGAGTTTTTTTGTTCGTTCATTATTATTTTGCAAATAGTTGATAAGTTCTAAGGGGCCTTTAAGAAAGAGCCAACATAGACCGAATAGAACGTTCAATCTGCCCACCGCAATAGTTCCCGTCCACTCTTTTGGATTGCTCGGTCAAAAAACCCTGCAAATTTGGTCTGGCTCCAATCCGTTGGCAGAGGTTATAAACCAAAGGTGCATTGGTTTTTAAATCCTTCTCCAATTCAGGGAGGTAGTGGATCATGCTGCCCCACAGTGCATAAGTGGCGTGGTCAGCAAAAGAGATTTGTTGTGCATCCAGCATGAATCCGCTTTCTGCCTGAAGACCAAATTGGCGACCACAGGCCTCAAAAATTTCCATCCAGCGCTTTAACCTTGTTGCTCGAAAGGCCTTCCAAAGTTTTTCTTCCCACATGTAAGACCCATTGTAGTTGGTCAGTTCTGCAAGCACATCGTTTGCGTCTAACAATAGCTTCGTACCCACAGCGGCTTTATAGGCATCCTCTGGGTACAATTCAAGCTTTTGGGCTAAATAAAGTACAATGGCTGGCAGTTGACTCAAAAACTGGCCTGAAGTTTCATCCATTAAAAAGGGTGGGGCCATACTTGGCAAAGCCTGCTCGTCTACTGGCAGATTTTTGATTCGCAAGATTTCGCTAGGGTCGACCTCGCTGTAAGCCTGACTGGCATCACAAAGTAAAAGCCGAATGAAATTGCCCCGAAAGGGCGCCTGCCAATAGTATAGAGTATAAGACATTTTTCCTGCTATGTTGATATTAGACGCTTGTCAAATCTGTTTTTTGAGCAAGTATAACAGAATCCTACGAGGCAAGATAGAGCAAAGCTAAGGCTTAAGCTATATCAAAGCCAAGTGGCAACCTCGGCACAGGGTGGCAATTGTAGGTAGATAGAACCAAGTCTAGAATCTAGTTCTTTAACTTAGTTGAAGAAGTTATTCCAATAGAGAAATCTGATTGGTCGTTTCTGATTATTAAATTCAATAGAAACTTGAAGCCCCTCACTCCATTCCTAGCTCAGTAATAAACTGAGCGGCAATAAGTGAAAGGCTTAAGCTATAGTTAGTAAATTGCAAGATTTGAAAATTAAAGAAGTGGATTTCTAGATAACTTTGGCTTTTATAAAAGTTGATGCACCTTATTGTGCCAAGCCACCCCGTCACGCCACCATAATTCAGCTTCGAAAACAAAATCAGACGGTAGCTTACTCAATTGGGCGATTTGATGGGCAAAGTTGTATTCAACATCGCCACTAGCCGTATTAAAGACAAAGTGATTGATGATTTCTAAATAGATTATTTTGAGTTGATGTATGTTTAACCCGACAGGACGAGGAAGCATAGGGCGATTGACCGATTTTGCAATATCTAAGATGCGTTTGCGTTCTGCTTCTTTATCAACGAATTTGATAAGGTGAATCAATATAGCTCGTTCTTCGCTATCCAACTTGCCGTCTATTAAAAAACCTCGAATTATAATCTCTGCATACCAAGCCTTTTGGCCAGAATCTAAACTGTGTAAGTTAAGTTGAGACTCAGTAGTAAAGCCTATTTCTTCAGCCTTTTTCCGAAGTAAATGCGTTTGTTTCTGTTTCCAAAAAAAACCTTCATCACACCAATTTAGTAAATGCTTAGTAAAATCGGATTCGAAGTTAAACATTTCAGCTATTTGTAATAAAAAGGCATATTCTTGGGCTTCAAAATCAAAATCACTGATCAATAATTTTGCTGTGTCTAAAAAACATCCAGCAAGCTCTGACTGCGTTAAATCTTCTGGTGGCACTTCAATAGAGCCAACAGGATTCTCGCTTTGACGAAGCATCAAGATGAGTTCTTCTTTTTGACTCGCCACCTTTACAAAGTTAAAGACTTGCAGCATCCGCTGCATTTCAACCAAGGTAATTTTCCTGTCGCTAGCCACAGCATTAATCTGTAATTTTACAAACCAGTAAACTTTAGACTGATCCCATTTGGAAAGCTGAGTTAACATTTTTTCATCCTTTTTTTATGCAGAGAAAATTGATCATAATTATGGGCTGTAATAGTAAAAACATAAATGACTCCCCTTTGCCAGTCAAAGGGGGTCTTTACATAATTCAATGAGTCCATCCAAGAAACGATTCAGGTAAATACACAACCGCCATTATGGCTAAAGCGCCAAAATAAAATGCGGGAAATAGTACACGGCAGGCACGATCAATACTTAAAGAAGTTGAATCATTTCCGCCCAAATCACTGATATTAATAATAATATTTACCAAAATAGTTAAGGCTATTAAGCCAAAAGATAGCATCAATATGGCATCCATGAAAGTAAAATATGGCACTCTTGGTAAAATTTCAGAAATCAGAAACTGATAGGCTACAATGGTCAAGATACCCGTTAAAGAAACACTCATTCTATCGGCAAGGCTATCACCACTCATCCAAAAAATTGACCAAGAAACCATTACCAAGATCATTAAGGGAAGGATGACCTTCCAAAGGTAAAACCCTGAGATGCGGTCCACTTCAATATCCAATAAGAATTCAGAAAAGGCAGAGCGATCTCTGATTTCTTTTACATCTTCAACTTTTGATTTAACATTATCAATTTCCCATTCTGGGATTTTAAATTCTGCGCTGAATCCGATTTTGCTTTTATGGGCGTGGTATTTCACAATTTTGTAATCCCAGGCAAAGGATTCCATTTCGATTTCAAGATGTTGTTTATCAAAGGGAAACTGGATTAAATCGTAATGGGCTTCCATCAAGGCTGAAAATTTTTCTCTATACTCAACAGTGCCATCAGGGTAAATGATAAGCTCTTCATTTTCAATTTCTCTCCCCCCTGAAGCATTAACTATCCCAACATCTGGCCACCAAATTTCTTTGAGTTTATCGGCGGCATCTTCTTCTAAATATTCAATTTCCTTTGGGGGTTTGTCTTTTGAGACCAAACGTGGGTCGCACCAAACTAAGTCCATAAAGGCTTCAATTTTAAAGGTATTGGCAATGGGGTCAACTTCAGTGACCTCAACAATATAAAGACCTAAATCAACCAATGTAGGCTCATCAAATCGTGGAGGAACAGCAGCGATGGCTTCTTCACTATCGTCTTTTTCTTCTTCTGTTTCCTCAGCCATGGCCTCTTTTGAAGGGGCACCGTTTGGGTAAACTTTAGAGCAACTGCCGATGGAGGGATGATCCCCTCCCTTAAGTCTCTGTGAAGCAAAAGCCGTATCAAATAAAGAAAAAGTAAATAGTAAAAAGAAAAATGCTAGAGCAAAAAACCAAATCGAATTTAGGTTTTGTTTGTTAGTGATCTGTTTGCTTTTTGTTAGTTGATCACTGGGGATGTTTTGGTAGAATCCTTTCAGATC
>JASJGK010000173.1:0-5375 GCA_033791585.1 SAR324 cluster bacterium | reverse complement strand
GGCATAGTCATGTCTGTAATAACCGCTGAATATTTATTTTTTTTGAACTTATTTAGCCCGTCAATTGCGTTATGGCTAAGTTCCACAGGGTAACCACATTTTTTCAGAGCTGCTGACATGGCAATTCGCATTTCAACTTCGTCATCGACAACTAAGATCGGATCCTTGATAACCATACTATATGAAGAGATTAGGGTTTAAGAGTAGGTAAATTTTTCCCCATCATAAAATGGTTCTGCCTGTCTTGCCAAGCCTAAAAAATCATACTTCTAAAAGTCCGTTTTACAAAGTTATATATTTTTTATATGATAAAATATATTTAGATGGATTTACTTATTTAAATAGCTTTCTTAGGATTTTTTGGAATGACAATTGTATTATAAGTACTAAACTATACTAAGATTTAGGATTTAAGTACAAAGCCATTGCCGCAAAGTCAAAAAATGGACTATGCTAGAAAAGCTATTTTAGGAAAACTTCTTATGAAAAATTTAATCACCTTTTTGATTTTGGCCTTTTTGGTCACACCTGCTTTTGCTGGTGAGGAAAAAGCTAGAAGTTTCTATTCCCAAGAGAAGTCTCATTTGGTTGATGTGTTTGAGTCTCAGGGCTTTGATAAGAATGAACTAATTACCATTTTTTATGATAGTCGACTTAAAAAAAGGCCGGTGGCGACAAAAAAAAACCTACATACTAAAGAAACGGGTCGAGATTACAAAGATTTTAGCAGTCCCTATTCAATTTGGATGGCTAAGAAATTTCAAAAAAAATGGCGAACCACTTTAGACAAGGCTTCGAAAAAATTTGATGTCGACAAAGAAGCCATAGTAGCCATCATTTTGGTCGAAACGGGGTTTGGAAATGTTATGGGTAAGTACCCTGTTATTTCTGTTTTTAGTTCCATAATAGTCGAGCATAAAAATAGACAGGAACAATACAAAATAATTGACTCATTAAGTGAAGAAGAACAATACCACTTGTCTAGATTAGCCAAAAAGGCGGCTTGGGCCGAAGTTGAATTGAATGCCTTACTCACTATGGCTAAACAAGGTAATATAAGCCCTTACAAATTTAAAGGCAGCTATGCCGGCGCATTTGGCTTGCCTCAATTTTTGCCTTCTAGCTATTTAAAATGGGGCTATGATTCAGATAAAAATGGCAGTGTGAATTTATTTTTGGTTCCCGATGCTCTTTACTCTACAGCCAATTATTTAAAAAAACATGGTTGGGAAAAAGGCATACACAAGCGTGCAAATCATGAGGCTGTATATGCCTATAACCATAGCAGACCCTATGTGAGTGCAGTGTTAAAGGTGGCAAAAATTTTAAAACGTCACAACACGCACCGAAAAAACTCTTTGGAAAGAAACTCCTTAGCAAGTTTAAAGAGTGAAAAAAATCACTGACAAAGAATACAAACCCTTGCTAAATTAGTTATAGGAAAAGATTTAATAATGTTAAAAATAAGAATTAAGCAAAATGCCATTTGAACCAGATAACGGTGAACAAAACCATAGTTCAACAAAAGAGGAGATAAACCTTTCAAAACCTAGGCAGTATAAAGTTATGTTACACAACGATGACTATACCCCTATGGATTTTGTAGTGGATATCTTGATAAATATTTTTAGCAAAGATAAAATCTCTGCTATGCAAGTAATGCTCAATGTTCACAACTTGGGTAGAGGGGTTTGCGGTGTATATCCCTTTGAAATAGCCGAAACTAAAACGCAACGAGTACATGACTTGGCAGCCGAGTTTGAATACCCGCTCAAAGCCAGCATGGAGGAGGAATAATGTTAAGCAGAGAATTGGAAATCTCTTTAATCTCGGCCGTCCGAGATGCAAAAAAACGTAAACATGAATATGTGACTTTAGAGCATGTGTTCTTCGCTTTATTACACGATCCATTGACTAGTGAAATTATTGAAGAATGTGATGGTGACGTTACTGTTTTAAAAAAGCAGATTGACGATCATTTGAGCTTTCAGATACCGACACTACCTGATGATAGTGACCATGAGCCACTTCAAACCCTGGCGTTCCAACGCTTGATGCACCGTGTTATGAAGCATGTGCAATCTTCCGGGAAAAAAGAGGCTAATGGTGGAGATGTGCTTGCCGCCTTGTTTAAGGAAGTGGATTCTCACGCTGTTTATTTTATGCGTGCGCAAGGTATCGAACGCTTAGATATCTTAAGGTCTATTTCTATGAATTCAGGAGAAAAGAGAGAAAATCCTGAACATGTTGACCCCAATAAGCCGCCACTTGACGACCCTACGCCTCCTAATAAGGGGGCAATGAAAAAAAGCCACTTGGAAAACTATACTCAAAACCTCACAGAAATGGCCAAGGCTGGCCAGATCGACCCTGTTATTGGGCGTGAGCATGAGCTGACACGTTTGATGCAAGTGCTTTGCAGAAGAAAGAAAAATAATCCTATTTTGGTAGGTGACCCAGGGGTTGGTAAAACAGCTGTGGCTGAAGCCTTGGCATTACGGATTGAAGAGGGATTGTCACCAAAAGCTTTAGAAGACGGCGAAGTATATAGCCTTGATATGGGTTCATTATTAGCTGGAACTAAGTTTAGAGGTGATTTTGAGCAACGCTTGAAAAATGTAATCAATGAAGTGAAAAAGAAGCCCAAAGCCATTTTATTTATTGATGAGATCCACACCATTGTTGGCGCTGGCGCAACTAGTGGCTCTAGTATGGATGCCTCTAATATTCTAAAGCCTGCTTTAATGTCTGGTGACCTTCGCTGCGTAGGAGCAACCACTTATAGTGAGTATAGAAACTTTTTTGATAAAGACCGTGCCTTGTCACGTCGCTTCCAAAAAATTGATGTGCCTGAGCCTTCTGTAGAAGAAACCGTTAAGATCTTAAAGGGTCTTAAGGGGGCTTATGAAGATCATTTTGGCATCAGATACAGTGACCAAGCCCTTAGATCAGCAGCGGAACTGGCAGACCAATATGTTCATGATCGGTTTTTACCTGATAAAGCCATTGATATTATTGATGAAGCTGGTGCAGCTTGCCAGCTTGTGGGGAGCCGCAAACAAAAAAAGGTCATTACTGTGCCTGACATTGAGCGTATTGTGAGCCAGATGGCTCGTGTGCCTGTTCGTCACAATGTAAAAACAGATACAGGTGCTCTGATAACGCTTGAAAATGATTTGAAAGCTAAGGTTTTTGGTCAGGATGAAGCAATTAAACATATTGTGACTAGTATTAAGCGGAACAAGGCAGGCCTAGGCGCTGCGGAAAAACCAATTGGTAGCTTTCTCTTTTCTGGCCCCACTGGAGTTGGTAAAACTGAGGTTTCCAAGCAGATTTCTCAGATCTTAGGTGTTCATTTTGAGCGTGTTGATATGAGTGAGTATATGGAAAAGCATTCTGTTGCTCGCCTTATTGGTGCCCCTCCGGGCTATGTGGGGTTTGAGCAAGGTGGCTTGATGACTGAAACTATTAAGAAACACCCACACTGTGTGTTACTTTTAGACGAAATCGAAAAGGCGCACCCTGATGTTTACAACATTCTCCTTCAAATTATGGACCGTGCAACCTTGACCGATAATAATGGTCAGGAAGCAAACTTTAGAAATGTGATCTTAATCATGACTTCTAATGTTGGTAGTGGTGACCGTGGCGCCAAGGCAATCGGTTTTAATGCTGATGACCAAGGTAAGGAAATGGATGCCATTGAGCGTCACTTCCCACCTGAGTTTAGAAACAGGTTAGATGCTGTGGTTCCCTTTAATAGTTTGACTCCAGAAGTAATGGGTCATGTTGTTACCAAGTTTGTTGGTGAGTTGGATGTCCAACTTAAGGATAAAAAAGTGACCTTAGAGCTAAATAAGGCAGCCTTAGAAAAACTTGCAGAACTTGGCTATAGCCCTGATTACGGTGCAAGACCACTTTCAAGAGTGATCCAAACTGAAATCAAGGATAGATTATCAGAAGAGATCCTATTTGGTGATCTAGTTAAAGGTGGTACTGTTAAGGTGACTGTTAAGAAGGGTGAATTTGAATTTAAGTTCGCTCCTCGCAATGTTAAGAAAAAGCAGTCTTAATTTTTCATTGAAAAGTCCACTTCTAAAAAATTGTAGCCTAGGAAACTAGGCTGCAACCTTTCCTTTCCAAATCAAAAGCAATTTATTTAAATTAGTTTCCTTGGAAACTGAGATATCCTAATCTGTCGCTGCGTCAGCTAGAATTTCCAATTTTGTGCGGTAGCATGGCCCCTAAGGTTGTCCCAAAAGACTTCCCACTCCTCCCCTGACTCTTTCCACAGTGTTGAAAAAATAGGCATTTCTTCGTGGTATAAACCTGCCAGTAATAATCTAGCATTGTTGTATTTAAGGGCCTTGGGGTCTGCCTTGGGGTAAAGCTGTTGAAGTTGGCTTTGTAATAGTTCTAAAATTTTGGCCTTGGCGTTTGTTTTTTCCGGGTTAGTTTTTGTTGTTTGGTAAAGCTCGATTAACTTTTGCTTTGCTTGATGCAATAGAGCGCTATGTTTCTCTATTTTTTTTGTTGATTCTGCTTGGGCTTTTTTGTGAGCAGCAAAAAATGCTTTTCCTGATTCCCCTTGGGCTTTAAAATAAGCCTCCGCCCCTAGTCTCCCAACAAAACTGGCCATTTGCTCATTAAATTTTCCTTGGTCTTTAACATATAAGGTGGCGTGAGCCATTTCATGAAATAGGGTTTGGACTAAACGATAACGGCCATTTTTTAGTTGCGGCGTGGTCAAAGGGTCTTTGAACCAGCCCAAGGTAGAGTAAGCGGCTGCGCTAAACACATGAGTGTCAAAGTCTTCTGCAATCAAGCTTTTTTGGAGTTTTTGTGCATCTTCAGGGTTAAAGTAACCCTTATAGGGAACAGAGCCAATGATAGGGAACCACCACTGCTTTTGTTGCAATTTTAACTTGGGTGCAGCCACCACCACAAAGGTTACACCGTCATACTTGGTTTGGTAATAACCTTCATAATTTTGGCTAGACCTAAGGCCGAGAGTTGTCTCGCCAAAGATTTTGATTTGGCTAGTTTCTAGGAGTAACGCCTTTAACTCAGGGTCTTTTTCAAGCTCAGCAGCTTTACTCAGAGGCACTTGGTTAAATCTTAAATCAAGTTGACCCAAAGACTGCTGTAAGGGGTAGCAGCCACTCAGGGTAAAGGGAACGAGGCTATAGGTTAAAATCTTGCCTAATATTTTAATTTTTTTATGCTGTAAAGGGTTCTTTATTTTCTTTACCATTTTCATCTTGCACCAAAATCTCAACTCGCTTTTGTGCCTCAACTAGTTGTTTGTGGCAGGCCTTAGAAAGCTTAACCCCTGCTTCAAAAGCCTTTAGGGATTCTTCTAAACCTCCCCCACC
>JASJGK010000172.1:0-3922 GCA_033791585.1 SAR324 cluster bacterium | reverse complement strand
CAGGGCACCCTGCACTCCGTGGGTTGCAATCAAGTTTGTCTGCCATGGAAAAGGGCCTAGGGGGCTTAAAAAAAGCGGGACAAAAATTAAGCGAAACAGAAACGGCCCAAAAGGCAAAATCTAAGCTTGGTGATCTTTGGGAAGATACTAAAATCAAGGCTTTAGAGAAAAGTGGATTGGACAAAGTTCTGGGCCAAATGGAAGGGGGCGACTGGTCTGAAAAGTTAAAATCTGGTGGCGCAGAAGCCCAAGAAAAGGTTTGGAATGCCCTTAGAGATGCTGGAGGCAAGGGGTTTGAAGCTATGCTATATAAAGAGACACAAGAGTGGATTTTAAAGGTTTCAGGTAAGATTTTAGAGCGTGAAGTCACAGGTTTAAAAGATGTAAATGAGTTCAATGATTCTGATCGGGCAAAGTTGATAGAAGCCCTCTATCCTCATGGAGTACCTCTCTACAATCAGTGGATAAAACGTTTTGATTCTGCCTTTAACTTTGGTCTTGGTGCTATTGCTGCCAGTCAATTTCCGGGTACAGGCATACTTGCCAGTGGTGCCAATTTGGTGAAGACGTTATTCCAAGCGGCCAACAGAATCAATATTTTAGCAGCTATTTATGGCCATAGAATCCACAGGCCAAGTGAGCTATTTCGGGCCTCCGCCATTATGATTGCCAGCTTAGAAGACTTTGAAACCAACAAAGGACATAAGCCTTTAGGGCCAGACACTTTGGCTTCTCTATTTACAGCAGGAGAGGAAGACCCAAAGGCCTTTGCTAATTTAGTTTCCGAGGCTATTAAAAAAGATGCCTATATGGCTATACCTGGTGTAGGGGTTATTTCCATAGGAAAAGTGGCCCTCGATGATTTTAAATTGGATGAAGGTATTTTAAATTGGTTCCAAGCCTATTACCTACAAGGTGAGCTGGAAAAGGAATTAGAACCTGACACCTTTACAGCCGCACTGGGTAACCTTCAAGCTATGAGCCAAGAATTGGTAGAAGAGGGCTTTTTAACAGCTGCTGAGCCAGATCAGGGGGGCGGGTTCATGGGTAAGCTTAAATCCATAAAAAACATACCAACCTCGTGGAAAGAAAAGCATTATAAATTAGATGAAGAATCCTTAAAGCGTTTCGAGGAAGCCCTTAAGTAGTCCAACTCACTGTTTAAAATTAAGCTTATGATACTTTTTATGCATTTATCTTTATTTTCTCATTATTGATTTACAGAGCAAGACAAAGGGTTTAAGTTTTTCTTTTACTAAAAGGTAAAAACTAGCGACCTCAAAAATACCAAGACCAAGTACCATTCAATGTCTAAAAGAAAAAAACCAGTTTTCCTACCTGCAGAAAAAAAGAGTATCTTTAGTTTAAGCGCAATCCTATTTACCAGGATGCTGGGGCTATTTTTAATCTTACCCGTATTTAGTTTGCTCGCCCATGAGGGGTTAACTGGCGCAACTCCATTTCTGGTCGGCGTTGCCATGGGTGGTTACGGTTTAACTTCTGCTATCTTCCAGATTCCCTTTGGCTTTTGGTCCGACAGATTTGGGCGTAAACCAATTTTGGTTATTGGAATTTTACTCTTTATGGCAGGCAGTGTTTTGGCGGCGTTATCCACCTCTATTGAGATGATGATTGTTGCTCGTTTGCTTCAGGGTTCAGGTGCGGTTAGTGCACCGATATTTGCTTTGATTGCCGATTTGACTCGTGATGAAGTTAGGGCTAGAGCCAATGCCATGCTCGGTATGGGCGTTGGGATGGCTTTTGGTTTAGCGATGTTTTTAGGGCCTTTTTTAGGCAGTAAGGTTGGTTTAAGCGGTTTGTTTTGGGTTATTTCAGGAATGGCAACTTTTAGCTTGCTGGTCTTGCTTTTGATTGTGCCAACTCCTACAGAACATGTAATCTCCAAAGAACCCCTAAAAAAACAGCTAAGTGAAGTTTTGAAGGTTACACCACTTTTGACAATTGATTTAGGTGCTTTTGTAACCTCTATGGGGCTTTCAATTACCTTTTTTATGACTCCCTTTGTACTTAAAAGCTGGGGGTTACCTAAAGAAGATTGGTGGCAGATCTATATTCCTATGTTATTTTCAGGGGCTTTGACTATGATCCCTTGTGCGATTTTGGCGGAAGTAAAAAATAAATTTAGAGAAGTGATGGTCTTTGGGGTCGTGGGAATGGGGATATCCTTTTCTATTTTACTCTATTCATGGGGCGGTGATAATTTAACTTTGAAACTAACAGCAGCCTTTATTTTCTTCATGTCCTTTAATATCTTTGAACCTATCTTCCCCAGTTTAGTTACTCGAATGTCGACGAAAGAAACCAAGGGCACAGCTAGTGGGGTTTATAACTTTAGCCAGTTCGCAGGCCAGTTTGCAGGCGCAATTTTGGCTGGTAGTTACTTTTATAACCCAACACCTGTCTTGCCGATTTTCATGTTGGTAATGATTGCATTCTTTTTAAGTAGGGCTTTGGCATTTGAAAACCCAACCCCAAGAAAGAAAGAAGTAGAAGAGGCAGAAGAAGTCGTTGTTGCTGGGGCCTGATAGAACAGGCCTGATGTTTAACACCTAAAAGGAAGTCCAACCAATCTAAGAAGTTTTACCTATCTAGTGAGGTCTAATCGACCTCTGTGCCAGCAGCTTTGTAGTCGTTGAGTTTATTCCTTAGAGTACGAATAGAAATACCTAGGATCTCAGCTGTCTTGGTTCTGTTTCCTGTAGAATGGGCCAAGGTCTTCAAAATCATCTGCTTTTCTGCCTCTTCCATGGTAATCCCTACTTTTAGCACTACAGTGTCAGCGTCTCCGTAAACTTCTGCTACATCATCATCACTGGTGCTAACGTTATTAGCTGCTGGGGTTGGGGCACCCTTCATGGATTGAGGTGTCATGAGCAGGTTGGCTGTAACAATGGTTTTACCATCACAGAGCAGTAAAGAACGCTCAATAACATTTTCCAGTTCCCGCACGTTGCCACGCCAGTTGTAGCTTTCTAGGAGTCGGTAGACCTCTTCATGCAACACTGGTGGCTCACAGTTGTTCAGTTCGGCATGCTTAGTGATAAAGTATTCGGCCAAAAGCTTTACATCCTTTTTTCTTTCACGCAAAGGAGGCAAGGCCAAGGGAATCACATTTAATCTAAAGTATAAATCTTCTCTAAAGTTCCCCTGATTAACAGCTTCCATTAGGTCACGGTTGGTAGTGGCGATTACTCTTACATCAATAGTAATAGGTTCGGTTCCACCTACTCTATCCACCTGAAATTCTTGCAAGACTCTTAATAATTTGGCTTGTAAAGATAGAGGCATTTCGCTGATTTCATCCAGCAAAATTGTGCCACCATTGGCCTGTTCAAATTTACCACGATAATCAGAAGTGGCACCTGTAAAAGAACCTTTTTGGTGACCAAAAAGCTCTGATTCCAATAAGTTCTCAGGCAGGGCAGCGCAATTTACAGCGACAAAAGCCTTGTCGGCTCTATCAGAGTTATTATGAATATACCTTGCTAGTAACTCCTTACCAGTACCTGATTCAGCCTGAACCATAACGGTTGCACGAGAGGTAGCAATATTTTTAGCCATGCCCAATAGATTTTTCATCCCTTCATCGTGGGTGATAATCTCTTTAAAGCTGGCCTTATTCAAAACCTCACCCTTTTTACCTGTTCTTTTTTTAGGGGCTAGATCATCTAGGCTGGTAACCTTTTCCACCTGTGGCTTATAGGCCAGGGCTCTTTCGATTAAAAAGATAAAGGTGTCAAAATCAAAGGGTTTTTGTACGTAGTCAAAGGCCCCATGTTTCATAGCGCTAATGGCTGTGTCGATCGTACCATAGGCAGTGATCAGAATAATGGGGATATTTGGGTCAATTAATTTAATGTCTTTTAACAATTCCAAACCGCTGCGCTTGGGCATAGTCATG
>JASJGK010000171.1:0-21532 GCA_033791585.1 SAR324 cluster bacterium | reverse complement strand
TTCAAGGCCAAGGCTTGGCGGAAGACAGGGGTAGCACTCATATTAGTTATATGAACGATTCTGCGAGTTTTTTACAAACGAGAAATTTTGAATTGGATAGCCGCGAGGGAATTCATCAGCGAGGTGTAGTGGCTCCACTGTTGGTTTTCTGTTTAATGCCCAAAAGTCGAGATTTTAGAATTTGGAGCTTGGATCCAGCAATTTCAGCTTTAAGGGGACCACTATAGATACAATTGATGTAGACTTTGCCCCCCCCAGAGGAGCAAGGATATGACGGACTAAGAGGCAACAGTCGAGTTGCCTATAAAGCGGATTTGGACCTTACCAATCCTCACGTAAGTGTGAGTTACACCGAGCGGAGTTAGTGGGGGCCTAAAGCCCGAGGGCCTGGTCTCCTTGGACTAATGTTTTTACAATTACCAACAGCCATTGGCGTGGGCGTTATTGACCGGAAAATTGAGGGGCAAGTAACCATCAAGGGAACCGATGGTAGCGAGATTGCTCAGGTCTCCTATAAATAAGGGCAACAATAGTTTATAATAGCAGGTTGGGCTTTGAATTCTCAGTCCTTTGATGTATCTCTATTCCTTCGCTTTTCTACATCCCACGAAGGAGAGGTTTTAAGCTGCAATGAAAAGGCAATGGGGGTTGCTGCTTGCAATAAAATCCAAGCAATAAACGGGACTAGAAACGCAAATGCCAGTTTCTCTACTGGATTTGTTTTAAAGGCAGGAGTCTTCTTTTAGAATGTTTATTGGGCTTCAATATTTCTTAAACCTTCGATATCTTGCTCAACAGCTACATTCTTAAGTTTTACATGGGTCACCCCGCTTGCAACTTCCCAATTGTCTTCCATTAAAGCATGGACTACCAAAACATTTTTCTTTGGCGTTTTTGTGTTAAATTTAATGGTGGTTTGGGCTCGCCCATGGGCATCTAATGTTAATTGGCGATTCAAGGTAGTTTGGCGAATATTGACTGAAATAAAAACGAGGCCCTCTGTCGGTGGTGGTGTAGCGCCCGAGCTGACTAACTTCACATTTATCCTGAGGCTATCGGTTCGTTGTAAATCAAGGGCTTTTGTAGAAGAGGTGACTTCTAAATGCTGGGTGATAGGCTCGATCTTTTTTTTCAGGCTACCTGTCTTTTCTACTCCTCGCATCAGTTGGCCTGAAGCCAAACTGGTTTTGAGTTTTCCGTTTCTCACAGAAACAACCCCTTCAAACATCCCAATATTGGTTTTTTCAGGTTTTCGGGCATCAACAGCTAAGGTGGTGCCTCGAATGCCGATTATGGCCTCTGCTGTACGAAGGGCAAAGCGTGCACGATTCTTTTTCCGTTTGGGGATGTGAGCCCAAATAGACCCTTTTTTAACATTGGCCGACAAAAGCCCATTGTTAAAACTAGCCTTCACCTTACTGTTTGAAAAAACTCTAACCTCAGTTCCATCGGCATAGACAATGGTCGCTTTTCCGTCTGGCCCCGTGGTAATGTGGTCACCTTCTTTAATATTGTATTCATTTGTTGCCCCGTCCACTCCGTTTTTGTGGGTGATTTTGATAAAGCCTGATACATCTTCAAGATGAGCAATTTTTTCGGCAAAAGCAAAGTGAGGGAGTAAGGAGAGCAGAAACAGGAGGGCGAATGTTTTTTTGATCATTTTTTTAAAAGTCTAATTTTGGTTCAATGGGGGTATTTTAAAACAAGCAACCTTACTCTGTCTAACCTTGCTGCTATTTATAAAATGTAGAGGTGGTTATTTTCATCAGATTTTAGCAATAGTTACCTTTTCCCAACCTCTTTTCCCCTTAGCCTGTGTGATTGGCTTAGTTCAGCAAAAAATATCTGGGGCTAATTAGATTTTGCTAGACTGTATTTCTTGCAAATTCCACTAGTGAAAGATCTAAATTTTACCCATGATAGAGTTTTGTATAATGAAACCCTTGTGTTAGATCATGATCAATAAAATTTTAATGGCCATAGGATTTGTTTTTCTTGTTGCCTTAGCCTATTTGTACCTAGAAATAGAAAACTTAAAAGGCCAGCGGGAATCCCTAACCAAAGTCCAGCGCCCTCAGGCTTCAAATGCCACATTTGCTGGAAATCCTAAAGATGACCCTTACCTAAACCATCAGGTGAAAAATACCATAGTTAAAAAGGCCAAGGAATTACAAATTTGCTATAAGGATTTTTTAAAGACCAGCCCTAAAAATACCTCAGGCACCATCAAGTTAGATTGGCAGGTGCAGGCAGATGGTAAAGTTGCGGTTCCAGGGATAATCCACAATGGTCTAGAAGATAAAAATTTTGGGGAATGTGTGCTTGCCCAAATCACCTCCTTGACCTTTCCTCCGCCACCGAGTGGCAACACAAAATATGTGGAGCATTCTTTACACTTTAACGATGAAGCAGCCTTGGCAGCTGATGATAAGCGCAAAAAAGAGGGCCCCTTGGTTCAACTTAAAAAGTAATTGTTTCTCTGTTTTCCAGGGCTTGGGTAAAAGCTCTTTTGGAATATAAAAAATCACGACACAGGCCCTAAGAAATAAAATTTTGAATATATTTACTATTTTTACCATCTTTTTTCAAAATGCTTTAGTGCTGTTATTACAGAGATAAAATCCTGGTTTTCCAGGGTGATGCTAGTCCAGTTGTCAAAATAATAGGCTAGTTGTAAGTAAGGCCTCCATCAAAAAAAAATTCGGGTGGTCTAAAAGCCTGAGTGATTCTGCTTTGAGCCGATATTTAGCTTTTCATCGTCCCTATTTTCGGCTAAGTTTACCTTAAAGATTTCTGATTAATTAATGGACAATAGTAATGAGTAAAGCCACGCCTCCAGCTGGTCAATTGCAGGAAGTTAATTTCGAACAACTGGCTGAAGATGCTAAGGGTTTAAGTCCCGAGGAATTGGAGCAATTGCTCCAAAATGCCCTGCAGTTAGCTAGCCATTTGCAAAGCCTGAAAAAGCAGGATTTACTTGCCCCCTTTTTAGACGAATTAAGTGATAAGGATGCAGAAAAGGCTTTTTTTTTAAAGGGTTTTGCTCCCTTTGCAGCCCTCCCTGACGCTCAATTTAACTATATTGTTTCCATTTGTGAGCTGTTAACTCTTGAATATGACACTCCTTTTATTGTGCAAGGCCAACCAACCCCAGGCTTATTTCTGCTCTTTGAGCAGGCCGAAGGCAAGGTTGATGGTGCCCCTAGCCCAATTTTCCGCCGCTCAGGGATCTTTGGTGAAAATGTTCTTTTAGGCACTGCCCAAAAGGCCCCTTTTAATGTGACCCCCTTAGCCCATTGCAAGGCAATTTATATGGGCAATAAAGACTTGTGGGAATTTTTGCCAGTCATGCCCAGTTTGTTTAATGATCTTTGTTTGGAAGTTCAAAAGACCTTAGAGCAAGACCTGCTTTTTGCCAATAAACGCCTTTTGTTTGCCTTTGAGGAAATCCGAATTAGTAAAGATGCCTTAGATGATTTGGGCCAAGTCTCATTTTTGTTGGATGAGCGCGGTGAAATTGAAGGGGGAATTTCCAATAAGGCGAGGTCTATTTTTGGGGCAGAAAACCTCACTGGGCGCTCTTTCGCTGATATCCTTTTCAAAAAAGACCGCAAGGCTTTGCAAGCCTATTACCGTGCCTTACGGCTTTTATTTGAAGAAGAAGAACAAAATTACGGCCCTGAACTGGCGCTGCTGCCTCAAGAAACCTACTATAAAGGCCGCAACTTTCGCCTCCACTATACCCCGACTTTAGATGCTAAGGGTGAGGTGATGAGTCTTTATGTAAGAATGGAAGATGTGACCCGCCACCTAGAATTAAAAGAGTTGGAGGAGGTTAGCTCCGCCAAGGCGGCTGAAGAAGAGGCAATAATTGGCTGCATTCAAGAAGACACCAAAGGTTTTATTGAATTGCTTGATGCTGGTGATAAGGCGATGATCGGCGCTTCAAACCTGCTAGACCAAGTGTTAGATGGTAAGTGGGAAAAGGATCTTTTAAAAGATGACTTTTTAAACCTCCACTCTATCCAAGTGCTCTGCGATGCTTTTTGCATGTATGGGTTGCTAGAGGCTGCCAATAGTTTAGAAAATGCTATGGAAATCCTCTGGAACACAAACGAGGCAGACGAGTTAGAAAACGCCTTTATGAAGTTTGAAGCAGCTTTACAGTATGCTTATTTGCTCAAAGACAAGTTTGGCGAGGCCTACTTTTCTATGCTCCAAGGGATTAATTTTTCAGCCCAAGAGTTTAATGAGCTTTACCGTTTTGCCAGTAGTGATGACTGTGGTGCGGTGGCGCATGTGCTAATGAAAAAATCTTGTGTTAGTGCAGGTTTACTCATTGAAGGTTGGGAAGAGGATATTAAATCTCTTTGCCGCAGAGTGGGCAAAAAGGTGGAATTATCCATTGAGGTTGAGCCAGATTTACAAGTTTGGCAGTCCCAAGTAAAAACCTTGAACTATGAACTCCGTCATCTTTATAGAAACTCCATCGACCATGGTCTTGAAACGCCTCAAATTCGGGCTGCCACCAATAAAGCCTTGGTTGCCAGGTTGATTGTAAAGGTGCGTAGGTCGGGCGAAGTCTTAAAAATCACCGTGAGAGATGATGGCGTTGGCATTGACCCTTATAAACTAGGTAAGATGGCCGAAGACAATCGCGCTTTGGATAAAGATCTTGTTCGTACCTTGATCCAAAAGGGCGAGGTCTGGAAGCTGTTATTCCTACCTGACTTTGTCGGGAATGGGAAAAAGAATGGCCTTGCTGTAGTCGAAGATGTTGTGAAAAAATTTGGCGGAAGAATCAGTATGGTTTCCGAATTGACCCAGGGCAGCCAAATCACCATCAAGTTGCCTTTACCCTACTAGCTTAAAATACCCAACCTAAGTTAGAAAAGAACACAATATCAACATTTTGCGGCCCTTGGCTTTGGTTCTCTGTAAAACCCATTTCCCAAGTTGCGCTATCAGCCAAAAACCAGCGTAAGCCTGTAGTGATCTCTCTAGCATCAGAACCAATGGCAGAAGAATTATTTTCAGGGAAGGGGCTGGAGTACTCTAAAACCTGAATTAGTAAGTCTGTACTGCTACCCAATTCCCAAGAGGCCCCAAGGAAAAAGTAATATTGTTCTTCTGGTGATTTTGGCAGTAATGACTCGCCAACCTTGGCTACAGAAAATCCTGCATGCAGGGTCCAATCAGGGAACAATGAGCTATAAAGCAAACCATAGTTAAAGTCGTTGAATTTTTTATATTCAGAACCATAGTCGGGGTTAACCTCGTTGATCTCACGCTCGATGTAGCGGTCTCCAAAGTTAGAAGAGAAGATCAAACTAATAGCCTCGGTAGAAGTCTTTCGTAAATTAAACTTCAAGCCTAGGGTCATAGATTCTTGGTGGAAGCTATCATTGGGTTGGGTTATCACCAAGACATTTTCGCCTGTCTCATTATCGTGAACATAAATTTCTAACAGGTCTTGGTCGGTTTGTTCGCGGCCTTGGTTACCAATTCCAAAGGTGGAGTGGAAGCCTTCAATAGTGGAATCTAAATTCCCCTTAACAAAACGAATGTCTCGGTAGGTCAGTTGTATTTCCACAGAGTCACTCCAACCCCAATAAATTCGAAAATACCTGCGGTCGATCTCACCATCAATGTAGATAGAGTAACCACTGGAATCACTTTCACTAAATTGACTTGCGTCACCGGTAGGGTTATCAACCTTGTCACTGTTATCAGTGAATACATAGGTATTTAGGTTGGTAAAGGATATTTGACTGTAGATTTTGCCGTTTTCCACGGGAAAAGCGGTATCTGGCTCAAAGGTGGTCGACATAAATAGCAATGGATATTGCGGCCCAACCAAAAAAGGTCGATTTAGGCTTTCATTCCCACGGGCAAAGGCCAAGGAGGGGAGTAAAAGCCACAATAAGGTTAGGATAATTTTTTTCATACTCTTTATTCAATCATTGAACATAGTTTTTCACCAAGGTAAGATGCAAGATCATTACCATTTACCCTATATATAGCGATAGAATCAAAAGGGGCTAAATTAGTGGGTTTTCTATAAGAAACTTCGACTAATTTGGTCTGGGATTCTTTTGCTTCATTTATTTAGGTATAATTTATGCTTTCCAATGCAGTAAATCAGGGAAGACCCACACTAATGGACCCTGTAAAAGGCTCTTTAACAAAGGCCGTAAATAAGTTATTTGACTGTTTTATTTGAAGAAAAACAAGGGAAAGGTTACATGCAAGTTCGCTTAGAAGAACTAAATGAGAATATGGAAATCCAATCTTATATCGGATTGGAAAAACGCTTTGGTCACTTGAGTGAACAAAATCGTCAATGGTTGGCCCATAATTTTAGTGGAGCTAGAGCCATTGTAAAGCGAGGTGAAAAGCGTGCTGATATTGCCATTGTTCAATTAAAGGTTGGTGATATTGTCAGCCGTGTGCACAAATTTCCTGCAGGCCTAAAACACTTTACCCAAGTCAATGACAAACTAAAAATCAGTTTAAAGGCTAGAAAATTTCTCTTTTTTGAGGTTTCCAAATTAGCCAAAAGCCCCGAGCACCAAGCCAAAACGGAACAAGCGACTAGCCTTGTGGCTACAGTTAAGAAGAGCTATAAAGTTAAGGCTCAAGCTTCCAAAGCCATTGAAGGTATTATGGACAGTGCCGCCCACGGTGTGCCTGAAATTAAAGAATTAGAAGGTTATGTTGGTCAGATTATAGAAGAGGATTTGATTGATTCCATGGCAGCCTTGGCCCCCCTTCGTGAATCAAGCCATACCTATGCTCATTGCGTTGATGTTGGTGCTATTTTTCTGGCTTCCTATTACGAGATTAAAAAGCGTAATGGCGAAAAACCAGTTTTCGCCAATGAGGAAGAAGCGCTACTTTGTGCCATGCTACACGATGTAGGTAAGGGAGTGATCCCCAAGGAAATTTTAGAGTCGGATGTAAAGTTTGAAAAGGATAGCCCTGAAATGGACATGATCCGCAATCACCCAGTAAAAGGTGCTGAGCTAATTGAACAAATGGACCTGCCAAAAGTCGCAGTGGATATGGCACGCCATCACCATGTAAAATCAGTCAGTAAGGGATTTGCTAGTTACCCCGCTGATACAGAATATAAAGACGTTAGTTATGAAGCCAGACTTTTGGCCATTGTTGATGTTTACCAATCCCTTGTTGGGCGCAGGCCCTATAAAAAATCTTGGACTGCACCCAGTGCCATTCGCTATATCGATTCCCTAGCTGGAATTGATTTTGATGATGATATTTGGGAAGACTTTTTAAAGGTCATCGGTAAGTACCCTAAAGGCTCATTGGTAAAACTCAACGACCAAAGCCTAGGCTTTGTGGTGAGTGTGCCTCAAGATAACCTTGAAAACCCCAATATAGTATTAGTGCAAGACTCCAAACATGTAAGATTAAAAGAGCATGAGTTGATCGATTTAGCCGAGACAGAAGAATTAAACATTATTGAAGATTTAGACCCAGAGGATGTGTTTAAGGGAAAAGCTGCTGAGTGGTTTGCAAATCTTACAATCTCTTAAAGGTTAACTTTCTTTTAAGGCCAAATTCCTTGGCCCCCCTCCTTTTTTTTTATTTAGCTGCCTCGTTCGAAGGGAGTGATTTCTACAAATGAACTCTGGTTTTTTGAGGCGATTAATAGGGCTTTCTAAACTCTCTGAATCCTGGCTTCCTAGGGCTGACTTAGCTGTTAGTTTACGCCTTTGTTGACTGTATATTTTTCTATTTTTAGGCTGTTAGCGGAGGCAAAGTAAAATGACTTATCAAAATCTTTGAATCCCTACTCTATAAGGTAGTATTTGGTGGTTAGGTAGGTTTAAGGCTACAAGTTTTGGTGTATATTAAGTCTTTTATCCTGAGATAAAATGAGGCGGCTAATTTAGACTGTGAATTTGCCCCATTCTTATGTCTAATGAAGTGTTAAGTAGCCTTTAAAACACAATTTCTAGCCCGCCTTGAGGTTGTTAGAATGAGGCGGCTATCAAAAGCCTTGGGCAAACTTACGGCCTTTGAGGAGTTAAGAACAAATTACTGGCAGTTGCCTTGGGTGAGGTCGTTGGCTACAAAATCAAAGACCTGCACAGCCCCACTGATCACGTTCAATGCTGGACTATTGAAGGAGAGATTGACGTTTCCTGCAGTCACTGTCGTTGCATCTATTGCCTGATCGGCTAAGTTTTTATTGCGTTCTCGTCTACATTTTTTACTTTTACCCATATTCCTACCCCTGACCTGAGCCATTTCTTGGGCGGTTTCGGATTTACTCAAATACTGTTTTTTTAAGTCTAAGGTCAGCAATGTACGCCTTTGCCCCTGTGTTTTAACCACCTCAAATTGACTCACTCCATTGCCACCAAGCAGGATGTCTTGCCGCCCAAGTTCTGCTAGTGAAATTTTAAGTTGAGTCGGATTTTCAACAGTAGGTAAGAGAGAAAAGCTTGTCTGCCCAGCCGCTGAAGTTTGTAATAGAAAACCACCTTTAAAGGGTGCAGCCTGGACTAGATTGCTATCCATCTGCCCTGTCGGTGCGGCAAAAAAACTATTTTCATTTTTACCAAATTTTGGGGCTTCCGTTACATAGAGCAAGGATTTCCCCCTACTATCAAAAAGCAAATGGGCCTTTTTCCCCGCTGGGGTCGGGATGGTTTTTAGGCTTTTTGTGTTTAGTTCCTGACCGACCTCTAACAATTGGGTTTTGCCTGTGGCACTGGTAAAAAAGTACAGAATGCCATTGGGGGAGGTTACAAATTTTTGGAAAGTCTGCCCTGCTATTTTTTTGGATTTTAAAAATTTTAGCTCGGGAGAAAAGAGCAACAATTGAAAACCCACCTGCTCAAAGGTGAGGGCTAAAAGAATATTTCCACCTTTGGTGGCAGCAATAAACCTTGCGTTGGAAATTGACGCAGGTGGTAAATGGATTAAGTAATTGGTTTGGCTTGCTAATGAACCGTCTTTTTTGACAAATTTATAGAGCTGCTTTTGGTCTACTCCAAATAACCCCTTCTTGTGGCTCACAAATTTCTCAACGTGGGCGGCCTTTGGGGCTAGAGTGATGGCTGTAGCTGCGGTGAAGACTTTAGCTTGGGCCAAGGTCGGGATACAAAGTAACCCCATTAATAGAAACTTAACCCTGAACTTTAGCTTAAAATATTTGGCAACCATCCACCCCTTTTATGTAGTTTTAAGGCCAGATTATAGAGAAGTGAGAGGACTGTAAAAGAAAAAAAGAGCATTAACAACTAGGGAAGGAATTAAATGCCTTAAAGAAGTGAAGTGAGCGGAATTCTGGGAAGTGGCTTCTAAACATAATAATTGTTTTTTTACGCCATGATCAAACTACACCAAATATCAAATAAAACTTGGCTTTTCAGGGTTTTTCTAAGAGACTTTTGCTTGAGGAGTAAAAAACTTTAATCGAGAATATATGAAGCGAATAGATCAAGAATCCGACCTCATTCAAGTTGTTCTGATAGAAGATGAGCCTGTAACCGCGAAACTAATGCGGCTTGAATTAGAAAAACACAACTTCAAAGTTCATTGTTTTCTGTCGGCCAAAGAGGGCTTAAGCTTTATAGAACATCATCATATTGATATTGTCCTTACTGATATTTTTATCCCAGACCTAGATGGGGTTAATCTTATTAAAATTATCCGTTTAGTAAACAAAGAAATCCCAATCATAGCTATGAGCTCTCAACCTGAAACAAAATATATCTCAGTAAGCTCTAATGCAATCGCTGCTGGCGCAAACTCGTTCTTCCCTAAACCTGTTAACAAAAAAGCCCTGTTAGAAAAGATCGTTAGTTTGATTTAGTGGCACGGAATTAATGTTTACTTGAGCTTTATAAACCAAAAAAGCGAAGTTCTTTTTACCTTTTAAGGTTCTTATGCTTGAAAGCTAATAGCTCAACTTTTAAAGATGCGCTAGTTTAATAAATAGCGAAGCTATTTGCCAATCAAATGAAAAAAGTCGTTTTTCTTATTGGGGTCTGTTTTAAATTCACCGAGCATGCAGGTTGTTACCATGCTACTATGTTGTTTGCCCACGCCTCTGCAACTCATGCACATGTGTTTGGCTTCAATCATAACAGCAACACCACGAGGTTGCACCACTTCACAAAGGGCAGTGGCGATTTGGTGGGTTAGTTCTTCTTGGATTTGCAAACGGCGGGAGTAAATTTCCATCAAACGAGCAAGTTTACTAATTCCCACAACCTGATCTTTAGGCAAATAGGCAATATGGCAAATGCCCACAAAAGGAATCATGTGGTGCTCACAGGTAGAATAGAGTTCAATCTCCTTTAAAACCACCATTTCGTGGGAGTTGGTAGTAAAGCGCTTTTCTAAAATTTCTTTAGGGTCTTGGTCATAGCCTTTAAAAATTTCCTGGTAACTCTTGACCACTCTTTCTGGGGTCTCGATCAGGCCTTCTCGGGTCGGGTCGTCGCCTGCGTAGGCCATAAGGGTTCTTACTGCCTCTAGGGCTGCTTCTTTAGATGGTCGTTTGCTCATTTTTTTTCTTATTTTTAGTTGCCAGTTGGCCACAAGCGGCGCTGATCCCGTTTCCACGGGGAGTGCGCAAGGTCGCCATAAGGCCATGCTTTAGTAGGTAGCGTTGGAATTCTAACACTTGGGCAGGCTCTGGGGATTTAAAGGTAAGGTCCTCATGCTCGTTAAAGGGGAGGAGATTCACCTTGGATTTAGTGCCATGGAGCAGCTTTACCAGCGCCTTGGCATCTTTCATGTCGTCAGTTAGGCCTTTCAGTAAAACATACTCAAAGGTGATGCGTTGCTGCGACTCTAAAGGGTAATTTCTACAGACTTCCATTAATCGCTCTAGGCTATGCTTACGGGTAACAGGCATAATGGCTGCCCTTGATTCTTCTCTCACGCCGTTTAAAGAAATAGCCAAATTTGCTTTGGTTCGCTCTTCTTGGCCAAACATTTCGATCTCTTCAATCAAGCCACTGGTAGAAACTGTGATGCGGCGATTGCTCATGCCAAGGCCTTCAGGGTCCGTGAAAATCTGCAAAGACTTAATTACATTTTCATAGTTGTGAAAGGGTTCACCCATGCCCATATAAACAATATTCCGAACACGCTTGCCGACACCTACAAATTCATTGGCAATCATCAGTTGGGCAACAATTTCGCCTGAGGTGAGGTTTCTCTTAAGACCCATTTTTGAGGTGAGGCAAAACTTACAACCCATGGCGCAACCGACTTGGGTTGAAAGACAGAGGGTAAAGTGGTCATTGTGGGCGAGGATCACACTTTCGATCTCTTCAGAGTCTTGTAGCTTGGTCAGGAATTTTATCGTGCCGTCAGGTGCTTTTTCACTGTGAACCACATCGGGCAAATTTATGGTAAAGGAATTCTCAAAAAGCTCACGGGTTGCCTTAGAAAGGTTACTCATGTCTTCAAAGCGTTTTACTTTATGGGTATAAAGCCACTCAAAGACTTGTTTTGTGCGAAAAGGTTTTTCCCCTTGCTCCCTTAACCAGTCTTTTAAGTCATCTTTTGTAAGGTCGAAGATAGATTTCATTTAATGGCCAAGTTCAGCAATAATAAAATCTGCAGCCAACTCATAACCTTGCACACCGCAACCGACAATAATCCCTTGGGCGATATCAGAAAGGTAAGACTTTTGCCTAAATTCCTCACGGGCGTGAACATTTGAGATGTGAACCTCCACAAAATTTAAGCCTACGCCCTTGATGGCATCCCTTAAAGCAACCGATGTATGAGTAAAGGCGCCAGCATTGATGATGGCAAATTTCGCTGTTTGGTGCTCATGGATAAAATCAACCAGCTGCCCCTCTTGGTTAGACTGATAGGCCACTAGCTCTAAACCGACCGCCGATAACTTGGTCTTTAGTTTGTTTTCGATATCAGCTAAAGTAGTATCGCCGTAGATTTCTGGTTCTCGGGTGCCCAAAAGATTGAGATTGGGGCCGTTGATTAAGAGGATAGCGCCTTTCATTAATTTTCCTGTTTATTAAATAACCTGTATTATAAGGCTTAGAGTTATTTTACGCAAAGCCAAAATGTGCAAGTAATATCGCAGCGGCGGCACTTACGTTTAAAGATTCCACCCCATGGCGGCCAGGGATGTAAACCATTTGGTCGCAACCCTTGGCTGTGAGTGGCCGCAAGCCTTTTCCCTCATTTCCCATGACCAGTACTAATTTATCTTGGAGCGTTGCTTTTTTGTAGGGTAGGGCCTTTTCAGTAGAGGCACCATAAACAAAATAACCCTGTTTTTTTAATATTTTCAGAGTCTTATCTAAATTTTGCACCTGTGCAATTGGAAAGGTTTCCATTGCTCCTGCACTAGTTTTACTCACTGTTGACCCTAGTGGGGCGGCATTTCTGTCTAGATGGATGATAGCGTCTGCCCCTAAAAATGCAGCAGAGCGAATGATCGCCCCAACATTTTGCGGGTCTTTGATTTGGTCTAAAGCAATAATCAACTTTGGCGTTCTTTTTATTAAATCCTCAATGACCAAGGTAGGCAACAGGCCACACTCTAGCACAATCGACTGGTGGTGGGTGGTGTTGGCTAGGCCATCTAGCTTTTGGGGGTCCACCTCAGCAACCTTCAGGCCCATCTTGTAGGCAAGGGCGCAAGCCTCTGCTAGGCGTTCTTTCTGCTGGCCTGTTTTTACGTATAATTTCTTAAATTCTCGCTTTTTCGCTTTTAAAGCGGCAATGACTGGGTTTACCCCGTAGATATGTTCCACTTATTTCCTTTTCCAAGTAGTTTTTCCGTCTTTATCTTCTAGGATGACACCCATTTCGCTAAATTGGTCGCGAATCTCATCGGCTCTCGCCCAGTTTTTGGTTTCCCTTGCGGTAACACGTTCGGCAATTAAAGACTCAATTAGAGCAGGATCAATTTCAGCTGTTCCCTCTTCTTTTATCCTTGATTCATTGAACCATTTTTCTGGGTTATGTTGCAACAGACCCAAGACCTCACCTAAGCCGACAAGCCGACCAATCAATTTTTGGCCTCTTTTTTGGCCAGTTTCAATATTCAAGGCTTTCGCCAAATCAAACAACACGCTAATTGCCTGAGCTGTGTTGAGGTCGTCTGCTAGGGCATCAAAGAACTCGTCACTGTTGGTGTTTTTGATTGCTTCACCAAAGGTTTCGGCCCCACGTTTTAAAGCTTGGTAAATTTTATCTAAACCTTCAGAGGCAACTTTTAGCGCGTCATGGCTAAAGTCGATTGATTTTCTGTACTGGCTAGAAAGGATAAAAAACCTAATTAATTCAGGATTATAAACCTTCACTAAGTCTTCGATAGTTGCAAAATTACCCAAGGACTTACTCATCTTTTGGGATTCAATCTTGATCATCCCATTATGCAACCAGTAGTTTGCGTAAGATTCACCTGTGGCGCAACAGGACTGAGCAATTTCGTTTTCATGGTGAGGGAAGATCAAATCAGACCCACCTGCATGAATATCAAAATTTGCTCCTAGGTGTTTCTGGCTCATGGCGGAACATTCGATATGCCAGCCAGGGCGACCTTCGCCCCATGGGCTTTCCCATTTAGGCTCATTTGGCTTTGCCGACTTCCAAAGGACAAAATCCAAGGGGTTTTCTTTAGTGTCTTGCACTTCTACACGTTGGCCAGCAATGAGGTCTTCAATATTTTTACCTGAAAGTTTGCCGTAATCCTTAAAGGAATCCACCTTAAAAAAAACGTCACCACCTGCTTCGTAGGCATGGCCCTTTTCTATTAGTTGCTCGATTAAAGAAACAATCTCTGGAATGTGTTCTGTCGCTCTGGGGGCTAATGTTGGGGCATTAACGCCTAAAGATTCCATGTCTCGGTCGTGCATAGCAATCATTTCTGTGGCCAATTCTGCTACGGTGATTTCTCTTTCGCCTGCACGATTGATCATTTTATCGTCAATGTCAGTATAGTTTTTAACGTATTTTACGGCCAAACCTTGGGACTCTAAAAATCGTCGCAGCACATCAAAATTAATGGCGCCTCGGGCGTGGCCTAGGTGGCAACGATCGTAAACAGTAACGCCACAATTGTAGATTGAAACCTCACCCTCTTTAAGGGGGGTAAAATCTTCTTTTTGGTTGGTGAGGCTGTTATAAAATTTAATTTGGGTGGTCATTTATAATTCGCCTTCTTCACAAGTGGTAGTAAATCCACCCCTTGGCTTGTAGATGGTAGTAACCATTAATTTTTCTGTTTTGAGCAGCGCCTTTAGATCTTTGTATAGGCGGGCTGTTACGCCCTCTTGGAAGAGGCCTACATTTCTATAGCTAACGATGTAGTATTTTAAAGATTTTAGCTCCACGCAAACACCGCCTTGGGGGCGATATTCAATGATCAAATCACCATAATCAGGCAAGCCTGAAAAAGGGCAAACAGCGGAAAATTCTTCTGTTTCTGTAGTGATCAATTGGTTGGGGCTATCAAAATAAAAGGTTTCTAAAAAGTCGGTTCTAATTTTTTCTACACCTTCAAATGAAAATTGTTTTCCTTCTGCTTCAGCCATTTTATGTCCTAATCTTGTTAAGTTATTTATTGTTTTGTTTAAATTCTACATATCCCTTTTCCCGCAATAAGCAAGCAGGGCAGTGGCCGCAGCCTCTCCCCCAGTCGTGCATAGTGGGTTCACCTAGATAACAGGTGTGGGAATCTTTAAGTACCACTTCTAAAATGCCCTCGGTTTCAGCCAGTTCAAAGGTGGCGGCTTTAGTAAGGTGCATCAGTGGGGTTTCTAGCTTGATGACTTGGTCACTGCCAGAGTTCAAGGCTTGGATAATGTTAATAGCAAAAGGCTCACGGCAATCAGGGTAGCCACTATAGTCCGTCTGGCAAAGGCCAGCCACCAGGGTATCTGCTTTTATGGTCTGGGCGTAGCTATGAGAAAGCAGTATAAACAGAGCATTTCTATTGGGCACAAAAGAGGCTGGTAGATCATGATTATCCTCATGAGGTGCGTCTATCGCTTGAGTGCTGCCTGTTAAAGCTGAATGCACCATTCCTTGGTAAAAGGAAATATCTATCTCGTGGTGAGTAACGCCTAAATCCGCGGCGATTTTTCTAGCCTGCTCTATTTCAATCTTGTGGGTTTGGCCGTACAAAAAAGTGATAGCCTCCACTGACTCATATCTGTTTTTTGCCCAAGCGAGGCAGGTGGTGGAATCTTGCCCACCAGAAAAAATAACTAAAGCCTTGCTCATGCTACCTCTGTTTTAAAATGGTTGGTGCCATTTAATATGGCTTCCAACTTATCACCTGATTTCAGAGGCCCAACCCCTTTGGGTGTGCCTGTGAGTAGGATATCCCCCGACTTCAGGGTGAAGCTTTTACTTGCTGCAACCAGCAATTCTAATATGGGTGTAAGCATCAGGCTTGTACTGTCTTTTTGCCTTGTCTCACCGTTAATTTCTAATTCTATCATACAATTTTGTGGGTCTTTTAAATCTAACATCTTAGTTAGCGGCAAACTTCGATCAAAGGCCTTTGCCGCTTCCCAAGGGTGACCCTTCTCTTTTAATTTTTTCTGTAAGTCTCTCAAAGTTAGGTCCAACCCTAATCCATAACCAGCGATGGCATTTTCTGCCTCAGCTAAGGTGGCATCTTTTAAATCTTTTCCCACCCAGACTGCCAATTCCAATTCATAATGTAGCTCACCTAAATTTTGGGGCAGCTTAATAGCTGCCGCAAAGTCTACAATAGCAGTGGTTGGCTTGATAAAAAAGAAGGGCGCATTTGGGATTTGGTTGTTCAACTCCTTGATATGATCAAGGTAATTTCGGCCCACACAAACGACTTTGCTTGGGGCGGGAAGTTGAAACATGGGCTTTCCTTTGGTTTAAACCCTATAATTTAGGCTTTTATAAGCATTTGTTCAATGGTAAAGGCTATATTTTTCAATATGGCAAAGACTTTTCTTTACAGCTTTGCCTTCTTCTCTCAAACTACAAGAAATATTTAAGGATACAATTTGGAAGACCACTTACTTTTAGGCATTGAATGCACAGGCAACCCCTTGTCTTTGGGGATAGTAAAATCCGCGAAACCCTTAGGGTTAGTCTGGCTGGATGCCGGTGCCCAAAGTTCAACCATGATTCTAGATGCCCTTGAGGAATTGCTTAAGTTAGCCAAGGTTGATAAAAAAGACCTGCAAGGTGTATGTTTAACACTAGGACCCGGCTCTTTTACAGGTCTGCGTGTGGGGATTGCCACAGCTGAAGGCTTGGCCCAGGCCTTTCAGATTCCACTCTATGGCATCAGTGTTTTAGAGGTTATGGCAAGTTCACTGCCCCATTATCCTGGCAAAATCCACGCTATCCAAAATGCCTACAAGGGCGAAGTCTATTCTGGTACTTATGACACAAGTTCTGGTGTTGCTGAATCAATTGGCCCCATGGCCATGGAAAAACCAGAGGTCTTTTTTGCAAAGGTGGAAGCTGGCGATATGGTAATCGGGACAGGTCTGGCTGTGTTAACAAAAAACAACCTTGACCCTTCAGAAAAAAAAGCCTTTTCAGACCCTACTTGGGGGCGAAACTCCAACGGAATATCTGTTATTGAGGCCTGTGTGAAGAAAAAAATTCAACCGGCAAATCACCGATCTTTAGAGCCAATTTATATCAGAGCCAGCGAGGCTGAAGTAAATTATGAGCAAAATTTTAAATCTAGGTAACGTAAAACCCCTGAAGCCCAACCACGATAAAGTTACGTTACGGGCTTTAGAGCAATTGGTTGAGCTTGATGAAGATTGCCTGCCCTCAGAGGCTTGGCACTCTGGGATTTGGGAGGCCTTTTTAGAAAAAAGATTGTGCCTGTTGCTACATGATGAAAACGCCTTTGCTCTTTTTACCATCGCTGCTGATGAGGCAGAAATTATAAAGGTTGGGGTTAGATCAAAGATGAGACGCCAAGGCCTGGCAAAAAAAATGCTAACACAAGCTTTTGGCATTTTAATCTCCATGGAGATCAAAAAGGTGGCCCTAGAGGTTCGCAGCTCCAATGAAGCGGCAAAAAAATTATACGAGTCACTAGGCTTTACGAAAGCTGGTTTACGAAAAAGCTATTATCGCCACCCCGCTGAAGATGCCCAGATTTGGATAAAACAGATGGATGGAGTTCAAAGGGAAAAAACTGAAATGGAATTAAAGTTATGAAACAAAATATTATCGTTCTCCTAGGGGGGCGCTCTTCAGAGCATGAGGTCTCTCTCAGAAGTGGCTTGAGTGTAACGGCCCACATTGACACAGACAAGTTTCAGGTGATGCCTGTGGCAGTGGCAAAAGATGGCCGCTGGCTATTGACTAAGGATTGTGGCAGCGAAGGGTTAGTTGACCATGTTCTAAACCATAAAAAAATTGCCCTTGCCCAAAACTTGAGCGAGGTGAGTTTGACCGGTGGTGAACTGGTCGGTGGCGAGTTGGCAAATGGGGTAAAAATAGACTGTGTTTTTTCCACCCTCCATGGGACCTACGGTGAAGATGGCGCCATGCAGGGCTTTTTAGAGTTGGCACAGGTGCCTTTTGTGGGCAGTGGTTCTGCTGCAAGCGCTATTGCCATGGATAAAGATTTTACAAAAATCCTTACAGAGTCAGTTGGCGTAAGCACAGCCCCCTGGGTGACTGTGTTCGCGCAAGACAAATGGCCCAGTTATGATGAGGTTAAGGGCAAATTAGGTGAAGTGTTGTTTATAAAACCTGCTAGGCAAGGGTCTTCAGTGGGAATCAGCAAGGTGAAACAGCATGAGGATTACAAAAAGGCCCTAGAGTTTGCCTTTAAATATGATGATAAAATTGTGATTGAACAGGCAATTGTGGGTCGTGAGATCGAATTGGCCGTGTTAGGTAACTCGGATTTGACTATTTCTCATCCTGGGGAAATTTTACCTGATGGTGAGTTTTACACTTACGAGTCAAAATATGTCACAGATGGCACCAAGTTAGTTTTAAAGGCAGACCTTTCCCCTGAATTGGTGAAAGGCCTGCAAGAAACAGCGGGCAAACTTTACAAGGCTATGGGGCTGGCTGGCCTTTCCCGAATGGATTTTTTTGTTACCCAAGATAATAAAATCTGGTTTAATGAACCCAATACCTTGCCTGGATTCACTAGTATTAGCATGTACCCTAAAATGATGGGCGAAACAGGCATAGCTTACACAGAACTTATTTCAAGGCTCATTCAACTGGGTATCGATCGGTTTGAAAGAGAAAAAATCTTTAAAGGATAACAAATGATTTGGATCGTCTCAGCAATAGAGTCAGAACTTCTCTCCTTAGCCCGTGGGCTGGAGTTAGAGGGGGAGTCTTTTCCCATACTTGACGAAAAAAGAGGCCTACTTTTGGCCCCAGCGGGTATAGGGTGGCTTAATGCTTACCAAGGTTTGAGCGATTTAAAAGCCCAATCTGGGACAGCAGGCAGCCCTATTGCGGCCTTTGGGCCTCGGCCTACCCAAATTATTTTTATTGGCACAGCAGGCTCTTATGACCCCGAAGTTAAGATTGGTGATGTGGTGCAAGCCAGTGATGTAATTTTGCTTGATGGTGCTGCTGAGTTGGGTCTTTCTGGCTACCCTAGTTTTGACCCCCCAACATTTATCAAGGCGAAAGAAATTTTCCCAGAAGAAGAGTCCTACAAGGTGGCCAGTCTCCTTTCTTTGACTTTAGACCCAAATTTAAGTGATATTATTTACAAAAACCGGGGAGTTTCGCTTGAAAATATGGAAGCTTACGCTATTGCAGCCTTCTCTAAAGCCAATAAAATAGACTTCTCAGGGGTTTTTGCTGTGACAAACAAGGTGGGGCCAGAGGGCCACGTGGAGTGGAAGGCAAATCATAAGGCAGTCGAAATAGCCTGTGGGGAAAAGGTTCTAGAGCTATTTGGATAAAAAAAATAATTTTTTTCTTTCCAAAGCAAGATTTTTTCGCAAGTCTGAGTCCAATTGCCAAGGGGCAAATGTTTGCTCTTTAATGTAACATGATTTTCGCCTAAGGGATCTTAGGCATAAGAAGGAGAAAAAAAATGGCTAGGGAAATTTTTATTGATCGTGACGAATGTACTTCTTGTGTACAATGTGCTGATAACTTACCAGATGTATTTGCAATGGACGATGACGACATTGCGGTAGTAGTTGGTGACGGAAGCGGCGGAAGTGAAGGTGATATCCAAGAAGAAATTGATACTTGCCCAGGTGAGTGCATTCATTGGAAAGACGAGATGTAATTTAGCTTCTTGAAGCTTACCCAAGGGTAAGCTTTAAGAAACTACATCTTAAACTGGTTGGTAGTTAAAATCTCTTTTAAAAGCTTTTAGCCCAGCCTCTTCGATCAGTTTGATCGCTGCCTTTTCATCTTTCACACCGTAAGAACGAAGAACATTTTCTTCTAAGACAGGTGATGAAATATCATTAGCCCCCATTCTTAAGGCTAATTGGCCAATATCTTGGCCCAATACCATTACAGAAACTTCTATATTATCGATGTTGTCTAGATACAATCTACACAAGGCCAATACCTTTAGGTATTGATGGTGAGGTATTTTTTCAACAACAAAATCTTTGGTCTGAGGTTGGAAAGTCCAAGGAATAAAGGAGTTAAATCCGCCTGTTTCATCCTGTAAATTTCGAACTACCTCTAAATGCTCAATCATCTCAGCATTCGATTCAACAGAACCAAAAACTATATTTGCCGATCCATACAACCCAAGCTTGTGGCATTCTTTTAAAATATCACCCCACTCCCCAACATCGCATTTATTGGGCGAAAGGATTTCTCTCACTCGCTCAACTAAAATTTCAGCACCAGCACCAGGCACAGAATCCAAACCAGCCAGTTTTAAATCTTTTAAGACTTCCGCTAAAGGTCGTTTTTCCATTGCTGCCATTTGGCGGAGTTCCACAGGTGAAAAACCACGAATGTGAGCTATGCCTATATCTTTTAATATTTTTAAGGCTTCAAGATAATAGCTAAAGGGCAAAGATGGATGGACCCCTCCTTGCAAAAAGATCTGGTTAGCACCTAATTCCTGGGCAGCCTTACCGCTCTCTTCGATATCTTCTAGGTTCATCACATATGAACCCTTGGCACCTTGGGTTTTTTTAAAGCTGCAAAAGGTACAGTCGATCTCACAAACATTGGTATAGTTGATGATCTTAAATAGGGTGTAACTGGCCTTGTCGGCCCCTACCTTGGCAATTCTTTTTTCGTTTGCTAATTGAGCTAAGTCAAGCCATGAGGCCTCTTCTAACAACACTAGGGCATGGGATGCATTCAAACGTTCCCCATCTTTGACGCGACTTAAGATATCTGCAACCTTCATGGTTTCTCCTTTTTATTTAGGGCCACTAGTAAAATTGTAATGGCTGCTGGGGTCACTCCGCTGATGCGAGAGGCTTGCCCCAAGTTTTGTGGTTTGTGTTCTTTTAGTTTTTGGACAACCTCGTTTGAAAGGCCACCAATTTTGGCATAATCAAAGGCGTTTGGAATCCTAAGGGCATCCACTTTTTTGTATTTTGCCACCTGTGATTCTTGTCTTTGGATGTAACCATGGTATTTGATCAAGGTTTCAACATATTCGGTCACGTCATCAGAAAAAGCATGAAATTCTGGTTTTTCTAAAAGCTTGCCCACCTGAGCAATATTGGCATCGGGCCGCTTTAGGTAGTCATTAATTTTAAACCTGTGGGGTAGTAGTGACTCTGCCTGTTCCCCTAATACTTCAACTGATTTCTCGCTGGGAACAAGGTAGGTTTTTTCGCAGTAGTCTTGGAACGCTGCAACCTGCTCTTGTTTTTCTTTAAAGCGTTTGTATTTAGTTTCTCCTAGCAGGCCTAGATCGTAGCCAAGTTGGCTCAACCGAGCATCTGCGTTGTCCTCTCTAAGCAGGAGGCGGTATTCTGCTCGACTGGTAAACATGCGGTAGGGTTCATTGGTCCCTTGGCTTACTAGGTCGTCAATCAGTACACCAATGTAGGCTTGGTCACGTTCTAATACAAAAGCATCCTTTCCCTGTACCAAGAGGGCAGCATTGATACCTGCCATCAAACCTTGGGCGGCGGCCTCTTCATAGCCGCTGGTGCCATTGATTTGCCCTGCTAGAAAAAGGCCTTCAACCTCTTTGCATTCCAAACTGGCTTTCAGTTGGGTGGGGAAAACAAAGTCATATTCAATAGCATAACCGGGGCGCACTATATTCACTTTCTCTAAACCTACAATGGACCTCATAAATTCTTGCTGTACACGTAGGGGCAGGCTAGTAGACATGCCATTAGGGTAGTATTCAAAAGACTGCAACGAGGTTGGTTCTAAGAATATTTGGTGGCGTTCTTTATCAGGAAATTTTTTGTACTTGTCTTCAATAGAAGGGCAGTACCTTGGTCCCACACCTCCAATTCTTCCGGCAAACATGGGAGAAAATTTAAAACCCGTTTTTAATATGTCATGTACGGCAGGATTGGTATAGGTGATATGACAACTTCGTTGCTTTTTT
>JASJGK010000170.1:0-6205 GCA_033791585.1 SAR324 cluster bacterium | reverse complement strand
CGACCTCACCAGTCGCTTGAAGGAAGAACCCCGATGGAGGTTCATTTAGGCCAATATCCAATCCAGGATATGGCTGCTTAAATTAGTTTGATTCTCTCTTAAAAAACAGCTTTTGCTGTCTTGACGATGGGGTCCACTTCACGGTTCTTTAGGACCCTGAAATATGATGAGATTTACATCAGCGATTATGGCTCAATCAGAGACTTGAAAAAAGGAGTTGAGAGGTACATGCACTTTTACAACTTTAACCGATTCCACTCTGCTCTGAATTATCAAAAACCTATGAATGTTTATAGGAAAGAGTTAAAACTCGCAGCTTAGGAATTAGAAAGAAATGGAATATAAACTTTGAAAAAGCTGTCTAGACAAATAGGTCCACTTTAGACAATAGATCAGGGTCACCAATAAGGTTCTCTCTTATCATTGAGTCGGCCTCCCACGTTAATGTAATATTCTTTGCCATGGCTGCCCCTAAGAATAAGGCCGCATTGATTTCAATGACCTTCCGCAAGGAAAAGGGTCTAATATTTACAGACTCTTTTCCTGCTTCAATTTTCGATAGATCAAGGATATCTGTGAGTATTTGAACCAATGCATTCCCCGACACAATTATTATGTCGCACCAATCATTTTGAGATTGATTTAAGTCTTCGTGTTTGAGTATTTGGGCCGCACCTAATACTCCATTCATGGGAGTCCTGAGCTCGTGACTCATCATTGTCAGGAAATTACTTTTGGCAGCGTTGGCTAGTTCAGCGGCTTTAGCAGCGACTTTGACCGTTATTAGCTCAGCAGCACGTTTTTCTTTTTCTTCGTTTGCTATTACCAGCTCAGCAGCACGTTTTTCTTTTTCTTCGCTTGCTATTACCAGCTCAGCAGCACGTTTTTCTTTTTCTTCGCTTGCTATTACCAGCTCAGCAGCACGTTTTGCTTTCTCTTCCTTCGCTATTACCAGCTCAGCAGCACGTTTTTCTTTCTCTGCGTTTTGGAATGCTAATTCTATATTGGCTATTACCAGCTCAGCAGCACGTTTTGCTTTCTCTACGTTTTGGAATGCTAATTCTTCGTTGGCTTTCATTTTGACTACTATGCGGATGTAATTTTTTTGAAATTCAGTGCTGAGTTTTCAAACTCTTGAATTTGGGAAGTGAGGCCACTGTTCTCCTTGGGCTCGTTAACACTTGCTATTCCCTGGCCCAAGCTAAACCGATCTCTTTTTACTGTAGTCTTATTAGTTTTTAAGTACAGGAATATAAAAGATTAATCATTTCCCGCTGTGATTCTTCATCTTCAATGTCAAAAAGAATGACTACTAGGCTTGTGCAAAGAGCTTTAAACTCAGCAATTGATAATCGCCAACCTAATGGTGGAATGTTATTCCATTCAGATCGTGGGGTTCAGTATGCTTCTGGGAATTACCAGAGGGATCTCGCTAATAATGGCATTAAATGCTCAATGAGTAGAAAGGGAAATTGCTGGGATAATGCAGTTGTTGAAAGCTTTTTTAACTCGCTAAAGCAAGAATGGTTGCATCATAGAAAATTTGAATCAAGAAATGAGGCAAGACAAAGTGTTTTTGAATATATAGAAGGATTTTATAATCATCATAGACTTCATTCAACTTTGGGGTACAAATCTCCAGTTGAATATGAAACTATGATGGCAAGTTAAGAACTCAACTGAAACGGGTTAATATCAGTGGATAAAACTTACCTTTTAAATTCAATTTAAGCCTATTTTGAGTAGGGATTAAAGCATATTTTCAATGACTTGAGAAACCAGGTCATCACCAAATTCTTCCATGCCCTTATAAACGGTTTTTTCGCTTTCTGTGTTTAGTTTTTCTTGGCTCATTTGGCTAGGGTCAACTACCAAAAAGCGTTTGGCCGAAACGGTTTTCTTCATCACCAATTGGCCGTCTGGTTTATATAGGGAAAGGGATAAGTCAGCCCTTGCTAACCCCTTGTAAAGCATACCTGAGTGGGCACTTACATCGCCGCCTAAGCCAATCACTAAAAACATTGTTTTAGGGTTCTTTTTCCCTAAACTTTTAACAGCATTTTTTAGGGCAAAGCCCTTTACTGAGCCAAGATTTCTTAATTCGCCTGAATTTGGGACAGTCACCTTGGCATCTACAAACCGCTCTTCCAGTTCAGTTCTAAAGGTTGCTAAGGACTCTTTAGAATAAAAAGGAGAGGGCCTCCCCCCTGAAACAGTGGCTAAAATCACCTTATTCCACTTTTTATGAAGATCCTTGGTATCTATTCTTTCTAACCTAGAAATTTGAGCTAGATTTGCTACAGCCCCCTCAAAAGGTAGGCTTGCCGATTTAATGAGTTTAGAAATTTTAGAACCAGACACCTTAAAGCGCAAACGCAACTTAATCTGGTCACCAGCAGAGGTAAATTCACCCCAAAGCAAAGGTTGCTCCAGACTTTTCATTTTTTCTAAATAGTCTTTTTTGCTTTCACCAGGGTCGTTGGGGATGTGTTCAAAGGCCACACCCTTTAGATTTAACAAACTCTCTTGGATAACTGTACCCGTGTAAAAAGAAAGATAACTTTCCCGCGATTCGCCTGAAACAAAAAAGGAACCTATAATTGTATCTGCTGGTAATGTTGTGGCTAAGGATGCCACTAACTGATTTAAAGATCGTTCAAAATGATCCTTCTGGGGCATGTAGACAAGGCTAGAGACGATCTGTTTTTCCTGATCAAAATAATGCACAAAACCAACTTCAAAAACTTCCCTTTTGGCTTTTTCTTTTACAATTTGCTCGTACTCCCTAGTGCTAAGATCCGACCCCCTAACCCGTTGGACGGTTAGCTTTGATTGGGTTTCAATCTCGCTGCTCAGGTTTTTTGCAAGCTCCGCCTTGCCTTTTGTTTGCGCCCCACTCTGGCAAAGCAAAGGCTTAGACTCAGTGCATTTAATGTGGGAAACAGCATAAAAAAAGCTTGCATTATCAGGTGTTCCGGCAAGCCAGTAAGGCCGTTCTTTTTGCCAAATACTAGCGCCTATAACTAGCTCAGGTTGGTTTCCTATTTCTCTATCCAGTTGTCCATGTGCCTTCGCTGCCCGATTTTTCACACCTGCAAAGTCAGCTTCTGGCTCAGGCATAGATTCAGAACAAGCAACACTAAGGAAGCTTAAAAAAAGGAGGACAAAAAATTGTTTCATCATTTTAGTGGCTTTGGTAAATGTGCTCAGCCAAAGACTGAATTTGTGATTCATCTAAATAATCTTGGTAAGCTGGCATGCCCATGGCTGGGATACCGCTTGATATTATCTTTACTAAACTTGGCCTAGACCTTGTTTTTAAAGCCTTCACATGGCAGGATTTGCAAATAGCTTTAAAAAGCATAGCACCGTTTTTGCCCACGGCAGGGTCAATATGGCAAGAGGCGCAAGGTGGCTCTAAAATAAAGTTTAAACTGGTCTCACCTCTTTTCAATTTTGGTAGGACATGAAAGGCAATGGGTTCCACATGTGCTGGCCCAGGGGAATTAGAATAGATTTTAATGGTCTTTTCCACCTTGCCGATCTTACCCCTTGTATCCACAAAAAAGGGAATGATCGTGGATTCACCTGATGTTAGCTTTCTTTTGGGAATCTTAATGGTGGTGCAGCCGCAGGAAGGTTTAACCCCTAAAATTTTTAGTTCACCAGAACCCATATTTGTAACGGTCATGGTGCCTTTTAGCTCTATACCTTCTGTAATTGAAGTTTGCCCTAATTTTGTTACAACCTTCATTTTAGGGGCGGCCTCAAGGCTTGGCCCTAAAAACAAAATAACAATAAAAAAACCTATTAAGCTCTTCATGCTAACTTATCAACTTTGCACAGCTTGGCCACCCTTTAAAAAATTCCAAAAGGTAGCCAAACTATAATTATATCACCTTGCAGTCACGATGTTTCGCAACGGCTAAGCCAAAGATACTAGACACTTGCCAGAGGTATTAATTTTCCAAAGATTTAGCAAGTTCATTTTGGGCTTTAGCAGCCTTAAACTCTTGGTACAAAACCTCTTGGTCTTGTGGGCTAACTTTTTCACCGCTTTGCTTTAGGATGTCTTCAAAAAATTTCTGTTGCTTTGAGAGAGTGACCATAACACAAAGTTTCTTTTTATCATCAATCAAAATAGGCTTAACTTTTATGGCTTTGGTCCCACGTAGATAGGCTTGGGAAACTTGTTTGGAGGCCGATGTAAAGGTACCACCAACAGCAACCTTGCCCGCTGTTTTTACCTTTTCTTGGTAGGTTTTATCTAAGGCTGAAGCTTTGATGCCTATCTGCCTAACTATTTCAGCTCGGGCTAAGGCCGTGGCCTCGGCACGGTCGATAGAAAAATCACCTGACCAGTTCACACATTCAGTTGCGGCAATGCCATCTTCAACACTTGGCATTAGAACCCATTCGGGGATATCCATGTCACCAAATCCGCCTTGATCGCTATCTGGTTTTGAATCAGAACAAGAAGCCAGAGCTACAAAAGATATTAAAATGAATAAAAAATTAAAGATTCGATTCATGGCGTCCTCTAGAAATCGGTTAAAAAGTGAATTGCTTGGGGGCAACTCCTACAAAAGAATAGACTATGATAATGACCAATTAAAAAACAGTGGCTTTTTTAGCTTCTATTACTTTCTTTCGGAAGAGTTACTAAATTTACTTTATATTAAATTGGAAGTAGAAATTTTACAAGGAAAGTCAAAACAAAGGAACAGATAAAGTTTTAGAAAACCTGAAATTATTCCCTTGAAAACTTTTTAAAGGGAATACTAAATCTCAGGCTTAGGAAGAGTTAAAATAAAGTTAGCCCCATCTTGGTAGCTTTGGTCGTAATGAATACTGCCATCCATTGCATCCATAAATTCTTGTACCAAACCAAGGCCCAGCCCTGTACCCTGTTCCCCCTCTGTGCCAGGTGCCGAAACCAATTCTCCAACATTAAAAAGTTTGGCTTGGTCGGTAAGGGCCACCCCTGCCCCTTGGTCTTTAACTGAAATATAATTAAATTCTTCATCTTCGGTGCATTTTATGCTGACCTTAGCGCCTCTAGGACTAAATTTAATAGAATTAGAGATTAAATTAGAAAGGATTTCTTGCAGCATTTTTTTATCAGCAAATAGAATCAGAGTTTTGGGAATTTGACTTTCAATTTTGACTTCTTTCAAAGCTGCCACCGCCTGATTGCGCTCTAATGAGGATGCAATGATATCTTTTGCTAAAATAGGTTCGATTTCAGCCTTAAGATGCTCACTTTGCAAACGTGACCAAGTTAATAGATCATCAAGCAGATTGAAGGCCCTTTTTGCAGATAGGGAAACCATTTCCACTAGGTCAAAGAAAGGGTGGTTTTTATCCCCATTAATTTCACCTTTAATCAAGTCAATTCCCCCTAATATTCCGTTAAAGGGACTACGTAAATCATGGGAAATAATAGAGAAAAACTTATCCTTCGTTTTATTGGCTCTAGAGAGTTGTTCCGTTAATTCCTGTTCCTTGGAAATATCTGTGTGAGTCCCTACAAACCTTAAAGGTTCCCCTTCAGAATCCCACTCTACCACCTTACCCACGTCTAAAATATAAAGCCACTGGCCATCTTGGTGCTTTAAACGGTGGATGTTTCTGTAAATTCGGGTTTCCCCTGCAAGATGGGCCTTAATATCAATCAAACAATTTTCAAGGTCGTCAGGGTGCACTCTAGTCTCCCAACTAGAAAGCTCTTGGGGGATTTCTTCTTGATCGTACCCAATCATCTTGCACCAACCTTGATCAAAGACCACCTCAGAAGTTTTTATATTCCAATCCCAAACCCCAATGCCACTGGTTGCCACCACAATTTCTAACCGTTCTTTGATTTTGATCAGTTGATCAGCTGCCAATTTTTGTTCGGTGATATCAGTGATTCTAGCCAAGAGGCCAATGATTTGGTTGCCGTTGTATCTCGCACTGGCTGTGGATTCAAAGTGTAATTCTTTGCCAAAGGGCGACTGTTTTATAAATTGAAATTTCCCTATTTCCCCAGTTTCGATCACTGACCCTAAGCATGCCTTAGCCTTTTCTGCCTGTTCAGCAGGTATCCAATCTAAAATCGAGGCACCCACTACGCAGCGTTCTGGGTACAAAGCTGGTTGGTGGTTGTAGCCTTCTATTTTTAGTTCCCTGTCAATAGATAGAATCAAATCAGGTGAACTGTGGC
>JASJGK010000169.1:0-3204 GCA_033791585.1 SAR324 cluster bacterium | reverse complement strand
AAGGGTTGATCACAGAAGAATACTCCCTAAAATGCGTTGAATATTTTGGCAATGCTGATTTTAGCGGGCAAGCCTTTAAGGATGCTATTTTTCAAGACCCAGCCCAACGGGAACAGTGGGATAAGGTTTTTGATCTGTTTTTTCTAGATGATGTAATGGGTTTCTCTTCCATTGCCAGCCTTTTGCCACAAGAGACCATTTTTTTGCACCCCAAAGGTGGCGAGAAACATTATAGTTTTTCCTATTACCCTTGCAGGGATTTGAAAAAAAAGCTGATCTATGTAGATGTGGGCATCAGTGATACAACCATCGAAAAGCAACTCCAGAAAAAACGTTCCCTTTTGGAAGAAGAAAGAGCGAGCAGGCAAAAAATCTACCACGACCCAGCCGCCTATTTGCAACTTTTAGAAATTAGTAAGGAAGTGCAGAGTAGGATAGATAGCCTTTCAGGGAGGTTGTTTGATGGCGAAAGCCCCCAGTTAGAGCCAAGCTTGCTCAGGATGTTGCACACCCTAAAGGGGTTGAGCGGTATGATGCTGCTTAAAGGCTTGCAGACAGTTACCCACCAACTGGAAACCACCTTGGCTCCACTGGTGAATATAGAAGCTGGTTACTTTGATGAAGCCTTGTTTTTAGACCAAGCCTTAGACTTTTCAAGCGCCAGCGACCAAGCCATCCAACTCTTAGACAGCCTTGGTGAAGAGATGAAAGCTCGCTTAACAGGCGTGGTTTTAACCCGTGAAGACTTTGATCTTTTAAAAGACATTGAAGAGCAAAAAGACTTCCCAAGGCTTGAGCGGCTTTTGGAGCGTTTGCAGCAGGTGCCCGCAAGGAAATTAGTGGAATCCTGGCCAGACGAAGTGGATCGGCTTAGTTCTAAGTTGGGTAAAAGAGTGAAATTTATAGTCAAGGGGGAGCCCATTTCAATCCCCCAGAAAATAGCTGATAAATTGCCCCCTCTACTGGTTCATATTTTACGCAACGCCGTTGACCACGCTATTGAGCTACCAGATGAGCGGGTTGAATTGGGGAAAAGCGATTATGGCCGCATTGAAGTTGTCTTTGCCTTAAGGGGTGACAACTTGCAAATGGTGATTCAAGATGATGGAAAAGGAATTGACTTTAAGGATATAGAAAATAAGGCCAAAGCCAATAAAAATTTAGACCAAGACTATATTGAGGCCCTCTCAAAGGCGGGTGAAATTTGGAAAGTCTTGTTGCTTTCAGGCTTTTCCACAGCGAAACAAGTCACGGAAACTAGTGGCCGAGGCATTGGGCTTAATGCCTTGAATGAAGAGCTTTTGGCAATGGGAGGTGAGCTTACCATTAAGTCTGTTTTTGGTGCGGGAACGGGTTTCCTGCTCACTATTCCTTTGGTGGATTCTTAATAAATTCTAAATAAATAAAGTATAAATTTTGTTTTTTAACTTTAGTTTCACCGTCAATTTTAAATCCAATTTGAACTACAAACGTACAATTCGAAATCACAAAATCAATTCTTCAAAATTAACTCCTACAAATTAATTCCATGACTATGATCTTACCCTTTAAAGGGTTACGGCCTGTAGCAGGCCTTGCACAAGACGTTTCTGCACCTCCTTACGATGTAATGAACCGAGCCGAAGCCAAAGAAATGGCCAAGGGCAAACCCCTTTCTTTTTTGCATATTTCCAGGCCTGAAATCGATCTGGAAGATGATCTAAACCCTTATGACGAAAAGGTTTACGCTAAAGGGAAGGAACGCCTGGAAGAAATGATAGAGAACAAGCATTTGGCTCAAGATCCTTGTGATAGTTACTATTTTTATCAGATGCAAGATGGGGAGCATATCCAAACAGGTTTGATGGCTGTGGCCTCAGCAAAAAAATATGACGAGAATTTGATCTTAAAACATGAGTTGACCCGCAACGACAAAGAAACAGACCGCATTAAAATGATTGAAGGCATGAATGCCCAAGCTAGCCCTGTTTTGTTGACCTGTAAGCCTACTGAAGAATTTAGAGTCATAGGCGCAGTTGTTACTGAGTCAGCCCCAACGGCTGAAGTGGTGGACTTGCAAGGCGTAACCCACAGGCTTTGGGCAGTGGATAACCCCAGCGTTGTGGAGGCTGTGTCGGCCCTTTTTAATGGTGGCCACAAGGATTTAGATAAATTATACATCGCCGATGGGCACCACAGGTCTGCCGCTGGCAGCAGGGTTGCAGCTATTAGAAAAGAGCAAAACCCCAATCACACTGGTGATGAAAGTTATAACTATTTTCTAAGCGTGATCTTCCCCTCTGATGAAATGAAAATTTTAGATTATAATAGAGTGGTTAAGGATTTAAATGGCCTTTCTATTGGTGAGTTCCTTGCGAAAGTTTCTGAGTCCTTTGCTGTGACCCAAGTGGATGCGGCTTATAAACCTGCGGTGCCCGGTGAAGTGGGGATGTTTCTGGGCAAACACTGGTACTCGCTTAAAGTAAAAGAGGAACTGATTCCAGATGAGGCGACTGGTAAATTGGATGTGAGTCTGCTTTATAATCTGCTATTAGCGCCTGTCTTGGCGATCGGCAACCCCAGAACCGACAAACGCATTGACTTTGTTGGTGGTATCCGTGGCCTGAAAGAGCTTGAAAAGCGTGTTTTGCAAGGGGATAGTGAAGTTGCCTTTGCCATGTACCCCACCCAGATGGAGCAGATCATTTCTGTGGCCGACGCTGGCGAGATCATGCCACCAAAATCCACTTGGTTTGAACCAAAATTGGTTGATGGCTTGGTGAGTCATTTGCTTTAGTTTTTTAGGCTTTGACTTAAACAACATTTGAGAGAAAAAAAGCAGCGAAAGCTGCTTTTTTTTTGCCCTAAAATCTTGAGGCCATTTATTCTGTAGCAGCTTGGCCTCCTTCTTTTTTATGCAACACCTATCCGCCCCTGCCTTTAAACTCTAGAAGCTTGCCATTTACCATTTGTTATTCAGACCTTTTTCTCAATATTCCCAAAGGACCAGACTCCAGTTTATTTTCTCTAAGTAACCTTTTAGTGATTTATGAGTAAATTCTTACCTTTTTTAGTTGCCTTGATCGTCTTTATCTTGAGCAAGGGCCGCTCCAAACTTCCCCAAACGACTTACTACATCTGATGCTTGTGCCCCATTTTGTATCTTTTTTGGATTTCTTCAGGCCATAGGGATTGAAAATAAGCGATTGCAGCATTCATTTCTTG
>JASJGK010000168.1:0-13059 GCA_033791585.1 SAR324 cluster bacterium | reverse complement strand
TAACCTCACGGCTTCTTATTTGAATTCTACGCTGTAGCGCCTTCTTCCTATTTCCTTATTCATTTGAGTCCTCCTTTGTGAACCTTATTATTAAATATGGACTCCATCAAATCGGGGTAACCTCAATAGATATACGACGGAACAAAGCGACAACTTAAGGGTTGATGCTAATACCTACTCCAATAGATAACCAAGTTTTTAAAGGTGAGTTTTTACCTTAAGCAACAATCTGGATATCAAATCTGTGATTGAGCCAGTTTTGGATAAAGCCATCTATCAGCTGCATAGTGCCTTCGGCGCCACCTGAACAGGTGGTACACGCGCCTAGGTAACGAATTTTTAAGACTTCAGGGCTAATATCCACAATTTCAGCCCCACCGCCATCAGCTTCTAAAACAGGGCGGATTTGAGCGTCAAAAAGACTTTCAATCCTTGATTTCCACTCTGTCTCAGGGATCTTAGCCAGTACTTCGCTATCTTCTTCCAACTGTTTCTGCAATTCCTTATAACCACCCTTGACGATGCATGCGCCACGGAAGCCCCTTCCTCTGGCCCAGGTTGCAGCCTGCATGGCTTTTTCGCCACCGTCAGCATCGTAAAAAACTAAAATCGAAAGCTGTTGCAGATCATCAAGGAAAAAGTTCCATTCACGGGGATCAATCCATCTAGCCCCTGGCAAGTGACCAGCATCATATTCTTCTCTTGACCTTAAATCAATAACTACAGGGGTGAACTCTTTTCTTCTACGAGCAAAGCAGTCGGCTGCTGTTATCTCTATTGGTTTTTCTTTCATGGTTATTTATTGGGATCTTAGCCCTTTAGGTTATTCAGTTATATTGTTTCAAAGCAATTTTCGTAGTCAGCGCAGACTTCGCAAGAAGGTGCACGACAGGTATAACCAATTTCCTCGGCTATACACATTTGCTTGTAGATGAATTTCTTCCACTTCATATTTTGGGTATTTTTCACTGATAATTCAGGGAAAAAAGTAGCAATGAAAAGGCTCAACTCTCCTCTATGGTCAAACCCCATATCTTCCCAAAGGTGATCGCTACCATTTAGGCCTGCAACCAGCACCTTCAACCAAAGATTGCCCACTTTTTGAGTCTTATCTTGGTGGTTGCCCAGTAATCTTTCTAATTCTTCGCGCTCAGGCAACCTCGACTCATCAAAGGTCATTTTGCTTGGAGCAAAAAAATCAACAATTAAGGTTGGAAAATAGTAAGATAGCAGCTCAAAAAAGCCCTCTTCATCTAATCCTAAACCGTCAGGCAATGCCCCAAGACCTGCCATCCAATTGGCTAGTATTTGCACCGCTGAATTTACACCTACGGACTCAAGGGCCAAGGGCGTTAAATAGCTTTTAAATTTTTCTCGCTTGGCCATGAGTTCTGGCTTTAAATTATATAATTTTTGGTTCATGAAAAATCTCCCATATTTGATTAACTTGGGTTTCTATTTCTTGTGTTGTTTTGCGCTCAACCGCTTTCAGCCATCTTTTAGGTAAAGACTCTAATCCATAAAAGGCACCAGCTAACATGCCTGCAATGGCAGCATTGGTGTCTGTGTCTCCGCCAGCATTGACAATACCAATCATACAATCTTCAAAATCACCTGTGGTGAAAAAGAAGTGTAAAACGACCTTTACTGTATTGCAGATATAGCCATCAATAGAAAGTTTATAACGGCGATAATCCCAGCGTTTGGATTTTTCAGCCCAAGCAAAGGCCAAGGTCTTAAGTTGTGCCCGACCGCCTTTTAAAAGGGCTAAATGGATCATTTGAGCCATCATAATCAAGCCATCATCAGCATCAGGGTGGTGGTGCGTGATTCTAGCTTGCGCTAAGCTCCACTCCTTCATTTTTTCTTCATCGCCTATAGTTGCTAGAATGCTGGGCAAGTTGCGCATTAATGCTCCATTGCCACCCATCCACTCGGCTTCTTCCTGCTCTAACTTTTCGGTTTCAATGTAGGCGCGAATCCCTTGGCGGACCGTAGAGCCCATATCCACAGGCTTTGCTCGCATCCACAATACAAACTCGTTGGCCACAACATGCCCATCATAGCCACGGGCTTGGATCAATGCACGACCAAGAGCCAAGTTCATTTCCGTGTCATCGGTCACCCTGCCAGCTCTAAGGTGCAACCAGCCTCCTCCCGTAATTTCCTTGTGCACGCCGTGTTTTTTTGCGATTTCTGACAGAGTCAAAAATTCGGTAGTAGCGCCAAGAGCATCGCCTAAGGCACAGCCAAGATAGGATGCAAGCATCCTTTCTTTAACTTCTGGCCCTAGGGTAAAGGTAGGGTTTTCTAAAAGATCAGCTTCCACTTTTTTAGGCTGCTTCAGCGAAAGAGTGGCATTTCTTAGGGCAAACCTTTCCGCAGGCTTCACAACCGATACAATCACCATCTTTTTCGATAGTCATCACCATTGCGCCTTCATCTTCATAGTCATCATCATCAAGATCTAAATCTTCTCGATCAATCAGGTTAAAAACTCCCTGTCCGCAGACCTTGTAGCAGCGACCACAACCGATACAATTCTCCGCGTCCAAGGAGTCTATAAATTTTTGAGTGTATTCTTCACCATTTTTACGTAAGCCCATTTTTAATCCTCATCATCTTCATCAAAGGCGGCAAAGCGATTTGGGTCTTCTGTCCCGATCAATTTTGCTATCCAGAGCGGGGGTTGCTCTAACATGCCTTTAAAATCGTTTAGTAATTTTTCTATGTTATCTTCTTTTTTTACAATCAAAGGTTGAATTTTCCTTTGGGTAAGTTTAGCTGCCACAGGCCCACCTATTTTTCGAGAATAGACGATATGACATTTGTCTAAGGCATCTACCTTAACAAAATTTCTGTCTGTATGTTCAGGGTCATCGCCCTCTTCTGCTTCAAAGGTTATTTTCCCTGATTTAGTGTAACCTGTAGCATTAATATCAAAGAGTAAAAACTCCATACCCTTGCCAAAATGATCATTAATACTAACACCATTACTGGTCGCAAAAGCCACACGTAAATCACCCTTTTGTGCCTCTGGCGCTGTTAATTCTCTTTGTACTTTCATGCTGTTTCTCCTAGCAACGAGTTTTTAAGTAGAGTTTCTTTTAATTTGGAATGATAAGGTTTCACCGCCTCGTCCAAGTTTAAAACCCCATTGGCTAATTCTTCAAAAAGGTTAGCTGCGCCCCAGTAGAGGCAGCGCTGTTTTCTGTGCCCACCAACCTGACCAAAGACTGGCATCCCCATGGGAATGGCAACGGTTTCTTTGTCTTTAATCATTTTTGCAGCCCAAGAATTACCTAAAAGCAAATGATAATCTTCAGCTTCAAATAATTCTTCTAGGTCGTGCAAATCACCCATGGCCGAATCAGAACAGGGAATCCCGCTAATACAAAAAGTTTCAATTCCTATCCCCTCTAAAGGCGCTCTCATACGATGAATCAATTCAGGGTCACCAGCAATAGCTGCTTTTTTTGAGTAAAATAAACTTTCAACATCTAGCATCATATCCAGTAGGTGTTGCCTCTGCTGCAAGTATTTTTCAGGGAGTTGCGCTCCCTTTAAAAAAAGCTTAAAAAAGGCATCAATCTCATCTGGCAACGCCAAATGATCAAAGGACTGATATTCTGCACCAATATCCTTGGCAAAGTTTCCAGCCACCTTGTGCATGCTGGAACCAATAGAAACTACCAATTCACTTGCGCCAAGCTGACTTAGTTCTTCTACAGTCAAGCCACCAATAGCGCCTGGACTATGTTCTTCTGGCAGTAATCGACCTATCAAACTTTCACTAAGGTCTGGAAGCATAAATGGCTTCCACCCCAGATTTTTAATGGTGTCTTTGATCTTACCTACTTCCGCAGGGGTAAAATATGGCCCAATTAACACAGCCACCTGTTTTTCGACTTCGGCTGCAGGTTTCACAAACTGTTTGATCAAGGCTTTAACGGCCTTAGCATAGCCTGTTTCCAGCGAACCTTGAAAATCAGGAGTACTAACACCCACCATATTTGTGGTTGGATGTAAATCACGGGCTTCGATTAAGATCCCCTGGATATCGCAGCCTGAGGTTTCCGATACCCCCGTTGTTAAAAGCGCAACCAACTCGGCCTCGTCTTTAATATTTTTAATGGCCTCAAATATATTGGCCTCGCCACCCATAACAATTTCCCCATGGCCCATTGCCGTGGTTTGGTAGGGTACAGGTTCACGAAAATGGCCGAGCATCAAAATCTTTGCAAAAGCTGTACAGCCTTGCACACCGTGCCATAAAGGCACAGCTCCACGAATACCCATGTAGGCTAAGGCGGCACCAGCTGGTTGAGAAAGCCTTAAAGGGTTGGTTATCAGATTTTTACTCATGATGCCTCCTCGACTAATTTAGTTTCGGAACTTTCAAATTTATCACCTTCAACAGAATCACTAAAATCATCACCAAAATCAGATTGTGCCCACTTAAAAGCCGGGGAGTGAACTGCTTTGTCACAACGTCGAGCAATGTCTAAGGCTCCAGTAAAACCTGCGTATGCCTGTTCTCTCTCTTGGTTCACGTGGACAAAAGGAATCTTTGCTTTTACTGCTGTAAACTGGTTCCGACCACCTGCTAAAAGTAGACTGGCTCCCTTAGCATGATAGAGATCCATTAGGGTGGTAGCACCGCCTTGGGTGATCAGCTCAGCATCTTCAGGTAGTAATTCAGCGATTCTAGCTTTATCCTCATCAGTGGATTTTCGAACACCAGTGCCCACAACTTCCATCCCTGTTTCTTGGATTAATGAAACCATAGACCATGACTTTACACCACCTGTGTAGAGCAGGGCTTTTTTGCCTGCAAGTCGGGTTTTAATCTCATCCATTTCTGGCTTAATCTGTGCTATCTCACGTGCGATCATAGTCTCAATTTTTGCTGTTAGCTCTGCATTATCAAAATGCTTTGCCAACTCTCTAAATACTTGAGAAGTATTTTCAATACCGTAGAAACTCCCTTCAAACCAAGGGATATCGTATTTTTCATTCATCTTTCGAGCGACATTGAGCATAGCTTTAGAGCAAACCATCATGTTAATGTCGGCTTTGTGCATCATAGCTACTTCATGGTAGCGAGCATCACCTGAAAGGGTACAAATAATACGAATGCCTACCTCTTCAAATAGGGGCAGAACCTGCCAGAACTCACCTGCAATATTAAATTCACCTATCAAATTTATATTAAAGGGGTGTTCTGTTGCAGGTTCTTGGGTACCAATCACACGGGCGAGTAATGCTTCGCCTGTGAGCCTGTTACCAAAATTTTTGGTGCCTATAAAACCTGGGGACTCAACGGGAATTACAGGTGTGCCTGTTTTTTCTTGAGCGGCTTTACATAAGGCTTGTAAGTCATCGCCAATCATAGCAGTGACACAAGTTTGGTAAACAAAAACAGCAGGGGGGGCATGACGCTCAACGATTTCTTTTACTGCTTTGTATAATTTTTTTTCACCGCCAAAGACAACATCGTTATTTAAAAAATTGGTAATGAATGCTTGTCTATAGAGCTGTGGACCACTGGAACCACTGCCTCGGTTATTCCACGAGTTTCCAAGGCAACCCATAGGGCCATGGACTAAATGTGCAGCGTCAGTGATGGGAAGCATGGAAGAGTAGGCTCCATCAAAGGAGCAACCTCCGCCAACTTTTCCTGGAATTGGTTTTGGGCAGCCTGCCTCTTTTTTATTAACATTATGATCGCAAGCTGGCTCATCAAATGTTTGTTTTTGTAATTTGGTTAACATTGTGGTCCTTTTTTAGTGGTCGTATAAAGGGGGGGGGTGCCCCGATTGCTCGGGGCCTTAAACTTACGTCAGATAGTATCTAACCAAGTCCTATTCTCTTACAAAATCGTTATTATCTAACAAAATCGTTATTGAAACCTGGAGATTTTTTGTCTAGGTCTTCTAGCAATGCGTTAACTGTCCATTGTAGAATGTTAATTGCGCCTTTGTAGCCAAAAGTTGCATATCGGTGCAAATGGTGACGATCAAAGATAGGAAACATTAAGCGAATTAAAGGGATATCTAATTCTGTACTCAATTGTTTTCCGTAAGTGCTACCAACTAAAAAGTCAGGCTTCTCTTCATAAAGCAGGCTGCGTAAATGCCAAAGGTCTTTCCCGTGGTATACTGTCGCATTCTTACCAAAATCAGTTTCAGCTAATTTTGCACTAAAAGCTCTACCCCACTTTTTTGTACCATTGGTACAAACAATATGAAGTGGCTCAGCACCTAATTCCATGTAGAAATCTACAAGGGCTTCAACATAAGAAGGATCGCCGAAGATACTAAATTTCTTACCGTGTAGGTATGAGTTCGAGTCAGCCATGGCGTCGAGTGCACGACCGCGCTCTTTAGCAATTTCTTCAGGGATTTCAGTTCCTGTTAGTTCTGCAACTTTCATCAAGAACTTATCTGTTCCATCAATACCCATTGGTGTTAAGCCAATTAATTCTTGGTCCCAATCATTCGTTACACAAGTTTTTGAAACCTTGACCATTGAATCAGGCAACAAGCTGATAGTAGCAATTGCATTATTTGCATCTGTTACTTCTTCTACTGTTGTCCCACCATCATACATGCGGTATTCACCGTCCATTGGTGTATCTAAGATGTCAGAGTTATCACCTAAAATAGTGAAACCCGCACCCATCATTCCAAGTAAACGTTTGATTTCGGGGATATTACCAACACAGAAGCCATCAAAACCAGGTACGATGTTAACCTTACCGTTGTTCTCTGCCCTTTTTTCTGTGTTCTTAGTAAAGTAGAACATGATGCCTCTAAGCATTTGGTCATAACCTGTTAAATGGCTACCAACAAAACTAGGAGTGTGAGCAAATGGCACTGGGAAGTCTTCAGGGATGTAACCGTCTTTCTTGGCATTTCCAATAAATGCATTCAAGTCATCACCAATAACTTCTGCCATACAAGTAGTAGAAACAGCGATCATCTTGGGTTTGTAAACAGCCAAGGCGTTCTGCAAACCATCTTTTATGTTCTGAGTTCCACCGAAAACGGCGGCATCTTCTGTCATAGAATCACTTACAGCTGCAAATGGCTCTTTAAAGTGACGGTTAAAGTGAGACCTAAAATATGCGGTACAACCTTGTGAACCGTGCACATAAGGTAAGCAGCCTTCAAACCCTGCGGCAACATAAATTGCACCTAAGGGCTGGCATGCCTTTGCTGGGTTTACAACTAGGCCTTTACGGGCAAAGTTTTTTTCTTTGTATTCTGGCGTTTTAGAATATGCGAGCTGTGTCGCTACTTCTTCATCTGTGGCGCCATACTCAAACTGCTTCTTATTTTCGAAGCTTTTTTTGAAGACCTCTTGCTCGAAAATCGTATTATGGTCTTCCACCTTGAGTGGGTTATTCATTTTTCTCCTTGGCCCTTACAGGTAACGCCATTTTTCAGGGGTTCCTGTGGGGACGATTGGTTGTTTGTTTAACAGCTGAATCATTTTGCTTTAACCACCCGCTCAATTTGGGGGGTGGGATAAAAGCTATTTCCAGGGTGCCTTAATTTTTGTGTAAGTCGGTGAATTAATAGCCATATCCATGTCACGAGCAAAAATTGGAAAGCCGTGGTAACCATGATAAGGGCCTGAGTAATCCCAAGAGTGCATCTGGCGGAAAGGGAAACCTAACTTTTGTAAGGTATACTTTTCTTTCACACCGGAACCCACTAGATCGGGGTTAATCTTTTTCACAAATTCTTCTAATTCAAAGGCGGTTACATCATCATAAATTAAAGTAGTTCCTTTCAAGTAATCAGTTGTTCTACCATAATCATCATTGTGACCAAATTCGTAACCTGTACCCACAACGTCCATTCCTAGATCTTCATAAGAATTTATTACGTGGCGAGGGCGCAAACCACCAACATATAACATTACTGTTTTGTCTTTTAAGCGGGGGCCGAATTTTTCAATTACTTGTTTTACCCAAGGCTCATATTTAGCAATCATAGCTTCTGCATTGTCTTGGATCTTCTGGTCAAATTTTGCTGCAATCGCTCTTAAAGACTTTGCGATTTGCGTTGGACCAAAAAAGTTGTATTCCATCCAAGGGATTTCATACTTTTCTTCCATGTGGCGACAAATATAATTCATAGATCTGTAGCAATGTACCAAGTTTAACTTTGATTTGTGTGAGTGGGTAACCTCTGCAATAGAAGCATCACCAGACCACTGGCTTACTACACGTAAACCCATTTCTTCGAGTAAAATTCGACTCGCCCAAGCATCACCACCAATGTTGTAATCACCAATGATACTTACGTCGTAGTCTGTTTCTTCAAAATCAGGATCGGTTTTAGCTAAAACCCAATCACGAACAGCATCGTTTGCTAAGTGGTGACCAAGTGACTGACTCACGCCTCTAAAACCTTCACATCTAACTGGTACAACAGGAATGTTATGCTTTTTTGTCGCTTCTCTGGCAACGGCTTCAATATCATCCCCAATCAAACCAACGGGGCACTCACTTTGAATTGAGATACCTTTTGCAAGCGGAAAAAGCTCAGCAATTTCATCTGTAATGGTAGCAAGTTTCTTATCACCGCCAAAAACGATATCTTTCTCTTGGAAATCAGAAGTTATTTGCATAACTACAAAGTTATCAATACCTGTGATACCGTTAGAGTAATTTCTTCTTGTTCCCCAAGAATATTGACCACAACCAACTGGGCCGTGTGAAATATGGGCAACGTTTTTAATGGGGCCAAAAACAACCCCTTTTGAACCAGCATAAGCACAACCACGAATAGTCATCACGCCTGGCAATGACTTTTTGTTAGCAGTAATGCCGCAATTTGATTCGCCTTCTACATTTTCGCTATTAACATTCAGGTGCTTAGCTCGATCCTTCGCAGCCTTATCGGGGTAAACCGCTAAGACTTCCGAGATCATCTCCTCGGCCGACTCCTTAGTTAAGGGCTTTTTAGGTGCGTTCATTTTAAATTCCTAGATAATTGATTAATTTTGTTCTGCAGCAGTCTGACCAACGATGGTTTCGTCTTCTGCTTCCATAATACCAAATTCCATGAGTAGGTCTTCTAGCTCTTCCATTTCGATTGGAGTAGGAATCACAAAGTTTTGGTTGTCTACGAGCTTTTGCGCTAATGTTCTGTATTCAGCAGCTTGGTTAGATGCTGGATCGTACTCAATTACAGTCATTCTGCGAATTTCCGCACGTTGAACAATGTTATCACGAGGTACAAAGTGAATCATGGTTGTGCCTAAACGAGCAGCAAGGGCCATAATCAAATCATCTTCTCTATCTGTGTTTCTTGAGTTACAAATCAAACCAGCTAAACGAACAGAACCAGATTTTGCATACTTCACAATACCTTTGGCAATGTTGTTGGCAGCGTACATAGCCATCATCTCGCCAGATACAACGATGTAAATTTCTTGGGCTTTGTTTTCACGAATTGGCATGGCGAATCCACCACACACAACGTCACCTAACACATCATAAAATACGAAGTTTAAGTCTTCTGTATAAGCGCCTTCTTCTTCTAAGAAGTTAATGGCTGTAATAACACCACGACCAGCACAACCAACACCTGGCTCAGGGCCACCGGCTTCAGTACATTTAATGCCACGATAACCGATTTGCATTACATCTTCTAATTCTAAATCTTCAACACTACCTGCTTCAGCAGCAAGTTGCATTACTGTATTTTGTGCTTTTGAATGGAGAATTAAGCGAGTTGAATCTGCCTTTGGATCACAACCAATAATCATTACTTTGTTACCAAGTTCGGCAAGGCCTGCAACAAGGTTTTGTGTTGTAGTTGATTTGCCGATTCCGCCTTTTCCGTAGATGGCACATTGTCTGGTCTTAGCCATGTTTGCTCCTGTCATTTGTTTAACTGTGATGAAATGAATTGTTCATTTGCCCTTTACTGTTGCCTGAGACGTGCCAGTTTTTTGGGAATAGATATATGCTACTGTTATAAAAGTCTTTTATTTTTTATACACCTCTATCACCCCACAAAACTTATGGTCAGAAGCTTACAAATTGTCGGGTTTGTAACATGTTTTCATACAGAAACTACAAAGCCAAAACCAACACAACTTTATAATCACCTTAAATAACAGTTTATTAAGATGAATTTGTAGCATTTACGCCATAATGGGCACCGCAATTGCTGAGTATATATAGAATTCATTTACAAAATATTTACGGAGCAGACAATGGACTGGATGGAAGAACTAGAAGATTTAGAAGAGGCAGACGAGTTTTTAGACTTTTTTTCTATTGCATATGAAATGGACAGGGTTGCAGCGGTACGCTTACCACTCTTGGCTAGATTCAGACAAAACCTTGAAAAAATGGGCATTGAAAGCCTTAAGGGCTTAAGCCCCGAGATGTTATACTATAAGTATAAAGACGCATTGATTGAATCAGCTGCCCATTTTGCGGTGCCTGGAAATCGCCCCGATTTTTCAATGCAATCATCTTGTGGTGGTTGTTCAACTGGTTGCGCAACCCCTAACATTCCTGATTTTTCTGACAAATTTGACACTTCAACCCCAACTGTCTGATGGACGGATTCGCACCTGGCCAAGAAGTCAGGCTAACAAAGGATGTGGTCAATGATGGCACCATGCATGGAAGTGAACGGGGCGAAGCCCTAGTTGCATGTGGTGCCACAGGGTTCATAAAACAGAAAGGTTGGTTTTTAAATGACCCTGTATATGATGTCCATTTTTTGGACTTAGACCAAATCATAGGTTGCAGGGAACATGAACTAATTGCTGTAGAGACCCCTTGGACTAAACCGGCTTTTAGCAAAGGCGACAAAATCCAGTCCAAAGGTGACCTCACAAGCGAGGGCGAAGTGATTGTGGCAGCTGGGCAAAAGGGCTTTATCGAAACCATGCGCTATGACCGTGAACATGGTTACCTCTATGAAGCTAATTTTGAAGGCGCAAAACGTTACTATTTATTATTAGAGGCTCAGATAGGAAAGCTATGATTTCTCAAGAAGTGCAACTATTACTGGAAGACTTTAAAAAGGGCGAAGTGAAACTTAGCCCTAAATCACAAGAGCTTTTGACCCTCACTCTTATGATTGAGGTTGAGCGAATGCAAAAAGAATTAGCCGTAAGGCGTGAGCAAGAGTTGCACCTTGAATATGCACTTTGCTCTATTGCTGACGGCGTTGCTGTGACCAATAAAGTTGGCCAAATTCGGTTGTTTAATCCAGCCTTTTCAGAATTAGTAAACTGCGCTGATTTAGATAGTAACTTCTGGAGTTTTTGGAAAAATAATAACGAATCAAAAGATTTACAAGTGGCTGTACAGACTCAAAAAGACTGGTCTGGTTTACTCTGCCAAAAAAGCAACAGCCACAGAGTACAGGTTAAGGCCTCGCCGATCACCGCAGAAACAGGGATGATCGATCGCTGGGTTTTCACACTAAAAGACCAAGAAGAATCTTTACGCCTACATGAGAAGATCTCGGGCCAAAAGTTGTTACTTGAACGGATTTTAGATGCCATGGATGGGCTTGTATTTGTTATCAACAAAGACCAAACAAGAATTTTAGATAATCTCGCCGCAAAGACACTACTTACAGACTTAAAAGATACTACAGAAGCTGAACTTTTAAAGATTTTAACGACCACTAGAGCAAGTAACTCAAAACCGAAGAGACTGGAATGCCAAACCCTCCAAGGGAAAAAGTCTTTTGTCTATGCCGCCCAAGAAATTCCTTCTGAGTACTTTTTTGAGGACAAGAAAAAAGAAAACATGATTCTAGTGACCATGACAGACCTAACCGAGCTAGAAAACAAAGAACAGGAATTACAGATTAAAAATCAATCTTTAAAACTAAGAGACATAAAAACCAGCCTTGCCCAAAGTACGTTTGCCAAGGGTGTATTGTTTAGGCTGCATTCACACCTACACCAAGCCGAGGCCGCCTTAAAGGGGTTAGCTCAAATAGAAGCTTTTGGGGTAACTCGGACGGCCGAACATTTAAAAAACATGCACCAAGAATTAGACTCTTATCGTGCGTTAAAGCCAGAAGAAGTCCAGTTTTCCGGTTCTTGTGACTCCCATGTAATCACAAAAAGTCTCGAAATTATGTACAGTGAGATCGTGGACCTTGGTGGTTATAAATTAAGAATTGAAACAGAATCAAACTTAGATTTACCTGTAACAGAAATGGGAATGCTACTCATTTCCAGTATCTTAGTAGATAACGCCTTTGAAAGCCTAGAAAAAAGAGACACAGGGTTTGTTAAAATCAAGTTCAAAACTAATCTAAGAGGTAAGGTTTTTACAGTTGAAGACTCAGGGTCAGGCGTACCAGAAACCCAACAGGCAAAGATCTTTGAACCACTCAACACCACTAAAAAAGGGCACCAGGGGTTAAGTTTAACCTTGCTCCATAGAATCTTAGATGACCTTGGTTGTAGCTTAGAGTTTTTTAATTCTTCACTGGGTGGTGCCGGTTTTAAAATAATCTTCCCTGAGGCAGACTAATGATTGATTTAGAAAAAAGAGCCTTACAGGCGATTGAAGGTCTTTCAAATTGCTTTTTAGACGAAGGTGATACTGGAAATGTACTTGAAGAAATTCTAGCCCTACTAGAAGAAAGGTTGGGCTATAAAAATGGAGTTGTTAGTCTCTTCGATGAGGAATCACAAAGTTTGTTGATAGAAGCTGCCACAGGTGTCAGCCGCCAAGCCTTTGAGCAGGTGCGCTATAAAAAAGGTGAGGGAATCACAGGCTTAATTTTAAGCACCATGACTTCTCTTTCTATCCGCCGAATTGGCCAAGACCCACGGTTTTTAAACAGATTAGGAATCCATAACCCTGAAGAAGCATTTTTAGGTGTTCCCATTTTAAAAGGGAAAAAAGCCTTGGGGGTTTTAACCTGTACACTTGATGCCAAAGAACGCCACAGTCTTGATGATCATTTAAGATTGGCGCAGACCTTGGCCAATTTAATCGCTGCGGTTGTTTTACGTTTACACAAACAAGAGACAGAAACACAGAAGGTT
>JASJGK010000167.1:0-21317 GCA_033791585.1 SAR324 cluster bacterium | reverse complement strand
ACAAAAAGGGCAATTGCTGGGATAATGCTGTTGTTGAAAGTTTTTTTAACTCACTCTAGCAAGAATGGCTTCATCATCGAAAATTCAAAACAAGGGAAGAAGCTCGTCAAAGTATTTTTGAATATATTGAAGAATTTTATAACAATCATAGATTACACTCAACTTTGGGGTATAAAACTCCAATCGAATATGAAACTATGGCGACAACTGAAGGACTCCACAAAAACGGGTTAACCTCAGTGATGATCTCTTCTTATATCCAGAAAAATACCATTATCAATACCGAACACGATCACACTTCTTTCATTTCTACAATGAACGAGAAATGGGATTTTGGGCACCTTACAGATCGTGATAAAAATGCTAACACTTTTTCAGGCGTTTTTTCAGGGGAAAAACGGGCTTAGCCAGATTTACTTACACTGGCCCCTTTAGTAAACACCCTGGATGAAGATTACCTAGCAGACCCTCTCAACGGCTTGCAGGATTCTATTGTGAGAAATACTAGTGCTATCGTACGACATAAAAATAATTTAACGGGTGCGGCTTTGGAAACAGAAAAACAAAAGTTAAAGTTGGTGACTAATGTTGGTGATGCCATGAAGTATCTGGAAGAACATAAGGACATCTTTAAAGATTTAGACTTAAACACCTTCCTTTAGAGTTTCAAAATTTTGCTGCCTAAGGATGGGCGGCATTCCCGAATCAAAAGTTACTAATATTGTGAGGCCGTAAGATAATGGTCTTCAATTTTCACAAAATTTTGGCAGTGGTTTTGAAAGACTAGGAAAGTCGCTGCAACAAGAGGCCACATAAATCTGCGATATGCGATTCTAGAAGATCACGAAATTGATCTTTTTTGGGGCAATGGTCTAAAACAAACTGGGCTGTTTGCACCACCAAAGCCGTTTTTGGCGTTTGGGGTAGACTTTCTAAATTCAGGTAACGCTCAATTGTTTTAGAGCGTAAGGTCCCTTTTTCATCAAAGTTACTGCTCCAAAGGCCTGATTCTGAAGCCAACTCAGCCTTGGTTTTTTGATGTGTCAATTCCCAAACAATCAAAGCAACCTTCATACAATCTACATGCATACGGCGCTTTTTTTCTTCGTCTTGCTGCTCAATTTTATCGGTTAGTTGCAAATTCGCTTCTTGCAACTTAGCTACAAGATTTGCATTTTGCTTTTTCAATGCCGACGCTTCCATAGCCCTTTGGATGGTCAGTTTAAAATTTGCAGGGTCAAAAGGTTTGGTAATAAATTTATAAATTTGGACATCGTTGACAAAATCAATGATTGCATCAAGATCAGAATACCCAGTGACCACAATCCGTAAAGCGTCAGGCATTAACTCTAAAGAAGCCTTTAAAAATTCCACACCTGTCATTTCTGGCATTCTCTGATCAGTAATAATCAAAGGGATTGGCTCAGTAGTATTTTCAAGCAACTCCAAGGCTTTTGCACCACTTGCAGCCTTTAAAACTCTATAGTCTAGGGCCAAAAGCTCAGAAGTAGAATCCAAAAGGGACAGTTCGTCATCAACAAGCAGAATCAGTGGCTTATCTGGGGAGTTAGCCTCTGGCTTTAACTTTAACTTCGTTTTATCAAGTATTAGTGTCATCTTTTAACCTTAACTCAAAATTATAGTTTTTTTGTGTGGGAAGATGAAGGATAATAGTGGTTCCTTGCCCTAACTCCGAGTGAACCTTCATTGTTCCCTTGTGCTTTTGCACAATTCCAAAAACAATACTCAACCCCATACCCGTTCCCTCCCCCACTGGTTTGGTTGTAAAAAAGGGATCAAACATTTTTTCTTGGGTTTTTTTAGACATTCCACAACCAGAATCCTCAAAACTGATAACTAAGTCATCATCTTGAACCCAGCTAGATATGTGAAGGTTCCCAATTTTACCTGTACTCACAATGGCCTGACAAGCGTTAATCATAATATTCATGAAGACTTGGTTCAATAAAGCAGGCCAACATTCTAATTTTGGAACAACTTCAAAATTTTCTTCAAACTTCACAAAATCACCATATTGAACAATAATCAACCTTTTGATAGCAAGAATTGCCTCTTCAATATCCGAAGGAGAGCGTTCATCTTCACCTAAACGAGAAAAACTGCGCAAGTCTTCAACAATAGTTTTGATTCTTAAGCTAGCATCTTCAACCTGAGTAATTTTATAGTGAACTTTATCAAAGTGATTATTAAAAAAGTCCAAAACCTCTTTTGAACTATCTTCGGCAGCCAAATCAAAAAGACTTTTTTTAAATTCTGCTAGATCTTGTTTTAAATTGTACATGTAGATTTGCACGGCGCTAGAGGGATTATTAATCTCGTGCGCAACGCCTGCCACTAGCGTACCCAAACCGGCCATTTTTTCTGATTGAGCCATCTGGGCTTGGGTGTCGATCAACTTTTCTTGGATTGTAGTAGCCTCAAATAGTGCCTCTTCTAAAGCTAGGGTGCGGCTTTGGACTTTGGACTCTAGTTCATTTGTGTGACGCTGTGTTTCTAAAATTAGGGCCTCTCTAGCGTCACTTCGTTCCTTGCGAATTTTGCGAATTCGCCCTGATAAAGCTAAAGAAAGCATCATAATATCAAAAATATGCATAGCCTTTACAGCATTCATCCCAAAGTTAACATTGTTAACCAAGCCTAGCTGCCTTGGGAGTATAGCTATCATCATTAATAAATAAATTACCAGGGCACTTACAAGAAAAATTGTTTCTTTATGCCCTGCTCTATAAATACGGATAACAGCAACCAACAATACGGATAACCCACAGAATCCATAGACGTTAACCAATCCCTGAATTGAGGAAATTGGCAAAAAGATAGCTAATGGAAAATTCAACAGCACTAGAAAAACCAACACTTGAAAAATTCGATGTAGCCTTGGCTCTCGCTCTTTGGTTTTTAAAAAGGTGGTGATATATAAAATAATCCAGACAACCCCTGTAATCCGAATCAATGAAAAGGCCCAAATATTCCAAAATGTTAAGCTGGGCCATAGATACTCTAGGGAGTGGCCTTCTAGAGTTGCAATGGAAAGCAAAGCATTGCCTAAAAACAAGCTATAATAAAAATAAGCAGAATCTCTAAGATTAAAGGCTAAAATCAGGTTGTAAACCAACATCAAGAGTAGCCCACCATAAAAGATACCGTCTCCTAAAATTTTGAAATTATTATCGTTATAAAAAGCTCTCTCACTCCAGAGGATCATTTGGATATCAAAAATTTGCTCTGTTTTCCCTCGGAAAACCATTTGGTATTCCCTGTTGGAATTTAATTTTACAGATTGGACTAAGGTACGGTGGGGGAAAGGGCGATCTTTTATAGCGACCAAACTACCTGATTCAAAATACTGGACTTTGGGGCTTCCTATCTCAAACAACCAAAGATCAAAGTGGTGAATATACCACCTTCGTTGTTGCAAGAAATGGTTACCTATAACATTGCCTGTTTTAAAATTAAGCTTAAACCAGATGGCATCGTGAGTGTAACCGAAGCTGTATATCTTAGCTGAAGCCTTTGCCTTTAAGGGCAAAAATTCTTTTGATTGGATTTCTTCCAATCCTAAATTACTTGTGGAGTCTACAAAATAAGAAAGGTGAGGGTTAAGAGAAATTTGGCCCTGCCCCCTAACAATAGGCATTTTTGTGCTTTCCCCCAGAGCCGAAGTTGCGCTTAAAAAAATAAGGGGCAACAAAAACAGCAAGAATTTAATTCTAAAAAAAGGAACTCTCAAAAAAACTCCAATTTGCCAAAAAAAAGGGACGAGGGAAGAAGACTTAATGCTCTGCTCAAACCCTAACAAAAGCTATGTTTCTTAGAAACCTTTTTCCAAGGGATTTTAATTTTGGTTAAAGCTTTAGTCAAAGGGCTTTTTTCCGTTTTAGGGGCCCGGCAATTGACCTATTAGAGTATTTTTGAAGTTTGGATATAGACCGAAACAAAAAACCGACAGTCAGGTTTTTATTCATTTGACCGTCGGTTTTGAAGCCTCTAGAAAAAGGGAGGAAATCTAGAAGCTATACTTAAGTTCTGTCTGCATCTGACTGAAGTAAGTATCAGCTGCATTAACATAAGTTGGGCTTGCCATAACTTGCAAACCATCAGTGATTTTATAACTTAAAGTAGGCTTAGCAAATAGCTTAATAACCTCGCCATCGGCATCTTTGTATTGTGCAAAAATCAAGGTAGTTGAAAGGGCGTCACCTGTTAAAAAACTAGAGGTGATATGGCCTGAAATAAAATCAGTCCTTTCGCTTGATTGCCCCATCAGCTGGTTGGCTATGGTCGCTGTGGCTGAATTTTGCTCCCAATCTTTGACAGCCATTTGGCCGACATACAGATTGATGGTACTAGAGCCAAATGAACTCTCGATTCCCGTTGCGACATGGTCCCAAGAGTTTTTAATATTTTGGTCTGTTCCATCCGAATCTTCGGTGATGTGAGAAACATAAGATAGCTTCCAAAAGAAACTACCCAAGTTATATTGCATATCCACGCCGGGACTTTTTTCTTTGTGGTAGGTTCTACCAATATCGTAACCATCAGAGACTGTCACATCAGCAATAGTGTCTAAACCTTCTACATAACTCAAAGACAGGTCGAGGTCTCCCAAAGTTGTATAGAGCCTTGCCCCAACTTTAGAGTTGCCAGTGGTTTTGTCTAATTTTTCGTCATCCACATTGTAAAAGAATTCATTTGCCACAGGGTCGATGTTCGCCTTGGCTAAAGGAATAAATATTAAATCAATCCCTGTAAAGTCGCCTAGAGATTGTTTTAGCTGTACCGCTGTACTGGCCATTTTAATGTCTTCATATTCTGTAGAATTGTACGAGCTATCCTTAGCATTGATACGGTCGGCAGGCACTTCTACCCCTTCCATATAACCCCAAGTTACAAGCTGACTACCAATCTTCCAAGTACTACTACCTTGGTAAATTTCCAAGTAAGCTTCTACAGGGCGCATAGTAGCAGGTGGTTTTGTCTCGTCGCTGACTTCATTGTATTCAATATTCACAGCCATAAAGAATCTTGCCTGGTCCTTTAGAAAAGCTTCCAAATTAAACTGGTATCTGATGCCTAAATCAGAATAACCTGCTGACTCTTGCTCACTGGGAACAGTTCTACCTAGAGCCTCAAAGGTTTGCATGGCAGACCAGGCTTCATCAGAATACCTCACCGATTGCCAGTAGGCCAAGGGCTTAACGTAGCCTCCAAACTGGATTGCCTGCTTCTTTGGTTCTTCTGCAGTACTAGAGTCAGAAGTATCTTCTGAACTTGAATCACCTAAGTCGCCTAAGTCATCAAAGTCCTGCGCATAGGCAGGGTTAGTAACTGAGAGTAAAGCTAGCAGAACCAGGGTATAAATTAAGGAAAATAATTTATTCATTTTAGTCCTATGATTACCACCAACGGCGGGTTAAGTAGTTGAGTGAGAACATCTCTTCTTTCACACCTGTGGCTTCCTTTTCAACTTTCATTTTTCCAACTTTCATCACAGTCTTAGTGCCTTTTAAAGCATTTTTCATTTCCAAACCTGTAACTGTGAAAACCTTTTTACCATCACGGTTTTTTACCGCTTTGAAAGACAATAATTTCATGGTTTTATAAAGCTGGCCTTCAAGGTTATAAACCTCAGTCTTAAACATTAAACCTGATGCTGTGTGAATCCAACCTACAGTTTTTGAGGTTCCATAGTCCTTTGACATTTGAGGGTCTTTAAACTTAACTTCCATTTTTTCAACTTTAAGCTTTTTGCCTTTAAAGTTAACTGTGTCTTTCCCGAGCCAGGTGTAGGTAGAATCATCTAAATCAGGTCGGGCAAGGTCGCCATTAGAAAAATCAGAGCCCATAAAGCTACTTGACTTATCAGAGCCTAAAACTCGTTTGGGCTTGCGTAAGCCTTTTAAATAAAGCCACTGGTCATCTTCTTGGCCTTTTGGCTGCTCCAGTGTTAAGGCTGAGTTCCCTTTATCGTCAGCAGGAGAATAGAAATAAGAGATCCCCTTGCTTAAACGTTTTTTGGAATCTTTATAGTCCGAAACAAAATTGGCAGTACGGAACTTCTTGGTAAAAAGAAGTTTGTCTTGGGCGTTGTAGATCAAAAATTTATTTTCGCTCATTGATCTTTCTACAACAGGCTTTGCATCTATTTCTGAGGCTATTTTGTAACCCTTATCTTGTGCAGGGCCTGCAATTGCGATAGCTGGCAAGGTTAAGGTCGTTAGGGCCGATAAAGCTACGAGGGATAATTTTAAATTTTTCATATTATTTCCTAATGGTTAGTTACTTCTTGTAGTAGTTGAGCATCATCTGACTCGTCAAAGGCAGTATGCTTAGATATAAATTTAGGTCGGGTCCAAATAATCAAAGCAGGTAACATTACTAAGGCACCAAAACTAGAATAGATCATGGTTCCAGCCATGAGCATACCCATGGAGATGTTACTTACAAAATCGGAAAGCATTAGAACTAGAAAGCCTAGCGCCACCGAGGTTGCATTGATCAATACAGCCTTGCCTATGCCGCTGGTTGTGTTGATATAGGCAGTTTCAATCTCTTCACCCAATGAAATTTGGTGCTTAAAGCGTTCTAAAAAGTGGATGGTGTAATCCACGCCAATCCCGATGGAGATCGAAGCCACTAACATAGTACCCGTGTTGATTTTCCAACCCAAGGCCCACATGGCAGCAAAGTTACCTAATACAGTAAGCACCAGAGGTAAGATAGAGTAAATTCCACCAATGACAGACCCAAAAATAAAATAAGTCACAATGAATACCAAGATAAAGGCAAGGCCAATGGACTTAAGCTGGGAATTACCGATCACAGAAGTTAACTCCTTAATTGAAGGGGCATAACCTGTAATTGTAACCCGCTCCATGTAAGGATCATTTTCCTTAAAAAGCTGATCCAGCTCGGCTTGGATGTTCTTTTGGTAACCATCAACAAAGGCAGTCAAACCCTGTCTCGCAATAATGTTAATCTGGAACTCCTTTAAGTCAGGAGAGATCATGGCATCAAAATTTTCACGACTTCCACTTTGGGCTTGGTTTAGAACCACACCAATAATGCCCCGGTCTGTTAAACTTGAGTCACTCAAGTTATCGGTTTCCGCATTTGGAAGGCGATCAAACTCAGGTTTGTCATCGTGGAAAAATACACGGTAGGTTGTGCGAATCAGGTCAATTGGGCCTGTAACAAAGGAAGTTGGTGTCATCATCTGACCATCAACTTCGACCATTGGGCTTTGAAGTCCCCACACACTATCTTGCAACTTGACTAGCTTGTGTAACACCTGAGGTTGTTTCACATCAGTTGCAAAGAGATCAAATAAAAGGTTGTAGCTCTTTTTCATTGGCTTTGCAGACTCTATGGCAGCAACTTTTCTTAAAGCTAAGATTTCTGCACCTGTGGTTTCCCAAGCAGACTCATCCATTCCTAAGCGCTGATTTAAGTTTTTTAAACCTGCTACCTGTTCTGATGAAAGGTCGGCAAAGGACCCTATTGTTGCTTCTACAGTGGACTCACTATCACCTAGGTCGCCTAAACCACCAAAATCATCACTGGCTTCATCCAGGGCACCTAAGTCCGAAGTCTCTTCTTCGGCTTCTTCAGTAACAACCTCAAAGTCTTCATTCATCAAGTCTGCAATCAACTGCAAAGAGTCTGAAATTTCTTTGGCATCCTTGGCTGCTACCGATTGGTTTATCTTCTCTAAAGCTGCTGGCAGCTTGATTTTATTCTTAGCTGTGAAGCCACTCCAAGAGGCACCAAAGTTAGCACTTCTTGTTTTTAATTCGCCTTGAATCCAATCGCCTTCCAAGTTCACTTGGTCGCGAAACTTAAACAGGACATTAAACAGGTTGGTACCTGTCAGCTTTTTATTGATCAGCTGGTCACTTTGAAAAAGGACGTTGTCTGGCTTGAAGTTGGCCATTTGCCCCCCTTCAAACTCAAGCTGGGGAACCACAGTGGCAAAGGCTACAATGGCAACCACGGAGCCAATGACAATCTTTTTCGAATTTTTAATAACCAAATGGGCGATCATAACCATGATGCCATCAACAAAACTACCTTGTTGCTCGGCATCTGAATCTGACTCGTGCATCTTCTTAACTTTCTTAGGCAGTGGCCAGAGGCTTAAAAGAGCGGGGCTCAGAGTCAAGGTTAAGAACAAGGCATAGAGTACACCTACAGCAGTAAAGAGACCAAAGTCTGCGATCATAGATAGATCAGATGAAAGCAACGAGATAAAGCCTGCAAAGGTCGTGGTGGCGGCCATTACAATAGCCCAACCAACGTGGCGCACGGCGAGGTTCATTACTTCTTTTCTGTGGGTCGAATACTTAATATCGTCGTAGTAGCGATTAAGTAAGTGAATGCCATAGGCACTACCTGTCGCCAGTAACACCACTGGTAAAATCGAAGATAAAGCCGTTAGTGGGGTTCCCACTGTGGCCATGGAGCCTAATGTCCAAATGATCGATAAGATTACCGTAATCAGTGGGATCACAACACCACGCAAGGATTTAAAACTAATAGCTAAAATTAAAAAGATCACAACCACCCCAACAGGGAGTAGTGTGCCCATATCCTTGCCCATCATTTCTGAAAAGACAGCCAAGACAACAGGTGTACCAGCGACATAATATTTTACGCCTTCTACTTTATTGTTTTCTAAGATTTGGTTTACTTCAGCGTAGACCAAAACAAGGTCGTAAACATTCATTACGTTGCCAATTTGAAACTCTAAGTTTTCACGGCTGGCAGGGTCTAGTTCTGGTAATAGAGTTTCCCAAAGGCCGATATTCACATTCTCCCAAGTCATCATTTCAGGATGAAGGTTGAATTCGCGCTGCTCTAAAACCTTTAAAATTTCAAGGAAGGTTGGGGCAGTTAATGGCACCTCAAGCATTTTTTCAAGCTCTGGGTAGTCGCCAAAAATGGGGTCTAATTTTGAATTTAAATAATTTTGGAAAATTTCGGCAAGTTTCTGTGAATGTGCAGCAATAAAAGCATCATCATAGGTTACATCTCCAAGTTTTTTGTTATAAATTGTATAGGGGAATAAACTATCTTGACCTTGGTAACGCCTTTTAAGCGCCTCTGGGTCTAAAGCTGTTGTCAGCTCAGAAACAGTGTAACGTCTTTTATAGTCCCACTTCCTAACCATGGGGATGCGGATAGTCGAGGCTGTTTGGTCTTCTGACAGAACGTTATTTTTAAAAAGGCGATTTTCCATCACCAACTTTATTAGAGGCTCCATTAAGCGCTCTAGATCGGCATCCTTTGTTGGGAGTCGTTCTTCAAAACCTGCAAGGCTGACAATGCCCAGTTCTGTTTTTAACTTTTTGATCACGCTACCCGTGACAACAGAACCTGTTTCTGTATCTAAAATAACATTTTCTAGGTTGGCCAAGCCACTGATGTTTTCAGTATCAATCCCCAAACCAAAGGTTAGATTTTCTTTTTTGCCTGTTAGAATGCTATCAAAAGTCTTAGTCATTTTTAATTCATTGATGGCTAAGATGATGTTTTCCATTGCTCTAAAGCGCTCGGTAGTCATCAAAGTTCCCTCAGTGGCTTCGATACCAACGAGCATAGAATCTTTAAAATTATAATTCTTTTTTAAGTAGTCATTGGCTTTGGTTGTGGGCATAGAGTTAGGCATGAACTTGGTCATGTCTGGCTCAACCTTCAGCTTGGTTTTAATTTGGTTCATCATAAAACCAGTTACGGCTATGACAACGACGAACATCAACCAAGGATATTTGGTTGAAATGTTAGCAAAAAATTTCATCATAAGAATTCTCTATGCATTGTTAATATTTAGTGCCCCAAGGGGCAGATAACCCAGTGACTAAATTAGTCGTTTAGTCACCTATGAAGTAAAAAAAACCTTGGTATAGCTAGCTTTGCAAGCTTTACCAAGGGTTGCCGAATTGACCAAAATAGTTTTTGGGTCAGTCCTCATGTAAAAAAAAGCCCTACTAGGGCTAGGTTCTAATTAAGTCCAATAAAAATAAACTTAACTATTGTGGTTTGTGTGGGTTTTTAAACCCGAATTCCATCAATCATCATTTTAAGAATCGAGTTTCTCTCTAATTTAACCTCTTCATAATCCATGAACAGCCATTTTAACATAAATTGGCCCATTACAGTGTAAATCGATTTAAAGGTTTGCTCCACATCAATTTTTTTAAAAATCCCCTGCTCCACACCCAGTTCCAGATCTCTAATTAAGCCTATTTCATTATATTTTTGTAGGCTCTTTAAGTGGCCACAGACTTCAAACAATTCCTGCATGATCGCAGGGGTTGCCCCACTTTCTAACTTTTTGGCAGAAAATAGTTTCATCTCTCGGTCAATGCGCTCAAAAATTCTTTCGTCAGCTTGGGTAACGTGGGAAATTTCTCTTTCTACCTGTTCCTTCACCAACGTTTGCATGGATTCACCAAGCTTCATGAACAACTCTTCTTTATTAGAATAGTGGTTGTAAATGGTCCCTTTACCAACACCAGCTTCGGCAGCAATTTCGTCCACACTAGTTTTTTTAAAACCAAAGCGAAAAAAAAGCTGGTGCGCCGCTGTTAAAATTTTTAGTTCAGTAGAGTTCACAATTTTCCTCGTTTTTGTGACTTAATGACTAGATTAGTTATTTGGTCAGTTCATGTCAAGAAGTTTATTTCTTGAGGCTATTGCAAGCAGGATCAAAAGCCCTCCAAAACGATTTTACCAACAGCTGTTCCCTCTTCTAATACTTTATGGGCCTTGGTCAGGTTGACCGCTGTTATCTTGCCAAAGTTGTTGCCTAGGGTAGTTTTAATCTCCCCTGCATCCACCATTTCAGCCAATTTCTGTAAAGCTCTGTGCTGCTCTATCATATCTGAGGTTTGAAATAAAGAGCGAGTAAACATCAGCTCCCAATGAATGGAAACACTTTTGGTTTTAAAGGGCATTGCATTTAATGTTGGGGGATCATCAATTAGAGCAAACTTTCCTTGGGGGGCAATGACTTCTACAATGTCTTTTAAGTATTCATCTGTGTGGGTTAAACTGATGATATAAGGCACTTGTTCAAAGCCTATAGCTTTCAACTGGGCAACCAATGAATTATTGTGGTTAATAACGTAATCAGCGCCCAAAGAGGTTACCCACTCCTTAGATTTTGCCCTAGAGGCTGTGGCTATAACAGTTAAACCTGTGAGTTTTTTTGCAAGCTGAATCAAGATAGAGCCAACTCCACCAGCGGCACCAATGACCAAAAGAGTACCTTTAGAGTCTTGGTCCACTTGGAGGCGATCAAAAAGCAGCTCCCAGGCAGTAACAGAAGTTAAGGGAAGGGCTGCGGCCTCGGCAAAGCCCAGTTTCTCTGGTTTTTTGGCCGATATTCGCTCGTCTACCAAGTGTAATTCTGAATTTGTCCCAGGCCGATCTACAGCCCCAGAATACCAGACTTCATCACCAACCTTGAACATACTAACATCTGGGCCAATTGCCTCAACCACGCCTGCGGCATCCCAGCCAAGCACCTTATATTGCCCCTCTTCAGGGGCCGCCCTAAGCCTGATTTTTGTGTCAACGGGGTTAACTGAAACGGCCCTAACAGAGACAAGTAAATCTTTGTTACTCGGGATAGGATCGGGCAGGGTGATGTCTTCTAAAGCACCCTTTTCATCAATAGGCATTGAGGCTTTATATCCAACTGCTTTCATTTTCTACTCCAGTCTAAATTTTACCTGACTCTAAGTGCACTAAAATTATTTCGGTGGCATTTCAATGCAATGGTTCACCTGGGCAATCTCAATGCGTGCCGACTTTAACCAACCACCTGCATGGCTTTTTTTCTTTATCTCTTGGTGCGCTGGCGCAGAGCCCCAAGCACTCATGGCTTCTTGGGTTTCCCAATAAACCAAGCTAATGGTTGTGGTTCCTTCTACAACTGCCTCAGCTCCCTTAAAACCCGGCTGCTCTGACATAATTTCAGACAGTTCTTTACGGTAAGCCTTATAACCTTCTGGGTCATGGTCAGAGATTTCAGTAGTTACAATTGTAAGGTAGTAGGGGTTATTATTGGGGTTCATGCTATTCCATTTACTTCGGTGTATGATTTATATTTGATCGTCTAATTATAGGGAGTTTATAAAAGTGCAGCAATGGAAAAGAACTTAGGCTAGAAATAGATGCTAGACTCGGCTCCACAGACTAAGCCTAGGCATCTGTGCAGGATAAAAAAGCAAAGGGTAATTTTTAGCCCCCTCAATTAAGCAGCAATTTTAGGTCAATTGCACCTTACTTTTTAAGCCTACAGCCGTACTTAACAGGTGTCGACTAGGTCCTATTTCACAATTTTGGGTTTCCTCGCATCAAAGGGGATTCGGTCAATTTCCAAGCCAGCATCTGTGTCGCCAATTTGATTGCCCAAAGAACTTTCGTTATAAGAATCTCTCAGGGCAGAAGCCCCCATGGGTTTAATGCGCGCCCAGCCTTTAAAGACAGCTTTATTCCCCAATTGGTCTGCCACTTCAATCTCAAATTCTTGCTCCTTGTTCCCTAGTAAATTCGCTGAGGCCGTTAGAGTCAAACTTATCTTGTCGGCACTGAGCTTTACTGCCCACTTTTTACCTGCAACCTTTGCCGACGCCTCGGACAGGGGTTCGCTAAATTCGAAGGTAGCCACATCCTTATCCATAAAGCTCAACCACTCCAAAGGCATGGCAGGCACAATTTGCACTAGTTTTGGTGCAGATTGATCAAGGCTCAAGGCCAAGGGTAAAGTGGTATCCTGTTGAAAGTCATTCCATACTGTAACTTCTACTTTGTTGCTTCCTTCTGCAAGCTTAAGTAATTCGACACTAGAAATGGTAACTTTTTGACCAACGGCAAAAGGTGGCTGTGACTTTAGCTCTAAAAGTTTTAAACTTTTTCCATTTACCTTCACTTCCCATTTTTCAACTACTTGGTTAGAGCTAAAGACTAAATCTTTGTCTCCCTTACTTGCTAAACTTTTCCCCTTAAAGGACCAAGCTAAAACCGCTGGGCTAGGTAGGGGTGAAAATTCCACTTGGCCCTTAATGGCCTTTTCATTTCCAAGGTCGTCGGTAGAATATAGAGTAAATTCACCCTTTTGATTGCCTTTAAACAAGCTACTTAGGTCACTGGCAGCAATTTCAAACTCTAGGCCCTTTGCTTTGGGTTTTAACTCCACTTTTTGCTTACCAACTTCGATGATTGTAGAGGTGGTTTTTTCATTAAACTTGAAGGTCAATCCCTCCCCTTCTTTCAAGGGTAGGTTATCCATGGGTAGCATTTTTGCAGGTTCTGACTTAGCTAGCTCTTTATCAGTAGTTTTCATTTTTTCTGCATCTGTAACCAAGTCCCCTAAAACTAGCGGCGTGCCCAATGAGTTTGGCCTAGGTGTTACAGCTAGCCCCGTTACAAAAGGAGCATCTTGATCAACCTTTAGGGTGATCTTCGCAACCTCACTGGCCATGTCAAACTCGTCAGTGCCCTTAACTTCTAAGATATGGTCGCCAGATTTTAAACCAGCTAACCAACCACCAGAAAGCTCAAGACCGAGAACTCCTTTTGTATCTGAGGTTGCATCTTTTTTAGTTGTGACAGGCTTTACTGGTTTCCCGTCGAGACTCAATTCCCAAGTGGACATTTTACGGTCAGAGGCAATTAAAAGTTTTTCCACCTTAGCTGTGCGGATTTCGGTTTTACCCTCTGCAATGGTTATTTCAGGTGGTTTTGCAGGCTTGTGCCGCAATTTTAAACTGGTAGACGACTTGGCAACAGCTTTGTCTTCACCAGTCGCCTCAATTTCGAGCTTTACAGTTGTTTTTTTCGCAGCTGCGGCAAATAGAGCGACAACATCAATTTCAGCCGTTTTTTTATCCTCTGCAATCGTCGCTGGGATCTCTTTGCCATTTACCAGCAACTTGATTTTTGTCATTGGAGCATTGAAGGCCACTTTGATAGGCGCACCCTCTAAGTTAGTTACAAAAGCTAACTGGAGAGGTGGCCAAATTTTTGGGCCTTGTCCCTCCGTATTACCTGTAGGCGCTGATTTGCTCAATTCATTTAGCTGAGCAGGCTCCATGGCCTCAGGCTTTTCTGGTAATTGCCCTTTTTTAACTCTAGTTTTCTGACCTGGCTCCACAAGAACTTCGCCCTTACCATCGGGGTCAGCAACCCCAACTAAGCCCTCAAGCGTTCCCACTTCGGTCTCGCCAGCAGTGGCACTAGCAAAAAATTCAGTTCCTTTTATGCCAATCACAGCCGTTGCGCTGCGAAAACGAACAGACCGTTTCTTTTTCCGTTTTTTGGCCTTAACTCTAATTTTACCGGTAAACTTAAAGTCGCTCTTTTGAACTTTTTGCGTTTCAATTTGCGACAAATTAAAGCTGGACTCAGGTTGAATAATAATCAAGTCCGCTGTTTCCAAATTAAGTTTTGCTTCTTGGCCCTTCCCCGTTTTTACAATATCCCCTTCAAAAATCGGCACAGGGGAACCAACAAGTTTCTCTCGACTTTCCCCTCGGTCGACCATTAAAAAATCGCCTTTAAAGGTGGCCTTGCCGGCATATTTATAAGGAACTACCTTTGTAAAACCTGCGGCTTGGGCATTTAAATAGACTTTATCTTTATAATCGGGGTTACGTTCTAAATCAAAAGTCTTTTTTTTCTTCGTAATTCGTTCGCCAGTTCTAAGAATAAATTTTTCTTGAACCGTTGATTTGCCTTTGTTCTTAGGCAACCAAGCTGAAACCTCTCCTGAGTCAAGTGTCCATTGTTGCACACTTTTTGTAGCCACAAGGTACAGGGTTGCGCCTGTGGTCGATTCCATTTTTAAACCGTTTAGGGTAAAGGAGTAGCTTTTGGTTTGTGGTTTAATGATCAAAGTTGAATAACCAGTAAGCTCATAATTAGGCAATTTTTTGATCTTGGTAAATTTTGCCTGGCTTCCCTGTGGGGCCACAATAATCTCTTTATCGGAAAAGGAAAAAACCAGCTTTTGCTTTTGTAGCAATTTGGGTTTTTCAGTTACATTATCCTTTTTCCCTAAAGCCCCAGCTTGCAGATGATCTGTAATTTTTAAGAGATCCCCTTCTTTTATGGCAACAAATCCTTTTTTGGTGTTTTTATAGATTTCCCCTTTTTGCTGCAAAATTTGAGGGTAACTTACTTTAAGATCCGCCCCCAAGGCTGAGGTTGCAGCGGAAATAGAAAAGGCTAGTGCAAGCGCCTGTTTCAAGGCTTTAAAAATCATGATTTACCCTGGTTTAAAGCTTCTGCGGCAAGCCGCATCACACGTTTATTAGAAGCTGACTTGCTCAAGAATTTTAACCTCTGTTGGACTTCCCAAGCCAACCCCATTTGCAAAGTGTTCTTTCTTATGTGCAGTAATAATTTAAAAGCAGCTTCATTAACTTGATCATTTGGTGAATCGGCGGCGCTTAAAAAAACCAGCGAGACCAAACGGCGCTGCGCCCAATAAGGCAGCTTATAGTTTATGCTATCGGTAATTTCCTCTAAGAGTGGCAATACTAGAGGAGACTGGTCAGTACTGGCCAACAGACTAGATAAAGCGCCTATGGCCACCAAACCCTTTTGGTCTGACTGACGCTGGTAAAGCTGACTTAGGTAGAAACGGCCCACTTGCGAAAAGGCTAGATTAGAATTTGCATCATTGCTGAGTTTAAAAATAGCAAAATACTGAGCCCGCAGCCTGTGCATTGGGTTTTCAGGGGCGGATGCAGCAGCTTGCAATAATATCAACAAAAGGTCTCGTTCAGGCCGAGATAGTTTTAGGGCTTGGGCTGTCGCTGCGTCTAAATCCTCTAGATCATCTTCTTCCTTAAATTGTTCCAAAATTTCATTTATTTTTCCGCTAAAGGCTTTTGGCTTAAGCTCATACCCGTTCACAATACTTTGAGATTTTTTAATCAGACTTTTAAAAGCTGGTTCTTTTCTTTTAGCGGCCAAGATGGTTACAAGCCGCTTTAGGTCTATCTGCAACTGCACTGAGTCGATATCATCTAGTTGATCATTTAGCTCTTCCCACACTTCTTTGGTGGCCTCATTCAGGGGTTCTGCACCCTTCACGAGTTTTAAATTTCTCAAAAACTGAATGGTAGCAACGATAGCATAACGCTTTCGGGTCGGGTCGGCGCTCTCTAACTCTTTCATTAAGGTATCGCCAGCTTGCTCGCTAAGGTCTTCCCAATTTTTTCCTTGCAGCAAAATTACCTTACCTAGCAGGGGAACTGCTGCCCGAGAAAGTAAAAGTTGGTCACCATTTGCAGATTTCACCAAGCCTTCAAGCGCATCTTTATTAATATCAGGGCTAGCTGTAGCCGTGGATGCAGCCACACGGCCTATTGCATAAACAGTCATTTCTCGTTCAGAAATGCTCAAATCATCTTCGTTTAAATTATCTGTCAAAATCTCTAAGGCATCTTCTTGCGCTGCCTCTAACCACCCTGCAGCTTTGTTTTTTTCAGGAATCCCCTCGCCTGCGGCAAACCGCCCTAAAAGATGAAAGGCAAAGAAGCGATCCCCAGCTTTGTTTGATTTTTCGAGCATTTTCTTTAGCTCTTTTGTCTGATCTTGGGCTGAACTCTTAGAAAGATACATGGATTCCAAATACTTTTGGACAACCTGAGGCATATCTTTTGTGGCTTTTAACTCGTCATTTAAACCCTTTGCCCAGGCCTGTTGCGTAGCATTAATACAGACAAATGTTACCAACAAAAGCAAAAGAAAATGCCTTTTCCAAGTTAACCTTTTACTCATTTTACACCTTTTGCTTCTATTTGATTTGGTCATGAATCAATACCCCATAAACTGCTTTCAGCCGGCTAATTGTGTCACTGTTTTGGGCAGTATTTTATACCGCTAGATATGTTCTGAGAGCGATTGTATAACAGGTTTAAAACATATACTAGCAAAAAACACTGGTGCGAAGTGTACTTTATCACAAAACGCCTCCCATGCTAACCCATTCCCATTTTGTTGGCTGGGGATTGTTGCAACTTGCCCAGGGCGAAACAAATTCCGACGGGTTAGATATAATTTTCTGACAAAATACTTCCACAGGGCTTTGGGGATAATTCTTCGAAAAGAGCAGGGGCTAAAGTAGTTTTATTTTTTAATGAGTTTTTCTTTTGGTGGGTACTACTTTGTAAGAGAAAAAACTCAAGTTTTCCTAGGCTGTTCCGCATCATTTGGTGTTTAAAGTTGATACACCATCGACGTTGGAACTTACTAGTTGGAAACTTTTTGGGAATGGTCAGCAGGCAGTTCCCCTGCTGACATACAATCAACTCTCACTTAATGTTTGAGCTTATTAGCCCAGAAGGTTTGGCAACCTAGAGGTGGCGTGAGTAGCAAAAATTGGTATTTACTAAACAAGGGCTAAAAGCCCACTGCTACACCAAAAGAACTCATTATACCGCCTGCTTCTAAAAAATCGCCATCAGTGTTTTCAATTTGTGCGTTGATATTTGCAAGGGTATACCTTAACTGAACAACGCCCCAAACGGGGATTCCCAACTTAAAAAATAACTGGCTGGAAGTGGCAGTAGAAAAATCTGAACCGTCATCACCAGTAACTTGAGTTTGCCCAACTCCCCCACCAACACCAAGGGAGATATCTAAAAAAGGCAACAGAAAGGTATACATATAATCTAGCATCTGAGTTTCGATTTCAGCAGAGTCATTATCAGTTAAGGAGATCACATAAGATTCAATCCCAAAAGTCCCTATAACAGGAAACCCAACATAACCGATAATACCAGAAGGGGCACCATCTGCTTCGAGACTCCCTCCGTCATCAGCGCTTGTAAAAGAATAGCTTAAAGGAACTTCTACCCCTGCTATCATAGTTTCAGCTTGAATGGCTGGTACGCTCAAAAAAAATATAAGAGCTAGTAGTAAGTTTTTCATCTTATCCTTTGGTAGTGTAAATTTATTTTTGTATTGTTTGTCATATCCATCTTACCTGACCTTTTAGAATAAAGAGAGCCCTCTAGAACGTTCAATTGGTTGAAAATTTATTTTCAAGTTACCGTCAAACGTGGGACAAGGTAATTTTTAGCTTTCTTACAAATTAGAGAACAGCTCAAAAACCAATGCTTGCCTATAAAGTACTCTGGTTTAAATCGTGAAACAACAGTTTAGGCGGGACAAAAGGGGACAAAGAATAAAAACACCTAAGACACATTTTCCAGGCGAAGAGGCAACACCCAACTATAGAGCAGAAAATTTTTGAGGTTAACCCGTTTTTGTGGGGTCCTTAAATTGCTATCACAGTTTCATATTCGATTGGAGTTTTATACCCCAAAGTTGAATGTAATCTATGATTATTATGAAACCCTGCAATATATTCAAAAATACTTTGAAGAGCTTCTCCTCTTGTATTGAATTTTCGATGATGAAGCCATTCTCGCTTGAGTGAGTTAAAGAAACTTTCAACTTTTGTGAAATTTGGCCGTAGCTTAGTTGGTAAAAAGGCGGGTTAAAAATAGGGATGTAATATTTTAAATTCATAAAAATAAACTAGCCCATTTTGCGCTATAAGAAAACAAAAAAAAGGCAGGCTACAAGGCTTATTTATAAGATTTTAGTGGGGTTTTAGCAGAGGGTAACATTTCTTTAAAATCAGCCTTAAAATTCTTGTAATCATAGAAATATTTTGTTACTTTTTATTTATCTATAATCTTGGGAGGAATTTTGAATAAGTTATCGACATTAACTAAGCATCGTTTTTTTTTTGATTCAGATTTTCTACCTACTAGGACTGTGTTTATGGTCAACGCCAATCTACGCTCTTGGAGAGGCGGGTCTTGGAGCTTCTGTGGGGGAGGAAATACAAAAAGAAAGACAGAAGTCCGAACGCAATATAGAGCCTTTACATGAATATATAAACTACCCTCAACCTAGTACTTGTGCGATCAAGCTACCTCGATTTGATGTTGCATTTGACAATGACGAACAACAAAAGATAATGCCACATGGTTTATCAAAACAAAACTTACTTTTTTTTCAAAAGATAAATAGTCGCCCCTTTAAAACTGAGGATTTTATAAACCCCATTGACCAAAAAAACAAAAGATACCAGTCTCGTGTAAAGCTGTTAAGGCTTATGCCTAGTATATACACTTTTCAGATAAGCTTGTTTGAAGGAAAATATCCCTTCGTAAATTTTAAAAATTTTAGATGTAAAGATGGGCAATCATTCTTTCTTTTTGCAGGTAATTACACTTCAGAAAATAAAGAAATTGTGCAAAAGGTTCATATAATGGATAGCTTGACCCTTAAAATCCTTTGGGAAGGACCTGTTGAAGAAGAAAATCTTTCTTATACTGTTGACCTTAATAGTTTTAACAAATAGACAATGAGCAAATTAAAACAAACTAAAAAGGCAAAAACTTTCATCTTGCCGTTCGGGCTCCTAATTTTGCTAAGCTCTTGTAGCACTTCGTATAATTTTGAGTCATATCAAAATCATGATGAAACAAACATTTGCAAAGTATCCATCCCTTCATTCAGAAAAAATAATCTCGGAAAAAATATAGTTTCAAAACTAGCAGTTTCGGGAAAACAAAATCTCGGATACTTTTTAAGCGTTAACAATCAAAAAATTGAGTATTCATATCAATTTAAAAATGGCGCACAAGAGACAAAAGGAGGCCGAATAATGGTTCACAATCTTAAACTCACCCCTGGGATTTACTCGCTCGAAGTAAAAGATTATTCTTCCCAACTTCTTGGAAATGTAAAATTCAACGGTTTTAAGTGTAACGCTGGGCAAATTTTATATGTTTTTTCAGATGTTATTGCAGTAAAAAAGGACACCTCTAAGGGTAGCTCTAAACCTAACAAAAGAGGGCAAATTATTGATGCTAAAAGCGGTTCAATAGTTTGGGAGGGTTTCTTCAAAAATGAAGGTAATATCTATTCCGTTGACTTAGAAGGTTTATAAGCAATTTGAAAAAAATGTTGGTTTAATTCTACCAAGCAACGTAACTGAAATGTTCAGATTATCTTACTTGGTAAAATAGTAAATTTAGTTTTATATAGTAAATTCTAACGCTTTCCAAAATTCTTTTGCTCCTTCTTTAAAATCTTTAACGATAGATAAATCATTTGTTATTGCCCCTGTTATCAGACTGGTAACTGCACCTTCTACTCCAGCTGAAAGCACAGCGTGTTCTGACCTGTCTTCCTTTACAAACCAAGTTGTTCCTATCGATGTAATAGCCCCTCCCATTGGGCTACATGCTGGAGCCCCAATCCCGTAGCCCCTGTACACCATGCTGTAAAAACAGTACCCACTACCGTCCAAAATAACTCGCTTTTCAGTAATTCATCACCCTTTTTTCGAAACTGCTCATATTCGTAGGTAAGAGTTCCTAGAAGACCATGGTAGCCTCCTGTTAAAGTCCTTGTAGCATTATCAATAAATCCACCTAATCCGCCGCGTCGTCTTGTTGCCGCTTTTTTTCTTCTTTCTAGCTCTTTTCTGAAGTCGTAGACTTTAGAGAAGCCCGATGCGTAATCCTTGGTACTCATATCCAGGTGAACTGCTGATTTAAATGTTGACCTAAAAGCATTGGCTTTATCAATATTCCCCTGCCTGACCATGGCCACCCTGAGGCGTTCTAACTCGGCCAGTCTTGCGGCCTCGGCTGCTCTCTTTTTTTGAGCTGCTGTTTTTGCAGCTGCGGCCAATTTATCTGCTTTCGCTTGGGCAGCAGCGGCATCAGCATTTGCTTGTTTTGTTTGCGCTTTGACGTAACTGGCCCAAGTAACCCTACAGAAACCTGTGCCAACTCCTCCACGGCAAACTCCATATTTTATAACACTTGATGCGTTCGAAATCACTTTATTATAATATGCGTTAGGCACTGCCCATGTGTTCCCATAACCAGTATACTTTTTCATATGCCCAGTCGGGTCGGTATTATTAGTGGGGTTGTTGCCCACGTAGGCATATCTGTTAAAGTGGATTGCTTCGCTGCCATCACCTGAAATGATGGAATCGGGGCTGATAAAACGGCCAATGCTCAGGTCGTAGTAGCGAGCATTATAGTACATTAAGCCTGTGGCTTCATCCTTTTCTTGGCCTGTGTAAGAGGCAATTGAGTCTTTATCGCCTGTTTGGTCGGCAAAGTATTCTACATCCACTTCGCCGTAAGGCAAGAGGCGAATTCTTGCGTGGACTTCACCCTTTTCGTTCGTTACTAAAGTCGTGGTTTGGGTGTGGTTTGGGTGATAGAAAAACTTTTTCG
>JASJGK010000166.1:0-20569 GCA_033791585.1 SAR324 cluster bacterium | reverse complement strand
CTTATTCCATCGGGGTCTAGCAGCTTTGAAAGCTCTGGGGTCTGGACTCGAAAAAAAGGATTAGTTTTTTTCTCTTGCCCCACTGTGGTAGCCGATATAGAGCCAAATTGAGGCTCAAGTTTCTCTCGGAGTTTGTCAATCTCAATGTTGCTCGGTTCTACTGACTTTGCAAAAGCAATATTTACTTTTGCGTAGTCATGGCCCATGTGGACTATTGTTTCATCTGGAAATGAAATAAAGCGTTGCATAGCCCTGTGAAGCTCTTTTGGGCGACCTTCGAACATCCGACCGCAACTACAGATAAAAAGGCTATCAGCGACAAACAAATGCTCCTTAAGCTGGTAACAGATGGAGGTTCTGGTGTGGTAGGGGGTGGCCATGACCTTAAAGGTGTGTTCCCCTATCTCTATCAACTCTCCGTCAGTAATAATTTCACCGACAGCTTTAAAAGTGGGTACAAAGGAAGGGTGGTAAAGTTTCACATCTGGAAAATTCGCCATAAAATCATCAATCCCATCCACATGGTCCCAATGGTGATGGGTGATGAGTAGATGACTCACCTTAAGGCCCAAGGCTTCGATTTGATTGGTAACTTGGTATGAACCACAGTCAATTAAAATGCCTAAATTAGGGTCTTGCGATGGAATATAGTAGGCGAAGTTTTCGTTGTTGTAGGGGATCGGTAGAATTTGAGTCATTTTAACCTAACATCTTTTTTTTCATAGCGCTGTGTAGCTACGATCAAGTGAGTAAGTAAATCTTTAGGAATCGACTCTATCATAGCGGATATTCCCACTTTGGTCACGGGATGAATAAAGTTAGGGGCCAATTCTGCAAGGGGGACCAAGAAAAAATCTCGTCTTGCAAGGTCGTAGTGGGGCACGGTAAGGCCTTCTAAGTTTATTATATCTGAGCCAAAAGCTAAGATATCTATATCAATTAGTCGGTTACTCCATCGTTCTTTATTTCTAACTCGCCCAAGTGAAAATTCGACTTCTTGTAGAATTGAAAGAATATTGGTTACTGTTAGCTCGCTTTCAAAGGCCAAGACAAGATTATAATAAGTAGGTTGGTCCAAGCCAGTGAAAGGCTCACTTTTGTAGATTTGAGAAGAGTCTATTACAGAACCTAGTTTTGCACTTAGCTCTTTGTGGGCTTGCGAGAAAGTATCAAAAACATCACCAAGGTTTGCCCCTAGGCCTAAAAAAACTTGGCTCATTTTTAAATCTGAATGGGGCGAGTATAGGCTTACTAAACTAGAATTTGTAATCGTACTGCATTAAGGGAATCTGGTCTGCCGTCATAATAGTCATGGGCTCAGCCTCTAGGCCAGGCGCATGTTTAAATCCATGGGCAATCCGACTTCTATTGGCATCAAAACTCACACCGAGCAAAGAAAGGTAAACACCCGTACCAAGCCCAGCTAAACCACCGTAGGTAGCACCTGTAATAAATTGAATAGTAAGTTGTTTGAAAGAGTATCTTTCTTCTGTCGTTTTAGAGTCGTCTAAAATAGTTAGACTCATATAGACAAGACCGCCAGCCATAGAACCCCATAAAACGTTATGAAAAACGTTTTTCATCGGGGGGTCTGGTCGTCCCATAATAGGCGCGGCAGCAGCGCCAGCATCCCCAGCGGGGGCAACAGCTTCCTGCGCAAATGTAGGGGTGCTTGTTGAAGCCAACAGGCCAAAAATCAATGTCCCAATCAGGGTTTTTTTAAGTAGCATAGTCATACTCTTAAGCCCTGGATTAGACCAAGACTTTATTAACCGTTTAGTTCTTTACGAAAAACCTTTGAGGGGTAAAAAGTTACCACTGTGCGCTCGCTGATCTCATAAGACTCTTTTGTCTTGGGATTGCGGCCCATGCGGGGGTTCTTGCGGCGAACCTTAAACTGGCCAAAGCCAGAAATCATAACTTCTTCACCTTCTTCAAGGGTATCTTTCATGATGTCTAAAATTGCTTCAACCAAGTTCTTTGCATACTTTCGGTCGAGCGTGATCTTTTGCATCACATCACGAATAATGTCTTCCTTAATTCTCGTCATAATTCCTCTATTAATGACTTTTTTAAAGCTTTATGCCTATGCGGTATAGGTCTCACCGTTTTTAGACTAGTCTAAAAATTTGATGAAAGCAAACCCCAAATATTCAAAAGACCAAAAAAGTTAGAATCATAACAACCAATCCACTACTTGGGCTTGGCATCTTGTTTAATCCATGCGAAATTAGTTCCTAAATGAACCTAATTAAAATCTTTTTTGTAATTCCTTTTTTTATCATGGGCATTTCTTTGCCTTATAGCTTTGCTCAAACTTTTAAATTAGAGTCTAAGCCATTAGAACTTAAAGAAATATTTGCAGAGATTCAAGGAAAAAATTTAAAACTTTTAATTCGCATCCCCGAAGGTGCACATGTTTACTCTGTATTTTTACCTACAGACCACGGCCCCATACCCACTAAGCTCTTTTTAACGCCTAAAATTCAAATAAAATCTGCTAGATTAATTGAATCAAAGGCGGTAGAACTTTATGATGAAGCCTTTCAGGTGAAAACTATGGTCCACAAAAATGAAATGGCCCTTGAAACTGATTTAGGAGAAGTGCCAATGAGTAAGCCTGTAACCGGTTTTATTGAGTATCAAATTTGCAATAATTCGATATGTAGCCTCCCACAAAAACTACCCTTTAGCGCCTACTAAAACTCTCGAGAAAAATATGACCTATTTATTAGCCCTTGCGGTTGTTTTTACCACTCTTTGGACCTCGATCCTGACCATTTTTAGCACTCGTGAAATGCCTGAATCTAGGTACAGGTCTAGTTTTAGGGTTATTTTATGGGCCAAGCGGGTTTGCGCCCAGATGGCGGTAGAAATAAAGGTTGAGTTTGCCAGTAAAGTTGTTCAAGAAAAAGGTCGCCCCCATATGATTATGGTCAATCACCGAAGCTATTACGATATCCCTATTTGTATGCTGGGCTTTAAGTTTTGGCATGTTAGAAACATTGCCAAGGCAGAACTTTTTAAGATTCCCATTTGGAATAGGGCAATGAAGATTGCGGAAATTATATCCATCGATCGAACAAACCCACAAAGCGCCATGGAGTCGTTAGAAGAGGCAAAACGTAAGATGCAAGATGGCATTATTTCTTGGATTTCCCCTGAGGGCACAAGGTCACCGACCGATGAGATGCTACCCTTTAAGCCTGGCGGTTTTAAAATGTCCATGGATCTTGGAGGGATCATTATTCCAGCGATCATCGTTGGTGCAGATAAAATTCTCCCTAAAAATGGGAGGAAGCTAACCAGAGGCCACCAAGTTACCTTGCGCATCGGCAGTCCTATTGACACTCAGGGCCTAAAGAAATTTGAACGCAAGCAGCTCATGCGAGACGTAAGAGAGGCCATGGAAGCCTTGCAGAAAAATGACAATCTGCCCTACAAGTTTGATAATCCTGAAGAGGCTGCGGCCTTTGTGAAGGTCAATGAGTTAGGCTAAAGCAAAGTTTTTTAATGACCGTCATTTGATCCGTTCATTTTCTCCTTATAAAATAGGTAAAGTTTACTAGAAAGGCGACAAGTTTGTAAGTTCAATTTTATTCTCAAAAGGTAAAAATGCCAGAACTACCTGAAGTTGAAACCATCAAAAAAGAGCTTTGCCCCTTAGTGGATGGGCAAAAGGTCAACAAGGTTGAGGTTTTTCGAGAGAGCATCATCAAAGGCGGGGGCTTTGTTGCAAGCCTAGAAGGCCGAAAAATTATTAAGCTGAAGCGTGTAGCTAAGTACCTATTATTTGAACTGGATAAGGGGTTTCTGCTGGCCCATTTGGGTATGACAGGTAAGTTTACAAAGGGCGATGACCAGCGCCAAGAGGCAATCCAGACCCATGACCGAGCCAGGTTTTTTCTCAGCTCAGGCCAGATCATCACTTACTCTGACATCCGTTGCTTTGGCTTTTTAACCTATTTGGATGACCTAGAAAGCTACCCACGTTTACAAGGCCTTGGCCCTGATGCTTTAAACGACCCTTTAGATGCCAAGGCATTTAAAGAAAAGGCTAAGGGCAAAAATAAAAAAATTCGTGATTATTTGCTGGACCAGAGAGTGATTGCAGGTGTGGGGAATATCTATGCCAATGAGGCCTGTTTCCGGGCCAAAATTCGCCCTGCCAAAAAGGCGGGAAGTCTAAAATTAGGCCAGTGGGAGCGCCTTTTACAAAAGACTCAGGGGATTATTAAAGAGGCTTTAGTCCATAACGGGACCAGCATAAGCGACTATAAACGGGTGGACGATAAATCAGGGGATTTTCAAAATTTCCTTCAGGTTTATGGCAAAGACAAAAGCCCCTGCCCCATTTGCCAGACCATAATAAAAAGAGAGGTCTACGGGGCGAGGTCTGCTTTTTTCTGCCCTCGCTGTCAATTAGGGTAAAAAACCATACTAGCCCTTGCCAGACAGGCTAGAAGTCTTTAATTTTATAGCTATTACCAACCCATTGCTTATCTAAAAATCATGAAAGACCTTTTTGTACAAAAATTCGGTGGTACTTCTATTGGCCAAGCCTCTAGAATGCAAAATGTTGCGGCTATCGTAAAATCAACCTTAGATTCAGGGGCGCATGTCGCTGTTGTTTTAAGTGCCATGAGCGGTAAGGTAAAGTCAGAAGGTACAACAAGCAGGCTTTTAGAAGCCGCAGATAAGGCTATTCATGGTGGGGCTTACTACCGTGTTATCGATTTACTAGAAGAAAGTCATTTGATTGCTGTGGAAGAAATGATCACAGACCCAAATCAAAAACAGTATTTAATTGCTGAATTGCACAATGATTTTCAACAGCTTAAATCCTTCCTAGATGCCATTTCTGTAATCGGGGAAATTAGCCCCAGAAGTAACGATGTTATTGTGTCCCAAGGCGAGAAATTGGCTGCTAGAATCTTTGCTGCCCTCTTAAATTCTTTAGGGATTGATGCAGAGTTTGTGAACTTAGAAAATATAATTAAGGCCCAGTTTAATGATACAGGCATTGAGTTTTGTACCTATGTGCAAAAAGAAATTGCCTTAAGAATTAAAGCCTGTGGAGTCAAGGTGCCAGTGGTGACAGGTTTTTTTGGCTATGTAAATGGTGGGATTTTACAGTCCATAGGCCGGGGATACACTGATTTTACCGCCGCCCTATTGGCCGCAGGTTGTGAAGCCAAGGAATTGCAAATTTGGAAGGAAGTAGACGGTATCTATACTACAGACCCGAGAAAAGTGCCTAATGCTCGGGTTTTATCTCACATTACCCCTGATGAAGCCTTAGAGTTAACTTACTATGGTTCTGAAGTGATTCACCCCTTTACCATGGAACAGGTAAGTCGCGCAGGCATCCCCGTTCGTATCAAAAATACCTTTGCCCCTGAAAAACCAGGGACTATGATTGATCCCTCTGCCAAGCCAAGTATAAAGGCTGGGCCAACGGCTGTGACTGTGAAAAAGGGAGTAACCATGCTTTCCATTAGCTCGAATCGCATGATTATGGCTTATGGTTTTATGACTAAGGTCTTTAACATTTTTAATAAATACGAAATCATCATCGACTTTATCTCCACCAGCGAGATCAATATTTCTATGACCATGGCCGAAAACCAAGAATTGGATGCTGCCATTGAAGAATTAAAGGAATTAGGCTCAGTCTCGATCAAAAAAGACATTGCCATCCTTAGCCTTGTTGGCGGTGGAATGAGGCATTCCATTGGGATTGCTGGCCGTATGTTCACGGTTCTAGCTGATGCTGGGGTGAATATTGAGGCAATAAGTCAGGGCGCAAGTGAAATCAATATTTCTTGCGCCATTTCAGATGAAGATGGGGATAAAGCCTTGAAAGCTGTCCATACCTTGATCGAAGAATAGAGCAAACTTTGGCAATCAGTAAAAAGAAGATAGAGGCGATTTTTCAAGCCCTGAATTTAGCTATTCCCAACCCTCAGTCTGATTTGGTCTTTAAAAATAATTTTGAACTTTTAATTTCTGTAATTTTAAGCGCCCAAGCTACCGACAAGGCTGTTAATCTGGTCACACCTAAACTTTTTGAATTAGGTCCTACCCCTGAAAAGTTACATGCCTTAGGTTTAGACAAGATCAAAAATCTGATCAAAACCCTAGGGCTTTTTAATAATAAGGCGAAAAGTCTGGTCGCTTGCACTCGGTCATTGGTCGATGATCATAATTCTGTGGTTCCTAATACTAGAAAAGAGTTGGAAGCCTTGGCAGGGGTTGGAAAAAAAACTGCTGGTGTCGTGTTGAATGTTGCCTTTGGCGAGCCTACCATACCTGTGGATACCCATGTTTTTAGGCTGTCTAATCGACTGGGCTTAGTTAACACCAAAAGCGCTGAAGTGACAGAGCCTCCCTTGCTTAAGGTTGTGCCCGAGTGGGTAAAGCCCAAGGCACACCACCTGCTTATTTTGCATGGGCGTTATGTGTGCAAAGCTCGCAAGCCTGAATGCTCACTTTGCCCCGTGACAGAATATTGCAAATCCTACCCTAAATTCAAAAAGCAACTGGGTCTGTAGAGGCTTTTTTTTTGACATTAAAAATTTGTAAAGTTTATAGTGCTTGACCTCTAAGGTTACAATTGAAAAACTTAAATTTGATAATTTTATTTGGCTGATTTTAAACATAGGCTCTGCCTCAATAGGTTAAAACCCCATGAAATACTTGTTCTTTTTATTGCTGTTGCTTCCCAATATTTCACAGGGGGCTGTTAAAATTGCTACAGGCTCAGCAGGGGGAACCTACTACCAAATGGCAAAGGATGTTGCGGTGCTAGCTGCAAAAGAAGGTATTGAAGTCATTGTCTTAGCCACAGGTGGTTCAGTAGAAAATTTAAGCCTCCTTGACCCTAATCTACCGGTTGAGCAAAGAGTCGCCATGGCATTTGTTCAAGAAGATATACTCGATTGGTCAAAAAGCACTAATTCAGGATTAAAAAGGGCTGCCAATTTAAAAAAATTCCCTATCCTGACGGAAGAAATTCACCTTTTGGTGCCTAAAGGTTTTGTTTATTTGAAAGACCTTAAAGGAAAAAAAGTTGCCTTAGGTAGCAATGGTAGTGGTACTAGTTTTACCGCTTCTGGTATTTTGCGAAAATTTAATGTCCAAACGGGAGTGAGGCTGACCATGCCCTATGAAAAGGCTTTGATGAGGCTTAAGTCTGGCGCCATTTCTGGGGTCTTTTTTGTTGGCGGGGCACCTGTAAAAACTTTAAGTAGCTTGGCGCCTGAATATGGTGGAAAATTCACCTTGTTAACCATGACAGGTAGCCATAAACCCTATAAAAAGGTGGTTATCCCCAAGGGCACTTATTCTTGGCAAGATGAAGATGTGACTACCTTAGCTGTGCAAAGTTATTTGGTTTTTAGCTTAGAGGAAAATTGTGAGGAGCGTTTAAAGCTGTTTAGGATAGCGAAAGAAAACTTGGAATTGCTCAAAAAAACGGGTCACCCAAAATGGAAGGCTGTTAAAATAGAGCAATTTAAAGGGATGAAAGGCATTACCTGTCCATAAGGGTACTAACTAAAACTTATAACTAAAATGAGGCCCACCTAATATCCTCGTTCCTGCTACCTCGTAAGTGGCACCATCAAAAAGATTAGTGCCCTCTGTGATGGATTGTGGGCCTGCCGATAACCAAAGATGAAATAAAAAGGATTTGGAAATCTGCCAATAGTAGCCAACCCGCACAAAATTATAAGTGATCTCAAAGGTTTGGGTTTCATCCCCTAGGGAAACTTCGTTGTTGATGATAAAATGGCCAGCCCCAAAATAGAGGCCATCCAAATCGGGATTGAGCAGATAGTCAAGGGAAAGCCCTTTGGAAGGTGTAATCACATGGCTAAAACCTTGGTCTTTGTTTTTTTTTTCTAGATTGATCATTTCCTCAGGTAGCTCCATGTCAAACTCCGCCATCCACAAAGCCCAGTGGCCCTCAGAATTAGGTTTAATTGCCACAGCTTTACTGGACCCGTTAAATAAAAAGGGCATAGGGTCGGCTTCAAAAATCAAGTCAAAGGCAAAGCCATTGGTAGTTGAATAACCCAGCCAAAGGATTAACAATAGAGTTTTTTTCATTTTCTTCTCCTCTTAATTATAAAATTAGGCTAACACTGTTAGCCTGAACTGTCAATGGACCTAAAAAAATATGAAAACACCAGATAAGATTAAGGCGGCAGCCAGAAAAATCATTGCAGAAAAGGGCTTAGATGGCCTTTCGATGAGAAAACTGGCAACTGTGGTGGGGATAAAAGGGCCTTCTATATACAAGCATTTTAGTGGTAAAGAAGAGCTACTTACAATTTTAAAAAGCGAGGCTATGGCTAAGCTTTTTGATCTGGCGCAAAGCTCGGTGAAAGGAGAGGATGAAAGTGAAAAAAGATTGCTTTTGATGGGCGAGGCCTATATTCAATTTTCCAAAAGTTTTAAAGAGGAGTTTAAGCTTTTATTTTTTGAGTCTAGTTCTTTGCGAGAATCTTTAGACCAAGAAGTGCCCCTTTCTAATCCCTATGGCCTACTCAAGGCTGAGTTTTTAGCATTGTTAAAAGGGAGCAGCGATTTAGAAATAGAAACCTATTCTTATGGGTTTTGGTCTTTGGTTCATGGTATGGCTTCTTTAGGAATCAGCCACTTAAAAAATTTCAAGGTTGAAAACATTAAAGTAGAAAGTCCCAGTACCCATTTTGCCGAAGCAAATATCCTGGTAATGAAGAATTATCTAAAAGGGTTAACAGGTTATTAGTTTCTAAAAAACTACCTCTTTAGGGTGATTTTTGCTATAATGATGGTGAAATCTTCTGAGGAGGCGTCATGAAAATCGTAAAAACTTTATTCATCATCTTAATGGCTTTAGGGGTAAGTTCGGGCTGCAACAGTGGCAATTCTGATTCAACCAGTACAATAACAGGTGGGACTATAGAAATGGAAGTCGTGGCCAGCGCCACCTCTTCTGGCAATGTCTCTTATTCTGTGGGTCAAGCAACAGCTGCCAATTTGAGCAGCTTAAAATACTTTATAAGGGACATAAAAATTTGCCAAGATTTGACTGTAAATGGTTCTGGTTATTCAGGCCAAAGTGGGTGCATCTGGCTTTACACGTCTGCAAATTCACCAGACTATGACACCTACCTGAGCGACGAAGCCGCAGCAGACAGCACCAATTACATTGATTTAATGACAACAGCGGGGCGGGCTAAGTTAAATAAAACTGTAACCCTAACTTCCGATGACGCAGGTAGTTATTATTGGGGGGTAATTGATTGGTATCGACCGATAAAGGTAACAGCTCAGGTTACACTTAACGATACCACTAGTCTCTATACCAAATCTGGCACCACGGTAACTGAGTCTGGCTCAGGTCTAAGTGCTACTAAAGGTAACAGCTCAGGTTACACTTAACGATACCACTAGTCTCTATACCAAATCTGGCACCACGGTAACTGAATCTGGCTCAGGTCTAAGTGCTACGTATGTCACTGAGGTAACAGGGACAGATACTGCTCCAGCCGAAGAATCTATTGTTGTGCTCGCTAATGGTGGCAACTGGTTTCGTTTCCAAAGCCCTTTAGTCATTTCTGATGCAAATATAACCGATGAAACTTCCTTTGCTTTAAAGCTGGTCTTCAACCCTGAAGGTATTATTAAAGGCTACACATCCTCTAGCCGTACAGGCTTAGGGATAAGCGATACAGGTACCAATGCCGTTATTCATGTACCTATGTTGGACTTAGCGCCTATCGCCCATGAGGTTGGTGATACTGTGATGAAGGAATCTTATCTCTTAACCTATGCAGGTAGCACTATCACCCCCGTAACCATAAGGTTGGAGCTATATTACTTGGATAGTGACTCTGCAAAGACCATCTACGGTGTAGAGGGAAAATACCTCTATACAACAGATTCCACAGACGAACTGGGTGACTTTTATAAAACTAGCTACACAGAGACAGCAACAAGCGGAACCATTGAGTTTCAAAATTGGGCACAAGTATCCTTTTTAACTGGTTTCACGCGGCTAACAAGCGTAGGTGAAACTGGCACAGCCAGCTTAAATTGTTCTTCTAGTTATGGATTTGGTTCCTGCACTAGCGGTACATTATCTGTGACCACAGAGTTAATCTCAGATGCGGCAATAGAATAAGCCTCCTTTTGACCGAAACAGAAACCACCAAGGTTTTAATGCAAGACTTAGGTGGCTTTTTTGGCCCCTAATTTGCTACCTTTTTAGAAAGGTCTAAGTAATTTGGCAAAATTAGCCGAATAGTAATGATGAACAGAAAAACTAAAATACTATGGAGAAGATCATGTTAAAATTTGCTCAAATTCTAATGTTAAGCATCCTTCTGCTTTTTGCGGCCACGCCTGCACAAGCTTTAGACAAAGGTCGCATAGATAACCCTTTGCAAATGCAATTGAATCCATTAGGCGGCGGAGTGAACCTTGGTTACCACTTCACAAGTTGGATGTATGTGGGTGTGGTGCAAAGCAACCCCGTTTCATTTGGAGCAAGGGGGATGAAGGATGGCGGTAATAATGATAATAATGACAATATGGGTGATAATATGACTTTTTATGGACAATATGGTCATGATTCCACAAGTGGTAGCTTTTCTAAACGGCAAGCAGCGGAAATTAGGTTTACCCCTTGGTCCTTTGGTGCCTATATTTCTTTTGGTTATCTTAAATATGATGCAGAAAGTTTCGAGCATGGTTTTGATGAGAGAGAGCGAACCATAGGCGATAATACTTACACCACATCCTTTACTATCAACCAAGAATCAGAAGCCTATGAAAGCCCTACTGTTGGTCTAGGTTTCAACCATGTCGCAGAAAATGGTGTTTCCTTTGGTATTGGGATGATAGCAGGTATCAATACTGTTAACTCCACCTCTACTGTTTCGGGGCTAGATAGCTCAGTAACAGCCGCAGATGAGGCCCTTTTTCAAGCAGATGTAGACACTTATAATCAGTCGCAACAAGGTGGAACTATCCACGCTGGGATAGGTTATAACTTCTAGAATTTATATTTTATCTTTTCGACCCCTCCAGCAAGGCCTTTAGATTATTTAATATCTAAAGGCCTTTTTTTTTACCTGCCGTTAGTCACATATAAAGGTACCTTAATTGCTTTAATGTATTTTTAAGTATAACTTAAAATATATTTTTGTGAAATTTTAAAAACATATCTTTGACGGGGTAGAATGTTTAAAATAATTCAGGTGGGGCTGTTCGCCCTATTGTTGTTGGTTAGTGTAAGCCCAGCGCAGGGGCAGATGGCACAAGGGCGGGAGGAAAACCCAATTCAAATTCAATACAACGGCATATCAGGTGGTACGGTTCTAGGCGTTCATGTGACTAAGTCCATTTATGTTGGATATTTCCAGAATAATCCATATTCTAAGGTATCAGAGAGCCCAACACTTGGTAAAAGTATCCTTGATCCATTAGGCGGCCCTAGAGCAGATGGCCCCTATGGTGATGGTGGGCTTGAAAGTTATAGTGAAAGCTTTGCTGCACAAAAGGCCTTGGAGTTGAGGTATAGTGAGGGGGAGTTTGGCCTTTATATTTCAGTCGGTTATATTAAGATTGCTAAGGAGAGTTCTACATATACTTATGACCAAAGGCAGCGAGGTGTAGGTGATAATCAATATGATACTGGGTATTCTATTGCAACTGAAAAGTCGGCCTATAAATCACTCGCTTTTGGGGTGGGCTTTAATCATGTGACTAAAATGGGGTTTTCACTTGGGACAGGCCTGCTCATTGGCACACAAGAAAGAGAAGAAACCCAGACGATCACAGGGTTTGATAGTTCGGTAACAGAGGCAGATAAAGCCCTTTTCAAAGAGTCAATTTCAGGAAATTACCCAGGAGATGCTTTTATGACATACATGAGCATCGGCTGGAATTTCTAAGTATTCAGAGTTAAATCCAATTTCTTTTTTAACACCTTTGACGGGGTAGAATGTTTAAAATATTTCAGGTGGGGCTGTTCGCCCTATTGTTGTTGGTTAGTGTTAACCCAGCGCAGGGGCAGATGGCTCAGGGTAGGGAAGATAACCCCTTGCAGACCCAAATTAATGCAGTAAGTGGAGGCTATACTTTTGGATATCATTTAACAAATTGGCTATACTTTGGTGTTTCCCAGATGAACCCTAAGACTGCCGATATGAATACCTCATACAGTGGGTATGAACCTTATGATCAATCTGGGCTTGAAACAACTTCTTTGGGTTACTCCCAAAAGAAAATGGTTGAGTTTCGTATCAGCCCTTGGGCGATTGGCTTTTTTGTGTCGCTAGGCTACATTTCGGCTGCTGAAGAAACCAATACTTATACCTATGATGAAAGAGAAAGGGTCATTGGGGAAAATACCTATACCACAGGTTTTTCAATTGATCGGGTCACAGAGGCTGAGAAAGTATCATCTATTGGGGTTGGGTTTAACCATGTAACTAAGTCTGGCTTTACCTTTGGTGTCGCCATGAATGCAGGAACGCAGGTTGCTGTTTCGTCTTCGACAGTTAAAGATCTAGATACTTCTGTGTCAGCGGCTGATAGCCTGTTGTTCCAAGAAGAAATTACAGCAAATCATATTTCAATCCCTACCCTGATGTTTCATGCGGGTATTGGTTGGGCCTTTTAAGCCCAACTATCTTGGATTAAGCTAGTTCATCCACAGCAACATGGTAACGTGGATCTTCAATGAGGTTCACGTCGATCATAGTTCCAGCATTTTGTAGTAGCTTTACACACTCAGGGCTCAGGTGTTTTAAATGTAAGACCTTACCCTGGGAAACATAACGCTCTGTTAGGTTATTGATGGCCTCAATTCCTGAATGGTCCCACACACGTGAGCCGCCAAAATCTATCACAATTTCATCAGGGTCTTCAGCAATTTTAAATTGCTCTTGGAAGGAGTGGATCGAACCGAAAAAAAGTGGACCCATCAGGTAGTAGGTTTTTACGCCGTTTTCCGTTTGACCCATGACATAAATATGCTTTGCATTTTCCCAAGCGAATACTAAGGCCGAAACCATTACACCTGCCGCCACGGCAATGGCTAAGTCTGTGGCAACAGTTACGCCTGAAACCAAGATCAACACAAAAGCATCATGCTTTGGGATTTTGCCTAAAATTCGTAAACTAGACCAAGCAAAGGTACCAACTACAACCATAAACATAACACCTACCAGCGCCGCTATTGGAATCATCTCAATAAGGCTTGAGGCGAAAAGGATAAAGGCCAGTAGGAACAAAGCTGCTGAAATGCCAGATGCACGGCCACGGCCGCCTGAATTGATATTAATCATTGATTGGCCAATCATAGCGCAGCCGCCCATACCACCAAAAAAGCCTGTGACAATGTTTGCTGTTCCTTGGGCAATACATTCCTTGTTACCACGTCCACGGGTCTCAGTAATCTCATCAATAAGGCTCATGGTCATCAGGGATTCAATCAAGCCGATTGCAGCTAAAATAATAGAGTAGGGCAGGATAATTTTAAAGGATTCCAAAGTAAGGGGCATTTCTGGAAAATGAAAAGTAGGCAAACCACCAGCAACCTTTGTTATATCACCAACGGTTTTTGTATCGATATTAAAGAAATAAACCAACATAGTAACTGTGAAAATGGCTGCTAACGAAGAGGGAACCGCTTTGGTTAATTTTGGTAAAAACTGAATGATCAACATGGTTAAGGCAACAAGGCCTAACATCCAAAGCATTGGCCCCATGCTTAAAAGGTCTCCGTTGGACTGTTTGAATTGGTTGAGCTGCGCCAAGAAGATGATGATAGCCAGACCATTAACAAAGCCAAGCATTACAGGATGTGGAATTAAGCGAATAAATTTACCTAAGCGCAGTAAACCAGCGCAGATTTGAATGATCCCCATTAACACCACGGTGGCAAATAGATATTCCACACCGTGACGAGCAACCAAGTCCACCATGACTACAGCCAGTGCACCAGTGGCACCGCTGATCATTCCCGGTCTACCACCGATTGTGGCGGTAATTAAGCCGACCATAAAGGCAGCGTAAAGGCCAACTAGTGGCTCGACGCCAGCAACAAAGGCAAATGCTACAGCTTCTGGGACTAAAGCCAAGGCTACAGTCAACCCAGAGAGAAGGTCATTTTTTAAACTAGCGGATCTATGGAGGATTAATTCGAACATGGGGGATTCTTGGGTGCGTTTTTGGGTAAACGATAAGAATCTCTTATGCTTTTGAACTGGTCAAGGCAAAAAAAAAATTAGTACAATTTAAATCACTTTTAGGTATTGACCATTACTTTAATTTATCGCCTGTGGTGGAACCTATGGTTAACCGCTAGAGGCATTTAACCTATTAAATAGGTTGGGCAAATAAACTGCTAGCTATTGAACCCCAGCCTGATTCATATGGGCACTATAGCCTTTATCATGCACCAAAATGTGCTCTAAAATCCAAGTTTGCAGGGCGCTGATTACGGAAATAAGCTCACTTAAGTTTTCTGGGTCTAAGATGTTTTTATAATCTTCTAATTGCTGGATATAGATCTTATGTTGTCTTTTTTGGGTAGCAATGTTGGGATATTTTTTTGCCTCTAAGGCTGTTTCTTCTTCTTTAAAATGAAACTTACAGTAGTCAATGAGAGCATCCATTTTTTTAATCATGCCCTGTCTAGGGTCCTCTTCTACAATGGATTCGTGAACATCATTAATGTGAGCCACCAAGTTAATATGCTGGTCGTCCATTTCTTTAATGTTCACTGAAAGCTCTTCTGTCCAGGTCATGAACTTAACCTTGTCCTGAACCATATTTTGGCCTTCTCTAATCTTAAAATCTTGCACCGACCGTAAAAGCCGTTCCGCAACAACAGAAATCAAAGTTGCACTTTCGTTTACACCCTTGCTGTCTGCTGCTGAATTTTTGGTTGCTGCAGCAATACGAACAATTGATTTTGAAACTTCTGCGGCCCCTTGTGCCATTTCCGAGCTGGATCTTGAGACTTCTTCAGTAGCAGCGGCCATTTCCTCAATTAGGCTGGTTACAGCTTTCACGGCAAAATTACCTGATTCAATCGCACCATTGGCGGTCTTTGAGGCTTGTTCTTGGGCGTGGGACTTTAAATTGATGTTGTTGGAGGACTCTGAAACTTGGCGGATAACTTTATCAATATCAAAAATGGCTTCCACTGATTTCTTAGCTTGGCCCTGGATGCCTGAAATCTTAATGGCTATGTCTTCAGCAGCTTTTGAACTTTGCTTTGCGAGTTCTTTAATTTCATTGGCAACAACGGCAAAACCCTTACCAGCATCCCCGGCGCTTGCGGCTTCTATATTGGCGTTTAGAGCGAGCAAGTTGGTTTGTTCTGCAATCTTTTTGATCATTATAGTAACATCCCCAATCTCGTTGGCAGAGCTTCCAAGCTGGGTCATGGTTTCCGTGGCAGAAACCGAAACACTTTGGGCAGACTCGGCAACTTCTACGGCATCTTTTGCTAGCTGAGAAACCTCATGGGTTGAGGCATTGATTTCTTTAATTGCTTGTTCCACGTTCCCAAAAGAGTCAGACATTTGGCCGGCAGAACCCGAAATGGTGCCTATATTGGTCGAAAGTTGGTGGGTAGCAGACGCGACAGCGTCAATAGATTGGCTCATTTCCACAGCAGCATTAGAAATGTTTGAAGATTGGTCACTCATTTCTCGAGTGGAGTTACTCATCTGATTGGAAGTAAAAGATAGATCCTTTGATGAACTTGTCAGTTGCTTTACCTTTTCTTGCACTTGGTTGATGATCAGTTTAAGTTCATAAACCATTCTGGTCAGAGAAAGCCCCATGGTATCATATTCTGAAACCAAAGGCACGACAACAGTCAAGTCACCTTCTGCAACTTGGTCGGCAATGACATTTTTTGCCTGCAAGTGAGCAATGAAAACAGCTAAGGCGCTAGAAATTTGACCGATTTCATCGGTACGATCAAGATCAATTTCAATGTCTTGCCTGCCTGATGCACACTTTTTGATATCCTCCACTAATTTGGCGATGGACTTTGCTTGGTCAAGGGAAAAGGTGATGGCTATCAGCAAAATCAAAAGGCCTAAGAAAAATGCAACCACAAGAGTTTGCTTCAAACTGGCTTCAGCTTCGCTACGCAAAGCCCGGGTTAAAGCTAAAATTTCCTTCACAGTAGCATCTTCTACCTGTTTAAGTAGGTCAATCTTAGCTGTTTGGGAGGTAAACCAGTCTGAACTCGTAATATTAAAATTTCCCGTCAGGCCCTTTGCTTCTGCAATTTGTTGCATCTCTTGGGTTTTTTTAAAGGGGGGAAGTTGTTCTTGCGCCTTGAGTAACCTAATTTGGTCTTCACTGGTAAATTTTATAAAAATATTGTTAAAAAACTTCTGGGCTAAAACCAACTCCTTCCATTTTTCAAAGGTTCCAGGGGAAAAGCTATCTTGGGCAAATACATTCGTTAATACGGCCCTTTCAATGCCTGCTTTTTCTTTGCCTTGGACAAAATTAGAAAAGGCAATGAGCCTTGCTGAAATTAAACCATTGCTACTGCTGCCAGCGATAAGGCTGATATTTTCTAGCAAAGCGCTATTTAAATTGCTGTAATAGCCAATGGCTTCGGGAGTAGAAATGGAAAAGGAGTCGATTCGCTTTTGGATGGATTCTTTTTTAGCTATTTGACTTTTAACTTCTTTTAAATTTGCTTTGATACCAGTTGAAAAGTTGCTGGTATTTGAAACGGTTAGAACTCGTTTCAACTCTTTTTGGGCCTTAACCGTGTTGCCACGCTGCGCCTTTAATTCTTTAGTAAATTTAAGCCCTTTCGTGCCTAAAAAACCGGCTGACATACCCCTTTCAATTTGCAATTGGTGCACAACAGCGCTGCTGGCAACCCCTAAAGTGGTTAGTTGCTCCAGAGCGATCATTTCTTCTTTGATAGTATTTTTTACTGTGACCAAAGATAAAACAAAATAGGAAAAGCCAATTAGAGGGATAACCGCAAAAATTAAATTCTTTTTTGCAATGGAAAGATTTTTTAAAAAGTTCATGGTTTAAGTCTTGTTAGTATTATTCAGGGCTTTTATTAGTCGGAAAAGTAATCTCATTATATACTTAAATCTTTGGCCTTTCAATCTTTTTAAAAGCTAAAGTCGTATTTTTATACTTTTGTTGATCTTAGCTAGTTATGGATAAAAAAACCAACTAAATTTAATGTATTTATTTTACTATTTAGGGAATAGGCCTAGGTTTGCGGTCTTGGGACTAGGGCTTTTTTCCTAGGGAGAATTCCTTTTTTAAGCTTAAAAATCAAATTTTGTCGTCTTCTTTAAAATCTATTGAATTGCGGGCCAAGTCACGCTATCTTGGGGCAAACAAAAACAATAAATAAATCTATTGAGGCAAATATGAGCGAAAATTACAGACTAGAAACCATGACAATTCATGCTGGTCAAGTGCCAGACCCAACTACCAACGCTAGAGCAGTGCCCATTTACCAGACTAGTAGCTTTGTTTTTAATAGCCCTGAGCATGGTGCAAATCTGTTTGCTTTGAAAGAATTTGGAAATATCTACACTCGAATCATGAACCCTACAACAGGTGTTTTTGAAGAAAGAATGGCCGCACTAGAAGGTGGTGTTGGTGCTTTGGCCGTTGCTTCTGGGCAGTCGGCTGAGTTTTTAGCTATTACCAATATTGCCAGTTGTGGTGATGAAATTGTTTCTGCATCCGCACTATATGGCGGAACTTACACCCTCTTTACCCAGACACTACCTAAGTTTGGCATTAAAGTTCATTTGACTGATGTGGATAAGCCCGAAACCATCGAGGCTGCCATAAATGATAAAACCAAAGCTGTTTATATTGAGACCATTGGTAACCCCGGTGGGAACATTGCTAATATTAAGGCGATCGCTGATATCGCCCACAAACATGGCATCCCGTTGATAGTAGATTCAACCTTTGCAACTCCTTTTATCTGTCGCCCAATTGAGCATGGGGCAGATATTGTCATCCATTCAGCCACCAAGTTTATCGGTGGCCACGGGACATCAATCGGTGGAGTAATCGTTGATTCAGGTAATTTTGATTGGGGTCAAAATGATAAATTCCAAGGCCTAACCACACCCGACCCAGCCTACCACGGGATTGTTTATTCTGGTGCCTTTGGCAACTTGGCTTTTATCTTAAAATGTCGTGTGACTTTGCTTCGCGATATCGGCGCTTGTTTAAGCCCCTTTAATTCATTTATGTTCTTACAGGGCCTAGAGACTCTGCATTTACGCATGGAGCGCCACTGCGAAAATGCCAATAAGCTAGCTGATTATTTAAAAAACCATCCTAAAGTTGACTGGGTTTCCTTTGCAGCCCTACCGGATGACCCAGGTCATGAACTTGCTAAACAGCAGTTTACTAAAGGAATGTTTGGGGCTATCTTTACCTTTGGTCTTAAAGGTGGAGAAGAGGCAGGCAAAAAATTCATTACTAACGTGAAACTTGCTAGCCACTTGGCTAACGTTGCCGATGCTAAAACCTTAGTGATTCACCCTGCAACCACAACCCACCAACAATTGACAACAGAAGAGCAAAGAACCGCTGGTGTTGCACCTGAGTTGGTCCGTGTGTCTGTGGGTATTGAACACATTGATGATATTATCGCAGACTTTGAACAGGCAATGGCTTAGGCCCTGAGTCTTGAAGTAAAACTAACTAAATAAGAGTTAGTTCAAAAAAAAACCTGTGAGAAGTCATTCTTACAGGTTTTTATTTATTTAAAAATTGCTTTGTGTTCTTTCTAAACTAAAGCATCAAAAATCTTTGCATCTTCTTCGCCCCACATTTGGACAATAATAGGTCTAATTGCCACAATCATAGCTTTGGTTGAGCTAGCGCCATTCTTAACAGCATCAATAACCCCTTCCAAAGAAACTTTTGCTTGAATAGGAGACTTGAAACCATCTTTTTCAGCTTCAACTTTAACCATATAGACCAGTGTTTCACTGTCTAAGCGAATTGGGATATTTGAACGATACAGAACATAGTTCATTTCTGGGGTAGTGATGATAAAAGAGCCTTCGCCAATTTCAATGATGTCCATTCTTTTCCTAGTTTAAAAGTGATATAAGTATATTTAGATAGTAGAAAGTATCTTAACTATTCTTGACGGGATTTGCAAGGTTATTGTAAGAGTATATTTGAATATGTAGATAGTACACATGCAAATTGTGATAAAACAAGGGGAAATTCGTTTTTGGCCCCTGTAAATTTAACAGTTAAAATTATTATGAGCCGTAGAACACTCCACTACACAGGCGCTTGCCAGCATTTTATGCAAAATTTATTGGCCCAAGGCAGGACAGACACAGCCTGGGCTATCAAATCGCATCTTTTAGAACTGTGTGAATTTGGCCAGCAGTTTGTTCAATTAGAAAAAAAGGGGGACACCCCAAATTTATTTTTAAGCCCCTGTAATGCCGCACCTGCTGACGAAGTAACCGTAGGCTTTACCCTTGAAGTATTGATATTAGAAAAGGGTGTGATAGTCGTTTCTATTGAAGAACATCTGAAATAAAAGACTCACCAAAACCCTGCTCACTTAAAGGGCAAAAAAAAAGCGGTATTTCTACCGCTTTTTTTCTCTTTTGCTTATTTCCTAAAGCTTTTGGTTTTCCGAATCTTTAGTTTAAAAATCTTTAAAATCATCACTCATCGGGATTTTATCAGCCGGGGATATTTTCCTGTCCGATGAAGTTAAGAGCAACTTCGGCTCGCCTTGGCCACTACTACGACCATGGTTTTCTGCCATGTGATGAGGCTCCACTCTAGTTCGGCTTAAAGGTGCCGCTGGTCTACTTGTATTTGCTTTGGCTGTTTTAACATTAAAGTGGGCTGCCAATTGAAATACTAGTTCGCGTAAAGAGTCAGCCTGGCCGTTTAACTCCTCTGATGCCGCCGCAGATTCTTCTGAGTTTGCTGCATTCGACTGGGTAACTTCATCCAATTGGGCAATGGCCATAGTCACTTGTTCAATGCCTAAGGCTTGCTCTTTGGAAGCTGTTTGGATGCTGCCTACTAGTTGGTTTACCTCTTCGGTTTTCTTTGCTTGGTCTTCTGCAAAGTCAGAGTTTTCGGCAACAAGTGATACAACTTGGCTTACCTTATCCAAAATGGTTTTTAAAACCTTTTCTCCATCTTCCACGTATTGGCTTCCTATCTTGGCCTTTTGGGTGGATTCCTTAATCAAGCTGCCAATCTCTTTGGCCGAGACCTTAGAATTTTCTGCAAGCTTGGAAACCTCATCGGCAACCACGGCGAAACCTTTACCCTGTTCGCCAGCGCGAGCCGCTTCAATGGCAGCATTGGTGGCAAGCATTTTGGTTTGGTGAGTGATTTCATTTATAACTTCAATAATATCAGCAACTTTATCGCTAACAACTTGGATCTCTTTCATACTGCCTGAGATGTGACTCATGGCACTTACACCCTCTTGGGCCGAGCCTTTGGTTTCAACACCTAGTGCAGAAGCTTTGCGGGAATT
>JASJGK010000165.1:0-24199 GCA_033791585.1 SAR324 cluster bacterium | reverse complement strand
AGCCCTCATAAATTTTTGTGATATTTTTTTTGTTATCCACTAAAATAAGCTTAGGCATTCCGTAAGCCTCGTAGATTTTTTTGACTTTTTCAACATCAGCAAAAAATATAGGGATCTCAGTTTTTGTTTTTTTGACAAATGTTTTTAGCTTTGATTCAGATCCCGGTGGGTCGAGGCTCACATATAAAAACGTGACTTGATTGGAGGCGAATTTGGCCCGTAACTCTTCCAGATCAGGTGCTTCTCTAATGCAGGGGATGCAGGTGACAGAAAAAAAGGCCACTACCATGGGTTTGTTTTTCCTCTGTTGGCCTAGCAGGGTTGGTTTTATAGCACCTTGCGAATTGTTGATTTGAGTGAAGTGCCCAGAAATATCTGGCATAGCTTCACCAACACTCAAAGCTAAAACTGAAAAGGGAGAAAATAAAAAAAGTAAAATTAGACTTAAGCGCATGGTTTTACCTTAATGGAAGGCTTCTAAAATTACCTGAATCACCTCAGTCCTTGCAGGCTTTTCTTGGTTGAGCATAATAACAAAAGGTTTCCAATGTTCATTGTCGGTGTAGATGTAGCCTGCGATATTAGAAACTCCATGTAAGGTTCCCGTTTTAGCAAGAACCCGAGTATTTTTCCCGGCCTTGGCGAGGTTATTAAAGTGAGAAAATTTAAGCTCAGGTAGTAGATTCTTATATTCTTGGAAGTATTCTAAAAGTTTAATCATGCCCTTTAAAGAAATATGATTCTCTCTAGAAAGGCCAGAACCCTCGGCCATAAACACCTCTTCAGGTTCTAATTTTACTTCGTTTTGTAAAAATCGATTTAAAAGGTAAACACCTTCTTCAAGCTTTGCAGGCTGGCCTGAACGCTTTAAAGCAATGGCCATAACCAATTGGTTTGCCATGTAGTTATTGGATTCGTGCAGCATCTGACGAATCAATTCGGCGAGGGGTTTTCCTGACTCTAAAACCAGAATGGGTTTTAGGTCTGGTGGGGTTTGCCCGATTCTAGATTCCTCGAGGGTTTGCATGCCATATTCTTTGAAGATGGCCATGGCTAATTCTTGGCTATAGTGTGTGCCCTCGTTGGGCGTGTAAGCCACGGCCAGCCTGTGAATGCCTAAGGGGATGCCCTTGGATTTTTTCTTTAATTTTTCGGTTAGAGGGGTGTTGGCTAAAACGCTGGTGATGCGGCCACCAGCTTCCATTTCCACAATGCCCATATTTTGGTTGCTAGCGAGAGCACCAAGGGGTGCATCATATACCTGTAGGGTTCTTTCACGGCCCTCAAAATCAGGCCTAGTTTCAAAGGCTGTGGCATCAATGATCACTTGGTTGATAGCTTGGTCTAAATGACCTTTTTGCTGTAAGAACTTGGCGATTTTATGCCAAGAATGAGAGCCAAAATAGGGGTCACCAAAGCCTTTAATATAAAGATTTTTTTGCCCGTCTAGGTAGATGTTAGTCTTGAATTTATGGTCAAAGCCCAAGTAGTGCAAAGCGGCAGCGGCAGTGCCAATTTTTGTTAAACTGGCAGGGGTATAGTGGCCTTCGTGGAAAATAAATTCGGGGTTGGCAAGGGAGCCAACCATTACGCCGCCTTCTGTAATTATTTGGTTTAATTGGCTGATAACTACTTGATCCGCATCAAGCGGTAATACCTGAATCTTAACTTGGGCCACCGCCGAAGGCGATTGTTTGTCCTTTGCTATATAATGGAAAAAGTCACTGCCAAGATAGTCTTTTAAGGGTTGGTATTGCAGTTTCCCCTCTACAAAACGCAAGGTGCCATGCTTTGGCTCACTTACCACTTCAAAGGTTATCTCGTCACTTTCTGCATCTTCGCCTTGGAGGCCGACTTCAAAGGCTTGGTTGATCAAGGTGGTTCGGTTGAGTTCAATCGCCCTAGGTGCCTGGTTGGCTGGTGTTACCTGAAGTTCTATGGTTGCTGTCTCACCCTCACTTAGGGCATCATCGGAACGGAAAATGAACCTATCTACTCCTGTAAAGTCGAGGTTCGGGGTGTAAGTTACAAAGGGGGCCGCACCTGCAATGGTTCCGTTGCTCGGCTGTTGAACAATCTCGTAGTTTAAATAGTCACCATCTGGGTCCACAGCGGTCAAGGTAATGGCCTCTTTGGCATTTTTGCTCACCAATAATTTTTGGGAAATGGCTTTGGGGCTATCGTTCACAGGAGTGATGTTAAAACTAATCCAAGCTGGAGAGCTGACATTTTCACCCTTTGAAACCGAAAATTCAATATGGTCACCGCCGTGGTAATTTTCTTCTGGTCGATAGGTCAGTTGGGGTAGGCTTCCCACTAGTTTTCCGTGGTCTGGCTGCTTGGTTATTTTATAGGTGAGGTTTGTTTCCTTGGATTTTGCTCTTAAAGTAAAGGCAATTTTTGTGTCCTCTTTTAGCGCAAAATTAGCAGAAATAGCCTCAGGCCCATTTTGAGAAAAGACAAAAAAGGTCACACTTAGGCTAATAAATGTAGCTAGGCCCACTAGGGTTGCAGGGAGTTTCTCTTTTAGTAGGGGCTTCAATGCCAATTTTTGTTTTTGCTCGTTTGCGTTGTCTTGCATGGGTTGGGGCGTTTAAGGTTAATTGGTAGAGAGCGTACTGCTAAGGGGTGAGGAGGCTCACCTTAAAAGAGGCGGGCAGGTGGACACAAATTTAAAAATACCAGTTTTGCACATAAGCAAAATAGCTAGAATTAATTGGATCATTGTTAAAAGACCCAGAAACATGTTGCCGCCAAGAATATTCGAAGCCACCAATGTTACCTAACCCAAAGGTGGAATATAAAGCGTAGCTGTAGCCTTCCCCTTGGTAGTATCCTTCTTCTTTCCGTTCAGACATATGAGCACCATCATCAGTGCTAACAAAGGCTCGGTACATGCCAAATTTACCACCAACCCTTACCCAAAGCTTTTCCCAAAAGGGGAGTTTTTTAGAAAGATTTTCTCTGTTGCCAAAGTACATATCTGCCACAGCATCAAAACCATCCATGAAGAACAAAGATTCGTTAGCGGTAGATTGTACACGGTAATGGGCTACTCCATAGTTAAAAAGGTTTGGAGTATCTTGTAAAACCTGCACTTGAAAACCATAGGCCTTTTTGGTGCTTAGGTCGCTGTTGAAGGCAGGTAAATTATAGGCTACTACGTTGGTAAACATGCCAACTTGGACGCTATATTTTTCTTGGGAAAGAGCAAGATTAGGAAATACAAATCCAAATAGAGCAAATAGAAGTAAGGTTAATTTTTTCATAAATAGGTAATCCAGCCTTCGGAGCATTCGTTTTTCCTATAAATATCTATGATTTTAGGTGAAATTGTCAATAGATGCCGCTCCCTAGAGATATCAAATGGGCTTTAATGAGCCTATTAAGTTCAATTAAGCTCTTAAAAAATCTAACCGTTTTTTTAGGAAAATCACCCCCCTTTTTTCATAGGAGAAGCCTTGACACAAAGGCCCAGACTGGACAGGATGACTTTGTATCTAAGGAGAAAAATGAATGAGTTTTTAGTTTTTTTGGCCAATATCCCAGGTCTGATTTTGTTTCTGCTCTTATGCGGGGGCTTGATGATTGGTCTGGAGCTAAAAAAATTGTCTAACATTGCAATTAAAGGAAAGTTATCCCCTGGGTTTTCATTTCCTTTGCTTTTCCCTGGGGTAGGGCTTTTTACCTTTGGCATTTTGTTGATTTCCCTGTAACTCTAATATTAGACAGCAGCACTAAGATTTGACCCTAATTTAGTAAATTAATATGGCCTCTAGAGAAAATTTAAGAGTTTTAGTTATCGATGACACTAAAATGTCTCGTAGGCACAGCAGCCAAGTGCTCTCGCAATTGAAAATTACTCAGGTTGTGGAGGCAGAAGACGGTGAAATTGCTTGGGAAGAAATGCAAAAGGCTGAATTTGATTTTTTGCTGTTAGATTGGATGATGCCTAAACTTTCAGGCATCGACCTACTGAAGCGAATTCGTGCCGATGAGCGTTTTAAAACTCTGGTGGTTTTTATGATCACCGCAGAGGCAGACCGAATGCATATTTTAGAGGCTATCCAAGCTGGGGTTTCTGATTATATTGTTAAGCCTATGAACCCTGTGGCCTTAATTGAAAAAATCAATACTCGGTTTAAATAGATTAGACCCTATTAGCGAGCCACACTCTAAAGCTGTTTTAAATGAAGGTTTAAGCTAAACAAAAAAAAGGCCTAAGTCTCTTTCCCCTCTTTTGGTTCCGTCGTCTCTTCACTGGGCAGAACCTGACTAATAATGTGGTTTGCCTGCCACAGACAATACTCAATTTGTATGTTGATCCAAAAAGATGCAGGAATGTAGGTCAGGCGTTCTGCGCTTGTGCAATCTCGTGGGCTCATCGGTTGCCTATTGTTGATCAAGGCAAAAGCTGCTTTAGTTGTAATGCCAAAAGACAATGCAAACTCTTGGATTGTTAAATCGTGATCTTTTAAAATCACCTCTTTAAGGAACTCCCCAGGGGAGACTGGTTTTCTCATTTGACTCTTTGACACTTTTTCCTTCTAAATTTTTTATTTTATCATAACCGAAAAAAGGTCCTGAATCAATAGCTTTATTTTAGTGAGTCAAATCACTAAACCTTTATCTAGGCCTGCACGAGCCAAAAAAGCTATAGCTTAAAGGCCTCTGACAGGTGAATTATTGAAGTTTCTATTCATGTCATTGCTCACAAAGAGATAAATTTTCCTTTTCACCATAAATATTTCTTATATAATAGCCCTAAAAAAATAATTGTATGGATTATAAGTTAATTCAAATTTAATAGTAGAGGCTAAAATGGAAATTGTTAGATTACAAAAAGATGTTGCTATATTAATAGACGGAAGTTTTTTTCTTAAGCGTTTTGCGCTGATTTTTGGGCCAGACAATAGCCCCAGAGAAATTATTACAAAGCTCGAAGAAATGGTCCGCTACCATTTGGCAGGTGATAACCTATACCGAATTTACTTTTACCATTGTGCGCCTTACACCAAAAAAGAAGTGAACCCTATTAACGGTGAAGCTGTAGATTTTAGCCAGAGTAAAGAGGTGCTAGAAAAGCTTTCCTTATTTGAAGAGTTAAAATCTAGGCGCAAAATGGCTTTACGCATCAGCGAGAAGCCCGAAGCTGGTGACTGGCAGATTAAATCTGAGCAGACCAAAGAATTGCTGACTGGCAAAATGACCCTCGATGATTTGAGCTTAGAAGATATATCTTTCACTACCCCAAAAAAGGGTGGGGATATGAAAATTGGGGTGGATATCGCCACCTTGACCCTAAAAAAGCTAGTTAACAAAATTATACTAATCGCTGGGGATTCGGATTTTGTACCAGCGGCCAAACTGGCTAGGGATGAAGGTGTAGATTTTGTTTTAGACCCAATGTGGAGCCCTATTAAAGATGAGCTTTATGAACATATTGACGGTCTAAAGTCAGTTTGCCCTAGACCAGAAAGACTAAATAGTGAGAAACAAAGAGTTGCAGAGCCCTTAAAAGTAAGAGCAAAACTCGAAGCTTAAACTTAAGTTCCCAAATATTTATTGGTGGGGGCTGATTTTTGAGTCAGCAACCCTAGTCAATCAGTATTAAGACGGAATGGAAGATTCAAACCTAGTTTACTCAAGTGATAGGCCTTCAGAAGATCTAAGGCAAAAGGGCACACTTAAAAAAGAAATAGTTGAAGTAACGCCTACCGCCTGCCTCTTTAAGCTCTCCATAGAAAAGAAGGGGCGTGGCGGCAAGGCTGTGTCTCTTATTGGTGAACTCCCCCACAACCCCGTCTATTTTAAAAAACTCCTCAAGGAACTTAAAAATTATTGCGGTACAGGTGGCAGTGTAAAAGAGGATCATTTAGAGCTGCAAGGCGAGCAACTACCTAAAATCAGAGAATTTTTAACCAAGAAAGGCTACCCTTTCAAAGGGTAAAAGGATTTGACTATGGATGAAAGTAATTTGAAAGGATTCACGCTGGACTCAAGGCTAGAAGAGGGGTTGACCTATTTGGGGGAGCTAGACCTCTGCCAAGTTCGCCTGATGCCTGATTCAGAATGCCCTTGGGTGGTTTTAATCCCTAAAAGGCCTGACGTGAAAGAAATCCACCAGTTAAGCCCCAACCACCAGCAGACCTTAATGAAGGAAATTGCTCATTATTCTAGTCTTTTAGAGGGCTTATTTACCCCAGATAAAATCAATGTTGGTGCCCTAGGCAACATGGTCCCCCAGTTACACATCCACATTATCGCTAGATACAAGTCAGACCGTGCCTGGCCTGGCCCGATTTGGGGCATCGATGGCCCAACCGATAAGCAGTTTATTGCTGAGACCTTTGCGGCCCTTAAAGCTCGGGGTTAGATTTATTTATTTTGTTCCATTTTCTGGTTCAGGATTTTTGTTTGAGGAACTATCTTCATTTTTTTCTTTTCCCTAGTTCCCCACATTTGTAAAGATTCCTTTACACCTCTGTGATTCTTTCCGTTTTTTACGCCCTGTGGTATGGTTCGCTATGATTTTAATTTAGCGATTAGGGGGGAGAGGATGAAACATAAAATATTGATTTTGTTATCAGTAGTTATATTGCTGATATTAATTTTCGGCTTAGCCTACTGGGCGCTGTATGTGGTTACTGAGACTGAGCATAAGATTTCGATAACGGGGATTATTGCTGTTATTATAACTGCTATTATTTCAGTAGCAAATGTAGCAATCGTAAACGCAAATGCTAAAAAGCAAGAATTTGATTTGCTTTATAAAAAGGAAACTCAAAACACTTTTGAGCATTTTCATAATGCCCTTGTATCAGCATTACAGTCTGCAAAGGAGAAAAATAAAAATTCGCAAAAGGAGAAGCAGTCGAATGCTGAAGCAGAAATGTTTAAATTTAAAAAAGGCTTGATGAGTTGGGGAAGTAAAGATCTTATACAGAGTTTTTATACTTATGAATCTGACCTTAAAAAAGGAGGTCCAAAAATATTAGAGGTTGCAAATACATTTTTAAAGGTTTTGAGGAAAGAAATGGGTTTTAATGATCCTGATGATCTTGACGTATTTAGTATCTTGTTGGTCCCAGAAGATCGGGTTTAAAGAAGTGAATCAGCATTAGTAAATTATAGCTCTAAGGACTATAAGGGCAGTGATTCAGCGCTGGTTCTTCCATATAATCTATTTTGATGGTGCAACATTCCCCGATCTTTTCTCTTTTGTGTCAGACAAAAGAAACAAAAACTGACTTTCTTACCTCATAGCTTAGAGCCTGTAGGCTTCGTTTCGCTACGCTGCAAAACTCGCCCGCTTCGCGAAGCTCAAACAGTTGCATCGCTACAGCTTAACATCAGCGACAGGCTCTAAGCTAAATCGCTAATGAAAGGCTTAAGCCTAGCAACCTCTTGCTCCTCTTGATTTATTTGGTTTTGTGATTCTCGATAAGGGCGACCACCCCTGAATCATTGCCCTAAAAAAGGTAGAAGAACGATTCTGCGGAAATGGCTCTTCAATAAAAATCTTGAACCAGCAAGTTGGGAGTGAACAGAAAAAAATCTAAAAGGTTATCCTCAATGGAAAAAATCAAACCAAAAGAATCTTCAAACCCAAAAGGATCAAGACAACGCCCCCTAGGCGCTCGGCATTGCTCTCTAAAACTGTTCCCGTAGCCTTGCCCACGTAGACCCCGACCACACTAAAACCGAAGGTGATTAGGCCAATAATGGCGCAGGCTTGGAAAGGGTCAAAGGCGAGTAAATTTAAAGTAAAGCCCGCGGCCAGAGCGTCGATACTGGTGGCGATTGCCAGCAGGAGCAGCATTCGGTTGCTGGGGCCTGAGGTATTTTCTGCCTTGTCAGCGTTAATTTCACCTAAAGCAGGGCCGCCTTGATCTTTATCAATCACCTCATCAATGACACCTGTGAAGGATTCATAAAACATTTTGGCACCAATGATACTGAGTAGGCCAAAGGCGATGATGTGGGCGTAATCAGCGACCCAACCAAGCAGGCTTTTGCCGCCTAGGTAGCCAATCAAAGGCATGAACGCTTGGAAGGCACCAAAAAATAGGCCGGCCTTTAGGGCAAGGATAAGAAAGTTTATTTTTGTTTTTGCACCCAACCCAATGGAAACGGCAAATGCATCCATAGATAAGGCAATAGCGAGCAGTATAACTTCGGTCATGGTTTTAAGTCGAATGGCTGAAAGAGAAGGCTGAACCACGGTCCAGCGGGACCTTGGTAAAATTAAAATTTAGCGCACCCCACTGAATTTGACTATTATTTTATCATTTGTGAGAAATAAGCTTGAGGCGAGATTGCTTTAAAAAGGGAGCTGTTTTTCTGGTCTATTTTTAGAAAAAATAAAACCTGTAAGTGAGCGTGGTCCATTAGTTTGCAGGAATTGACAAAACCTGGCCTGTCATTTTGGCATTTTGCCTGCATTGTTATCAGGTGAATGGTTTTAATGAATTTTTACAAAGGAGAAAAATGAAAAAAACTTTTTTTGGAATCTGCCTTTTATTTTTAACGGCGATCTACGCAACTCCTGTTATGGCCGCTGATGGTGGGCATGAAGGTTGGTATGCAAAAGTAGGCACCGCTTCGGATGATGATGCCGCAAATGACTCCCCCTCAACTTTGGTTTATGGGGCTGGTTACCGCTTCAACCACTGGTTTGGTTTGGAATATGATATGATGGCCCCAAGGCAATATGATTATGGTACCACCACTTATACAGTGAATGTATCTAGCTTTTATGCCGCCTTCAGATGGGAAATCACTAACAACTTTGATATTAACTACAAGTGGGGTAAATCTGCTGTGACTGTTAATACCGATGCTGATAGCGGCAATACCACTGAGACCAACACTTACGGTAGTAGTGGGCCCGGAATTGAAATCTTCCTCGGTAACTTTATTCTTTTTGCTGAGAAAATTGGAGTTAGTACCGACGGTGACGGGAGTAGTGACACTACCATTGGTCTTGGTTACCAATTCTAGCGTAATTTGGATTTTAGCGTAAAGTTTCAGGGTAAAAAGGGGAGGAGAAAAAGACCTTTTTCACCTTGAACTTCGCTATAATTGAACTTTACTCTAAATTTACGGCCCTAATTTCTTTAGTGGCTTCCTTGTTTTATATCCTTTTACTAATTTGAGCGTTTTTACAGAAATTCTTATGTCCAATGTAGTGGCATGATCTGAGGAATAGAAGTGGATTATTTAGCAGGGGATATTTTATTTAATTTGCAGGGAGATATGGGAAATATCAGGGGGGCGCCTACAAAGTTGATGGCCCTGTTGAAATAGCAAGATTCTCACTATTTCAACAGGGAGGTAAATTAAAAGCTTATTTGATACGTAACAGTTGGGTTGTCTTCTTTGAGCGCAAAATGAACCCCATTTTGTTGTTGGCTCGCCGAAGCAACTTCATCTGAGCCACCCCAAATAAGTAAAGAGATTTCCCAAAGTGCACCAACAGCTATAACTGTATTGGCACCTTGTTTCTTATTATTTGAATCATCTTTGCTCGTGGTAGTTTTTGAATCGTCGCCGTCTTTTTTAGCATTGCTCGCCATAGAAAACCCAGCGGCCATCGTGCCGATTGCGGCAACATGCCAGATGGCGCTAGCACCAGAACTTGGTGTTTCGACTTTAGGCTCATCTTTTTCTTTTTTATCAGCAACAGCTTCTTCTGTCGTGGTGGTCGTCGTGGTGGTTACCACAGTTTTTGTTGTTTTCTCAGCACCAAAAGCCATTGGCGTGATTAAGAAAAATGAAACAATGAATACAGCAATTTTAGATTTGTTAAACATAAGAACCTTATAAATAATGAATTAAAAAAGGCCCTCAGCATCCTTTAATTTATCCTTTAATTATAATTCCTTTTTCTATAAGGGTCAAATGATTAACTTAAGCCTGATGGGGCCTGTGAACTGTAACAGGGGCGGCTGACTGAAATAATCAAAAAAAACATGTATTTAAGCTGGAATAGAGTTGCCTCTGTTGGCCGAAGATGTTTGATGATTTTAGGTAAATTTCAATTTTTACGGCAGCCAAAGTGTCTTGGCCTGTAGTGAATCTTTTAGGAGTGAGGGGCACAAGTGTTCTAAGAAACAGATACTAGTTTAAAATAAAAAGTTGCTTAGGGTGGCAAACTGGGAAAATTTGTCCAAAGTGGCTTGCGGCTGCGAGAGCAGCTTAGTTAAAGATAAGGCTCTAGCAAGTAGAGAGTTACTTATTAATTACATTCTTAAAGAAATTGATCCCTGTGGGCAACCTGATAGGGAGTTGTTTCTGTTCGAAAGCTAAAAAAGTAAATTTTTGAAAAATTGTCCGAAATGGCTTGATGCTAAAAAGATAACGCTCTAGCGAGTAGAGCGTTACTTTTTATTGGCATCCCCAAGGGGATTCGAACCCCTGTCGCCGCCGTGAAAGGGCGGTGTCCTAGGCCGTCTAGACGATGGGGACACTAAGACTTTTATACCTTGTGGTGAGCCGGGCGGGGGTCGAACCCGCGACAACCTGATTAAAAGTCAGGTGCTCTACCAACTGAGCTACCGGCCCACAAAGTATTCAGACAACTTGCCTAAATATTTTTCAACTGTCAACCGATATATTAAGATTTTTTTACTTTCTATTTAATCTCTTAAGATTGGTAAATAGATTTACCTGCAGACTTAAGGTCTTCAGCCGCTTTTTGAACTCTCGCCGCCATGCCCTTTTCGCCTTTTTTGTTATAGCCTCTAGGGTCATAAATCTTTTTATTACCAACTTCTCCGTCAATCTTAAGCATTCCTTCATAATTTGACAACATGTGATCTACAATAGGCCGTGAAAAGGCATATTGGGTGTCAGTATCAACATTCATCTTAATTACACCATAGCCTAAAGACTCATGAATATCGGCAAGCTCTGACCCGCTACCTCCGTGAAAGACCAAATCCATTTTGGCGGCTTCACCATGTTTTGCAGTTACGCCTGCTTGCCCATCACGTAAAATTTGCGGCTTTAAAACTACATTACCTGGTTTATAAACACCGTGAACATTTCCAAAAGTTGCAGCGAGCATAAAGCGAGCATTTGAAATCTTGCTTAAAGACTCATATACATAAATCATGTCTGCTGTGGTTGTGTAGAGCTTTTCTGCTGGGGTGTTTTCGTTATCCACGCCATCTTCTTCGCCACCAACAACACCAGCTTCCACCTCTAGAATTAACTCTAAGGCAGCGCATTCTTCTAATAGCGTCTGGGCAATGGTCATGTTTTCATCTAAGGGCAACTCGCAGCCATCAAACATATGGGAGCCAAAAAGGTTTGGCAGCCCCTTGGCCCTACGCCTTTTAGTCTCTTCCATTAAAGGTTTTACAAAGGATTCTAATTTCCCTGCTTGGCAGTGGTCTGTAGAAAGTGCGATGTTGATATTATAGTGGTCGGCTAATAGATGGACATGTTGGGCAATGGAAATTGCACCTAGGGCCATATCATTGACCTCTAATCCACTGGCAAATTGGCCAGCACCTGTTGAAACTTGGACGATTCCGTCAGAGCCTGCATCGGCTAAGCCCTTCATAGCTGCATTTGCCGTGGCAATGGAGCTGACGTTAATAGCTGGAAAGGCGAAGTGATTTGCTTTGGCATTGTCCAACATTTTACAGTAGGTTTTAAAATCGGCAACAGGCATGGGGAATCCCTTAAAAGTGGTTTGTAAGTCGTTTTTATCTGACGGAAATAGTAGCTGAGAATGGCTTTAAAGTACAGCAATTTTCACAGCAAAGTTCTTGGCCTTTTGGCGTGAAGGTTGCTTTTCCAGATGCCTGAATTTAGTTTACTTTACCTTATTTTAAAAATATCGGAAAAAAATTATGAAATACCGAGACCCCTCTTTAGTTAGCCCAGACCCTCAAAAAAAGAGGGCTATATTAATGGAAGCCCTTTCTTATATCCAACAATTTAAGGGGCAAACCATTGTAATTAAGTACGGCGGTGCGGCTATGGTGAAAGAGGACTGTAAAGAATCCTTTGCCCAAGATGTTAGCCTTTTAGCCTCATTGGGTTTAAGGCCTGTTGTGGTTCACGGTGGTGGGCCTGAAATTTCAAAGGCCATCACTTCTTTTGGGGTTGAGCCTAAATTTATTGATGGTCTAAGAGTCACAGATTTGCAGAGTTTAAAGATTTCAGAAATGGTTCTTTCAGGTCAGGTAAATAAAGAGATTGTAACTGGCTTGAATCGAGCTGGTGGCTTGGCTGTGGGTTTGAGTGGCAAAGACGGAAGGATGATTGAAGCCAGTAAGTTACAGCACCCAGGCCACGACCTAGGTTACGTTGGACAAATTGACTCTGTGCGGCCTTCTTTAATCAATAGCCTGCTTGATGATGGCTATATTCCTGTGATCAGCCCCATGGGTATGAGCCATGAAGGCGAGTCTTATAACATCAATGCTGATACAGCTGCTAGCCATATTGCTGGGGCTTTAAAAGCCTATAAGGTGATCTTTTTGACCGATGTTAAAGGGGTTATGGATGGGGATAAACAGATTAGCCAGTTGAATAAGGCAGATGTTTTGAACTTGATTGATACTGGTGTGATAGCTGGCGGCATGATCCCTAAAGTGGAAGGGATGTTGTTTGCTTTGGAGCAGGGCGTAGGCTCGGCTCACATAATCGGTGGGATGGATATGCATGCTGTGATTGGTGAACTTTTTACTGATCTTGGTAACGGAACCATGATCACTTTAGAATGATCACCTAAAAAGAACCTACCCCTTATCAATCAGACTTGGTAGCTTGCAATTGACGCAGTTACCCCAGTTGACCTCGCACCAATCATCATAAATTTGAATTAGGCCTTGGTCAAAACTCAAACCCTGTTTGATTTTTGGGCGCTCCCCGCTAAATAAACGCTCCCTCATTTTTTGGGTTTTGCTATTCTGGCCCTCAGTTGGTAAAATTAGATAGAGTGAAAATAAAGTTTTTTCTAGTTTTTTATCCTCCTGCGCTCGGGCCCAGCTTAAAAAGAAGGGCATCACAGCGTTGGTTAAAATCACCATTTGTCTACTGGCCCCAATTAAATTTTGGGGATTTTGGGCTAATTTCTTGGAGGTGGGGACCAAAATTTGACTCAAGGGTTCGGTATTGGGTGTGGGAAATAACTCACTTAGCTCTAAGGAAACCTTTTTTAACGCCCCTTTCTGGTTTAGCTGTGCCTCGGCATTCCAGAAAAATTTCAACCAAGATTTGAGTAGGCCTTGGCCCTGAGTCTTTTCTAAATGATAGTAAAGGCCAGTAAGCCTCCGCCAAGGGTGGTTCGCAGGTCTTAAGCCCTTTATCATCAGTGGAATAGTCACTTCCTGGGCATGTGTAATCTTGCACATTTGCTGGTAGGTTTTAAAAAAACTTTCGTGGATCAAGTCAGGGGAAATATCTAACAAACTTAAAGCTTTAGCCCACTGGCCTAAGATTATTTCTTTATCCTTAATTTGTGCTGTGATTCTTTTTAGAGGGAAGGCCTCAGCTAACTTTTCAAATTCAACAGGGAAGCGTGAATAGCCGAGAGATTTTAAAATTTGGCTATAGAGCAACCATTCTTGCTGGGCAAGGCTGAGCTCTTTTAAATTTGGTGCTAATTCCTTAGCCTTTCGCAGTTGTCTTTGGTCAGCGGCCCCAAAAATAAGTCTCCCTAAAAAATCGGCCTTAGATCTTTGTTGGCTCAACCCACAGGGAGTAGGCCTTTGGGGCTGTTGGGGCTTAAGTTTTTCTGGCATCTTGTCTTTTTTGGCGTTGCTGCATACACTAAAGCTAAAATTTTTATTTGCAAAGTTGTTTCTTATGTTAAGCCAGTCTATCCACTTTATGATCGTTCCGCAAAAGGATGGCAAAGTCTTCCGTTTGCATATCTCTGCTTTTGCCTTACGCCTGATTGTAGCCCTGTTTATGTCTATCGGCTTTGCCAGCTTGGGTATGGTAGGGGATTATCTCTTGGTGCAAGAAGAGGTGAGGGAGCATTTGCAACTGGATAAAGAGATTAAGATCCAGAGTTTTTCGATCCAAGAAATTAATAATGAGTTGGAAAGAAACAGAGTTAAATTAGCTAAGTACGAAGAGTTCGACCGCAAGTTGCGAATTATTTCAGGTCTCCAAGACTCAGGCCCTTTGCGGTCTTTGGCAACCAAGAGCCAAGGAGAATTCAAAGGGGGTATTCTAGAGGTGTTAACCCTCTTGACCCGTGAAACCATGATGCGTGAGGTGAGCTTTTTTCAATTAGAAGGATATTTGCAAGATCAAAAGGATAGGCTAGCCAGAACGCCGTCTGTAGCGCCTTGCCAAGGCTATCAATCCTCCAGATTTGGATTTCGGAGCGACCCTTTTACAGGCAAGCCAAAACTACACCGAGGGATGGATTTTTCCAATGGTCCCTTCACCCCGATCTACTCCCCTGGTGATGGGACTGTAGTGGCAACCTATCAAAATGCTGGTTATGGCAATTTTTTAGTGATTGACCACGGCTACGATGTAGTGACCCGCTACGCACACCTTTCTAAATATGAAGTCAAAGTGGGTCAAAAGGTAAAACGTGGGGATTTAATTGCCCGTATGGGTAACACTGGTAGAAGTACAGCGACCCACTTGCATTATGAAGTTTTAGTTCGGGACCAACATGTGGACCCTGAGCAGTTTATTTTACAATAAGGCTATTTTGCAACAATGTTGAACCACAATAATTTAAAGCTACAATAATGCCTCTTCTACTATTCCTGACTTTTTTTTTACTTTCCTCTTCTCCTTTAATCGCCGCTGAAAATTTTGCTAAGACTGAAACAAAAGCTTTGTTTTCTGAGGCTGTAAGCGAGCTGAAGGGGCATAACTCTGTCTCAGCTATTTTACTTTTTGAAAAGGCCTTAAAGCTAGAGCCTGAAAATGGTCACCTGCATTGGGAGTTGGGGTGGGCCTATTGGCAGGAACAAAATTGGAACAAGGTTGTCGCTCATTGGGGGCAAACAAAAAAATTCTACCCCGCCCAAAAAGACCTAAAAAAATACTTAAAATTAGCTACTGACTATCAGCGGATAGAGACAGAAGAGGGTGTGTATCAGGCAGGAGACAAAAATCTAAGCAGTGGTGACGGAATAACCATTACGGCAGTTGGTGATATTATGATGGGTAGCGACTTTACCAAGGGTGAAGATGGCTTGCCCCCCTTTCGGGGGACACAGCTTTTTGCAGGCACTGCCGAAGACCTAAAAGGAGATCTGGTTTTTGGGAATCTAGAAGGCCCCCTGACTACGGCCACAGAGTCTGATAAATGCAAAAGAAATAAAAAATGCTGGGCCTTTCGCACGCCCCCTGTCTACGCTAAAAACCTGAAAAAAGCAGGGTTTCAGATCATGAATCTTGCCAATAACCATATTTTAGATTTTGGCTACAAAGGATTAAAAGAAACCAAGGCGGCCTTAAAAGAGCAAAATATAGCCAGCTTTGGGACGGTGAGCCAGCCTTCTATTCAGGTGCAAGTAAAGGGATTAAAGGTGGCCTTTATCGGTGTAGCCGCTGTGAGTTGTTGCATTCATATTGACCAGATTAAAAAAATGAAACGCAAGGTTGCAGCCTTAAAGCAGAAAAACGATCTAGTTGTGGTTAGTTTTCATGCAGGGGCAGAGGGCTTAGAAGCCAGTCATGTAACGGGTAAACCTGAAATTTACTATGGGGAATCAAGAGGAAGCGTAAAGGACTTTAGTCATGCTATGGTGGATGCTGGTGCCGATTTACTTTTGGGGCACGGGCCGCATACCTTAAGGGCTATGGAACTCTATAAAGATAAGTTGATTGTCTATAGTATGGGGAATTTTATGGGCTACTTAGGTTTTTCAACTTCAGGGCATTTGAAGTACTCTATGATTCTGCAAGTGCAGTTGGATAAAAATGGGAATGCAAAACAGTTGCAGGTGATACCGCTACTGCAAAGTGGGGCTGCCGTGCCCTCTATTGACCCAAAAGGTAGAGCCATTAGTTTTTTAAATAACTTAGGTAAGGAAGATTTTCCTAGTTCAGCTATAACCTTAAATTCCCGAGGGAGTTGGGGAAAACCTTAAGGAAAAGGCTACAGCTAAACAGTTGTTTGGTTGAAAATGTTTGGTTATCTTGCTTGGTCAAGGTAGTCTGCAGGTTTTAAAACCTGCTAACTCAAGATTAACTAGCCTCTATGGACTAATTCTAAAGGCATTAAAGGTGATCTAACCTCTCTGGCCTGTACCCATCCTAAGCCTTCAAGCAAGTCGTTTTCTTTTTTCTTTTTTTCATTATTAATGGTAAAGCCTTTCTCACCCTTGCGGCGGATTCCTATCATTACCAATTGTTTTTTTGTGCCTTGTTTCATCCCCGAACCTAAGCTAAAATTAAAAATCTGTTTCACTTTGAGCTATTTTACTCAATTTATAGAGTACCTTCTGCAAACAGTTGGCCAAAATAGCCAAAATGATAAAAAATACCAAAAAAGGCGACTTTTTTATTAAAAGTGAACAAGTGTATTATAAATTAAGTGAACAAATGGTCAAGTTTTAATTTGAAAATAATCAAAATTTGTCGAATTTAAATCTCAAACGACGAAACGGTCCTATGGAAAAGCATAAAAAAACCAAATTAGAATGGAAGGAAATCCTGAAGCCTGAAGTCTATAACATCGCCTTTGAACATGGCACAGAAAGAGCCTTTGCAGGCGAATACACAGACAATAAAGAAACAGGCACTTACTCATGCGCTGTTTGTGAAGAGCCTCTTTTTAAATCTGAGGCGAAATATGATAGTGGGTCTGGTTGGCCTAGCTTTTATCAATGCCTTGACCCTGCGGCTATTATAGAAAAAGTGGACAACAGCCTTTTTATGAAGCGGACTGAGGTTTTATGCAGTAGCTGTGATGCCCACTTGGGGCATGTGTTTCCCGATGGCCCAAAGCCAACAGGAATGCGCTATTGCATCAACAGCCTTGTGCTAAAATTCAGCAAGAGCTAATATGATTGTTAACCTTTAATGGTGAAATAATTGAGTATCCCCAAAGGATTTATCCTTTGCATAGCAAGGCAAAAGCCTAAGGCTTTTACGTATAATATAAAGGGTAAAAACCCTTAAACAAATTCACCAGTTAAAACAGTGATATGTAATCGGCTCCATTCTTTAGTTAACCAATCACAAATTGGGGTTGACTAAGGAATCAAGCAAGGGGTAGATTCAATCGTTTTGCGAAGAAAAAAGTACTAATTCTCTTTGCATTTTTCACTGTTCACGATTCTTTTTTTGATTCTTTAACGCCTTTCAGCGCACCAGGAGTGATATATGACATCTAAGATTATTTATACAAAAATTGACGAAGCCCCAGCTTTAGCCACTTACTCTCTCTTACCAGTTGTCCAAGCTTTTACAAAGAGTTCAGGGATTTCCGTTGAAACCAGAGATATCTCACTATCAGGCAGAATTATTGCTAACTTCCCTGACAACTTAAAAGACGACCAAAAAATTGCTGATGAATTAGCTGCTCTTGGTGAACTTGCAAAGTCACCTGATGCGAACATCATTAAGTTGCCAAATGTTAGTGCTTCTCTTCCACAGCTACAGGCTGCTATCCTTGAGCTGCAAGGTAAGGGTTATGATATCCCTAACTACCCTGAAAATCCAAAAAATGACGCTGAAAAAGCATTGCAAACTCGATTTGCCAAGGTTTTAGGCTCAGCCGTAAACCCTGTGCTTCGTGAAGGTAACTCTGACCGTAGAGCACCAGGCGCTGTTAAGGCATTTGTGAACAAGTTTCCTCACTCAATGGGTGCATGGTCAAAAACTTCTAAGTCTCACGTGGCTACAATGAAAGGCGGTGACTTCTTTGCTAACGAAAAATCTTTCACAGCTTCTGCTGACACAGTTTCAAGCATTGAGTTTGTTGGTGCTGACGGCAGCACTCAGACGCTAAAATCAGGCGTTGCCATTAAAGCTGGCGAAGTGGTTGACGGTACATTCATGTCTGTTAAGGCTTTGAATAAATTTTTAGGCGAGCAGATTGAAGATGCTAAGAAACAAGATGTGCTTTTTTCACTGCACATGAAAGCAACTATGATGAAAATTTCTGATCCAATCATCTTTGGTCACTGCGTAAAGGTATTTTATGCATCTGCACTTGAAAAGCATGCTGCTGTAATCAAAGAGTTGAAAGTAAATCTAAACAATGGCCTTGGTGATCTTTATGCTAAGATCCAAGGTCACGCAGCTCAGGCCGAAATTGAAGCTGATATTCAAGCTATCTATGCTGATCGCCCAGATATGGCGATGGTTGATTCAGATAACGGAATCACTAACCTACATGTACCTAGTGACGTGATCATTGATGCTTCTATGCCAGCTATGATTCGTGCTTCAGGCCAAATGTGGGGTCCAGATGGAAAGCAAAAGGATACTAAGGCAGTAATTCCTGATAGTTCATACGCATCTCTTTACCAAGCCACCATTGATAACTGTATCGAATTTGGCGCACTTGACCCAACAACAATGGGCACAGTGCCTAACGTTGGATTGATGGCCCAAAAGGCAGAAGAGTACGGCTCTCATGATAAAACTTTTGAAGCTCCTGGTGATGGAACTATCAAGATTGTAGATGCCTCTGGCGCTACCTTGACTGAGCACGCTGTTGAAGCTGGCGATATCTGGAGAATGGTAATGGTTAAGGATGCCCCTATCCAAGATTGGGTTAAGCTCGCTGTAACTAGAGCTAGAGCAACTGGCTGGCCTACTGTATTTTGGTTAGATCCAGAACGAGCCCACCATATTGAAATAAAGAAAAAAGTTGATACATACTTAAAAGACCATGACACAACTGGTTTAGATATTCGCCAGTTAAGTGTTTACGATGCTGCAAAGCTTTCTGTTGAGCGCCAAAGAGCGGGTGAGAACACTATTTCTGTTACTGGTAACATACTTAGAGACTTTAACACAGACCTTTACCCTATCTTAGAATTGGGCACCAGTGCGAAGATGCTATCTATTGTGCCTTTGATGAACGGTGGTGGTTTATTTGAAACAGGTGCTGGTGGTTCTGCCCCTAAGCACGTTACACAGTTGGTTTCTGAAAACCATTTAAGATGGGATTCTTTAGGTGAATTCTTAGCTTTAACTCCATCTTTAGAGCATTTATCTACCTCTACTGGTAATGCTAAAGCGCAAATCTTAGCTGATACTTTAGACTCAGCCGTTGCTGTTTTACTAAACAACGATAAGTCTCCAAAGAGAAAAGTGAACCAGCATGATAACCGTGGCTCACATTACTACTTGGCTCTTTATTGGGCGCAAGAATTGGCAACACAAGATAAGAACGAGGAGTTATCTACTCAGTTCGCAAACATCGCTGCTGATTTAAATGCTAATGAAGCTAAAATCAACGAAGAGTTGATGGCTGTTCAAGGTAAGCCTGCCGATATCGGTGGTTACTACCATCCCGATCTTGCTAAAATAACAGCTGTGATGCGGCCTAGTGCTACATTCAATGCTATTATTGACGCTATATAAAAAGTAGTTATCCTGTAACTTTCTTTAAAACCCGCCTCTGGCGGGTTTTTTTTTGCCTAATCAAAAAATCTAAGCCTAATTTCTTTTTCCATGCTTGCAGGCATGGGCTGCCTAAGTTAGTCTCAAAAAAAACCTAATTTTTCTGCTTTTCCACTCTTGACTCTATGCTACTAGAAACCCAAAACCTGATTAAAATTTACGGCAAAAGAACCGTCGTGAAGGGCGTAAGTTTTAAGATCAAACAAGGCGAAATTGTTGGTCTACTTGGTGCCAATGGGGCTGGTAAAACGACCAGTTTTTATATGGTTGTTGGCGTTGTTAGGCCCAATGAGGGGGAAATTTTAATTGATGGGGAACCCATTACACATCTGCCCATGTATAAAAGGGCACGCAAGGGCATTGGCTACTTGCCTCAAGAAGCGAGCGTTTTTCGCAAACTCACAGTAGAGCAGAATCTATTTGCTATTTTAGAAACTATGGAGCTAGAAAAAAAAGAGCAGGAAAGCGAATGCAACCGCTTGCTCAATGAATTGAACATCCAACACATCAGGAAGTCCAAAGGCTATAGTCTTTCTGGTGGTGAGCGCCGTAGGGTAGAAATTGCTCGGGCCTTAGTTACTAAACCTAGTTTTATTTTGCTCGATGAGCCCTTTGCTGGAGTAGACCCTTTGGCGGTGTTAGATATCCAAGAGGTTATTCGGGAGTTAGCTGATAAAGGGATTGGTGTTTTGATTACCGATCATAATGTGAGAGAAACTCTGGGGATCACCGACCGTGCCTATATTATGAACGATGGTGAGATTTTAGTAGAGGGTACACCTACAGAAATCATTGAAAGTGATCTTGCAAAAAGGGTCTATTTAGGCGAGAATTTCAAGCTATAGACAGCCAGAAAACTACGTTTACAACATGGATTCAGGGATGAATTAAAGAATGCGCTTAACGAGAATCGAACTTCAGGGGTTTAAATCATTTCCTGATAAAATGTCCATCGACTTCGTCCAAGAAGGTGTGAGCATTGTTGTTGGCCCCAATGGCTGTGGCAAATCTAATGTTGTGGATGCTATTCGGTGGGTGCTTGGTGAGCAACGTGCAAAAATGCTACGTGGCTCTGCTATGGAAGATGTTATCTTTGCAGGCTCGGCTTCCAGGGCTGCTGTGGGTTTAGCTCAGGTGTCTTTATTCTTCTCCAATCCCCAGCATGATACCCTGCAAAAGTATTCTGAATTTTCTGAGATTTCTGTAACCCGTAAACTCTATCGCAGCGGGGAAAGCCAATATCAAATCAATAAAACAAATTGCCGATTGTCTGACATCCGTGAGCTTTTTATGGATACGGGGATTGGTGGCAAGGGGTACTCTATTATTGAGCAGGGCCGAATCGGGCAGATTGTAACCTCAAACCCGGCGGAACGGCGTGGAATCATTGATGAGGCCGCAGGCATCGTAAAGTTCAAAACCAAACGAGTGGATGCGGAACGGAAATTTGAACAGACAAGGCAGAATTTACTCCGAGTTAAGGATATTTTAGGTGAGTTGGAAGTCCAAGAAGTCACCTTAAAAAAACAAGTTGCCCAAGCGGAAGCTTTTTTAGAGGCCAAAGGGAGATTTGAAAGACTAAGTCAGTTGATTGGTGCTGTAAGGTGGAGCAAACTTAGGGATGAAGGCCTAGAACTCCACAGCAAAAGATTAGCCTTGGTGGATAAACAAAATGATTTGGGCGTGCAAGCCCAAGCATTAGATGCAAAAAAAGGAGCCATTGAGGCTGCCACAGCAGGGCAAAGAGCTAAATTAGAAGAATTAAAAGAAAACTTGGGGGAAAAAAACCGCAAGGCCATCCGCCTAGAAGGCAAAATTGAATCTGACCAAAGAGAGCTAAAAAACCTAGAAGAATGGGAACAACGAGGGGGGCAAGAAAAAGAGCAACTCATAGAAAGGCAAAAGGCCTTTGGTGAACAAATTGAAAAGTTGGAAGATGATATCTTTGCTATTGCTGAAGAGTCAAAATCTGTAAAAGACCAAGAGGCTGAAATTCTAGAACGTTTATCTGTGCAGGCTCAGGTGGTAGAACGCTCCAAAGCCGACATTGATGCACTCAAAGAAGAAGAGAAAGAGCTTCATGGCCACAAGACGGGCCAAGGCCAAGAGATTGAACAAATTACAGAACGCTCAAAAGAATTAAAAGAAAGAGAAGAGGCTGCCACAGAAAAAATTGATGAGTTAAAGAAAAGGGAAGCGGAAAATCTAGCCGCCACAGAACTAGTGAAAATTGAGTTGGAAAAAAAGGCAGACGAAAAAGAAGCCCTAGGCCCAAAGCTAGAAACCTTAAAGGCTAAGATTGAAGAGGAAGAGGAGCTTTTTGATGCTTTGGACCAACAGATTGAAGACTCAGCTCGTGAGCAAAGCCAGACAGAATCAAGACGGCAGTCTATCGAAGAATTTCTCCATGGGCATGAAGATTACTCCCAGGGAGCTAAGACCTTGCTCGATTTCTTTGAAGAAAATGGGCGTATTCGAGAAAAGTTAGGCTTTTTAGGCAGCTTAACAGACCTAATCAAGGCTGGGGAAAGCTTGCCTGCTGAGACCCAAGGTTTTATTGACCGCCATTTTGACCTGCTGATATTTAAATCTGCCAATGTCTTAACAGAGCTTTCTAAATTTTTACAGACCCAAGAAATCACCTACATTGAGGTTTGTTTCTTAGACCTCGCCCCTAACTCAGATGCTGTCGAAGCAAATCTTGGGCGCAAGATTCAATGGGGGCCTAACCCTTTCCCACTAGCTGATAAAACCTTGTGTCTTACTGATCCCCTGGCAGAAGTTACCTTAGGCGCATTACAATCTTCCCTTTCGGTGGTAGGTGCTGATGGCTCTATTATGACTGCCGAGAAGATTTTTTGCTTGGGCCAGAAGTCACAGGTTTCTAAGGCTGACCAGTTACTGGGCCGCCGAAAAGAGTTGGAAGAGTTGGATGTGAAATATGCCAAGCTTTCGAAAAAGGTGATTGACTTGGAAAAAGAAGAGATCAAACGAAAAGAGGTTTTAGAGGAATTGGATAACCTCTACGAAGACACTAGAAAAGAACAGGTTGATATTGACTTGGAATTGGTTCAACTCCAAAGAAACCGTCAGTCTGCAGCGGAAGAAGAAGTGCGTATGCACAAGCAACTAGAAGATCTTGGCAAAGAGTTGGCCGAAACCCAAGCGGGGCAGGCTCGCTTTAAAGAGCGGCTCAAAGAATTAGAAGAGGGCCTAGACGAAAAGCTAGATCGCTTTGCCAAGCTGGCCGAAGAGTTGAAAATCCTTGAAGGCCGGCTGGAAGAAGCAGAGCTACAAAAGCAGATGATCCAGGCTGAAGAGCAGCAGCAAAAAATAAAGTTAGTAAGTTTCACAGAACGACGGGAGTCTATTGTTAGTCTTAAAGTGCGGGTGTTAGAAGACATCGCCCAAGCTACAGAAAGACTCAATGAAATTGAAAAGCAGAACTCAAATACCAAAGAAAAGCGGGAGCGCTTGGTAGAAGAAATGGAAGAAGCTAAGGCGCAACTTCCTCAAATTTTAGAAGATCTAAAAGAATTGGATGAGGCCCGAAAGGTGGTTTCTGAGCAAGTAGAAGATAAATTAGAAGAGATTAAAGAAACCCAGAAGTTGATTGCCGCCGCTGTAAAACAGACTAGTGAGGTAATTGAAGAGCGGCACCATTTAGATATCCGTATGGCGCAAGTGACCCAAGAGGGTGATATCCTTGAGGCACAACTCCTAGAAGAGCAAGGTATAAAACCCCAAGAGGTGTTAGAAACCTTAGATGTTGAGGATGAAGACTTTGATGTGGAACAAGCCGAAGAGGAACATAGAAAATTAAAGCGCAAGGTCGACAACATTGACGGGGTGAACTTGGCTGCAAAAGCGGAATATGATGCCCTGGCTGAAAGATTGGTCTTTTTGCGTGAGCAATCCCAAGACTTAATTGATTCCATTGAAACCTTAGAGAACTCTATTTTGGAAATTGACCAAGAATCCAAACGTCGCTTTAAAGAGACCTTTAAAAAAGTGAATGAAAACTTTAAAGATCTCTTCCCTAAGTTATTTGGTGGTGGGGAAGCAGAGCTTCGCTTGGTCGGCGATGAGGATGTTTTAGAGGCAGGGGTAGATATCATTGCCCAACCACCAGGGAAAAAATTACAGAATATGACTTTGCTTAGCGGTGGGGAAAAGGCAATGACGGCGATAGCGCTAGTTTTTGCTATCTTTAAAATGAAGCCTAGCCCTTTCTGTTTACTCGACGAGGTGGATGCGCCCTTAGATGATGCCAACAATGGGCGTTTTAATGAGCAGGTAAAAGAAATGACGGCCAATAGTCAGTTTATCATCATCACTCACAATAAAAAGACCATGGAAATTGGGGACGCTTTGTTTGGCGTGACTATGGAAGAGCCAGGGTCCAGCAAGATTGTCTCTGTAGATTTTAGTAACCCTGATGAGAATTTTCTAGCTAAGGCTGTGTCGTAGTTTTTATTTCTTTTTGTTAAAAAAAAGCCAGCGCTTCTTGGCCTTTTTAAAATTTTCATCTTCAAATTTTTCGATTATAAAATCAATGACCTGGCTATTTATCCCTGAGGCTTTGAGGCGTTCTAACTTGCCTATAATACAGTCTTCATGG
>JASJGK010000164.1:0-4031 GCA_033791585.1 SAR324 cluster bacterium | reverse complement strand
GAAATGATGCCTTTTATTTTGGCCGATTCTTCGGAAACCAGTCTGACCTCTGCCTATCAAAAGCTTGAGTCTGGCATCAAAAAAGCTGGTTTTAACATAGTGGGCAGCTTCGAGCCTTATACAGGGGGAAAGATTCTTGTGGCCACAAATAAAGACCTAAAAACACTTGCTGCTATGTCAGAAAACGGTGGTTTCGGTGCCATGGTTCGTGCCTCAGTTACCTTAGTGGGGAAAAATGTTCAGACTTCCTACACAAATTTACGTTACAACCATGCTGTTTATCAAATGAAAGGGGATATGGGCCCTATTGCCGATGCTCTTGAGGCTGCCCTTGGCAAAGCCCAGGAATTTGGCCCTGGGTCAGGCCTGACTGCCAAACAACTGGCTGGGTATCACTACAAATTTTCTATGCCTTATTTTGACGATGTTGATGAGTTGGCTGAATTTGAGAGCCATGAGGCTGCCCTTGCTGCTGTTGAAGCTGGCTTAGCTAGCAACGCAGGTGGAACATCTAAAGTTTACCGAATTGATTTAGATGGCAAGCAAGAGAGCGTTTTTGGGGTTGCTATGACAGTGAAATTATCTTCTGATGAAACAATCATGAAGGAAATTGACTTTAAAGAACTTCGCTCTACTCCTCATTTACCCTACGAGCTTTTAGTTGTTGGTAACAAGGTGATTGCCTTGAGTGCTAAATTTAGAATAGCATTAAGCTTCCCTGATCTTTCTATGATGGGTGCCAATAGCTTTATGAATATTATGGATTCCCCTGATGATATCAAGTCAGCTTTGGCAGCTGCTGCAATGGGAAAGTAGAATAGGTAGCCTATTTTAAAGCAATTTAAAATAGCTTATTGTTGAATAAAAAATCAAAAGGGCAGCTTAGGCTGCCCTTTTTTTTGCTTTACTATTTCTTTTTGCGAGACCGAATCTTTTGCAAGCCCAGGCCCTCAAAGGCGATAAGAAAAACATCCTCGTAAGTCTTAGCAAAAAAGACATCGATTTTCTCCTTGATATGGTCCGCCAATTCCAAGTAGTCCTTTTTGTTTTGTGAAGGAATCACAATGCGTTTCAGGCCTGCTCTTCTGGCCGCGATGATTTTTTCCTTCAAGCCACCAATGGGTAAAACCTCGCCCACCAAGGTCAATTCTCCTGTCATGCCAAGTTTTGGGATGACTGGTATATCGAGCATTAAAGAAATCAGCACTGTTGCCATGGTGACACCTGCGGAAGGGCCATCTTTTTTGGTTGCCCCTGCAGGCACGTGAAGGTGGATAAAGCGTTCATCAAAGAAGGAAATATCCCCGCCAAAACGCTCTGCATTAGCGATAACAAAGCTGTAAGCAATTTCAGCAGACTCTTTCATAACATCACCAAGCTGGCCTGTTTGCTTAAACCCTTTGGCTTTGGCTTGCACCGTATTGGCTTCCATAGAAAGAATACTTCCGCCCATGCTGGTCCATGCTAGGCCAGTAACAACACCTGGCTTGCCTTCAGCCAAAATTTCATCATCTTCAAAGATAGGATTTTTTAAATAATCCACAACCATTGCAGGCAATAGGGTAATCTTTTTCTCTAGATCATCCTCTCTAACGATTTGGCTCGCAACCTTGCGGCAAACACGCTTGATTTGGTTTTCTAGGTTTCTCACACCAGCTTCACGGGCGTAGCCGTCGATGATCTTTTTTAAGGCCGAGGCGGAAATTTTTAAATTGCCTACCTTAAGGCCATGCTCTTTACGTTGCTTGGGGATCAAGTATTTTGTGGCGATCTTTAGTTTCTCTTGGGTGATGTAACCTGAGAGGCGTAAAATTTCCATGCGGTCCAAAAGGGCAGCGGGAATGGTGTCCAATTGATTGGCTGTAGTGATAAACAAAACTTTAGACAGATCAAAGGGCACATCTAAATAGTGATCCATAAAAGCCTCATTTTGCTCTGGGTCTAAAACCTCGAGCAGTGCGCTTGCCGGGTCACCTTGGAAGCTATTGCCGATCTTATCGATCTCATCGAGCATAATCACAGGGTTGGCAAATTTTGTGGTTTTTAGCGCTTGAATAAACTTGCCTGGTAACGCACCGATGTAAGTCCTCCTGTGGCCTTTAATTTCCGCCTCATCTCGCATTCCACCCACACTAAAGCGGTAAAAGGGGCGATTCATGGCTCTAGCTATAGACTTGCCAATGGAAGTTTTACCCACGCCTGGGGGGCCAACAAAGCAAAGTATAGTACCTGCGGTAGACTTTCTGAGCTTCATGGTGGCGATGAATTCTAAAATTCTCTCTTTAATATCCTCAAGACCATAATGGTCATTGTTAAGGATTTTTTCCGCCTTATCCAAATCAAGGTTTTCTTTCTTGGTGATGCCCCAAGGTAGGTTTGCCAGCCATTCTAGGTAATTTCTAGAAACGTTAAACTCTGGGCTTTGGGTATCCAGTAGGCTCATCTTGCTCATTTCCTCTTCAAAGCGCTCTTTCGCCTCCTCTGAAAATTTCAGCTTGTTGGCCTTTTCTTGGAGTTTATCCATCACTTGGGCCTTTTCATCTTTACTTAAGCCCAATTCTTTTTGGATCTCCTTAAGCTGTTCTTTTAAAAAGAACTCCCTTTGGTGGTCACTAATGCGGTCTTCAATTCTTTGGTTGATCTCAGCTTGCAAACGACTCAATTCCAGCTCTTTTTTAATTAAGAGCAGGGTTTTACCTAGTCTGGGGATGATTTCTATTGTCTTTAAAATATCTTGCAGGTCTTCTTTTTCGGCACTGGTTAGAGTCGCCGCAAAGTCGGCTAGTCGAGAAGGGTCATCAATGGAAATTTGGTTGATAAATTGATTTAACTCTTCTTTGATCAAAGGGTTGAGTCGAATCAACTCTTTCATATTGGTTAGAATTTCACGGGAATAAGCTCGAATTTCCCCATCAATTTTAACATTTTCTTCTTCGGTGAGGTAGGTCACCTTAGCCAGCATGATATCTTCTGAAGGAATTTCTTCGGTGATTTTAAACCGAGAAATTACATCTAGTAACACTTGGGTACTTGTTTCATCTTCACTGAAGATTTTTGCAATGCGGGCGACAACACCAACCTCGTGGAGGTCGGGGATGGTCGGGTTATCAGGGTCAAATTTGTTTTTAGCTAAAACTACCCCAATAAAACCACGAGAGTTTTTCTTCGCATCTTGCAACGTCGCTTGGTACATTTCGCCTTCAACCACCAAGGGAATAACCATGTGAGGGAAAAGGGGGCGGTGTTGCACCGCAATAATACCTAAGGTTGTGGGCGGCTCTTCGGCCTTGTGAACCACGACTCCAAAAGGAGGTTCACCCTCCATTTCTTCGATAATATCTGTAGGTTCAATCTCAGGGTTAGATTCGTTTTGGTTATCCTGCATTTTGAATTCTTGGCTTTAAGTCTGTGGTAGAAAATTTAATACTATATATGTAAAAGCCTAACGTAAATTCAAAAACCCTGCAATCATTTGTCGGACTCATGTACTTAATTTAGGTTTTTATATGTTTTTATAGAACAAAAAACAGGCGGTTTTTCTAAGAAACCTTCCCTGTTGGATATAGAGGGAATTGCCGAAAACCCCCGAGGAACAAAGTTTTTTTTGGTCTAAGAAATGTAAAAAAACGTAACAAATTTCTTGCAAGTTAAATATTTTTCATATAAAAACTACGCAAACAACTTTTCTTTTTGGGCAATTTTTCTGCCTAGTCAAGAAGTTTTGGCCTTTTGGGCAGACAAGGAGTTGGTTTTTATTTTTCTTTCTTGAACCTCAATTTTCGGAGGAAGCTATGGAAGCTGTTAACCCAGATAAAGTCGCATCAAATGTTTTTTGGACGGCTATTGTTTGTGCAGGTGGATTCTCATTTGTTACTTACATTGTAGTATTTTAAGCCTTTTTTATAAAAAGGGAGGAAACAAATTATGTTTTATGGAATTTTGCCCCCTCAGGGCGGTACCTATGCCGGTAGTATGGATGAGTTACTACATCTTATTACCTATTTAATGCTTTTTGGCTTTGTAGTCTCATT
>JASJGK010000163.1:0-9382 GCA_033791585.1 SAR324 cluster bacterium | reverse complement strand
TAAGGGGCTACCCTTCCTGTTGGGTTAAATCTTCTGGGCTTGCAGGTTGCTTTTTGCCCAGATCTCGACCGACCAATTCTTCTAGCTGCACCAGGGATTTTAAATAGTTGGCTCTAGCTTTAATGGCCCGAATTTCCAGATTAATCAGCTGGGTTTTTGCTCTCAAGGCTACCATAATATTCTTCTTACCTGAGCTATATAGACGCTCTGATAATTGCTGCGAGCGCCTTGCAGGTGGCAAGAGTTGCTCATCAAAAATCTTAAGTAGTTTCTGGGCATTGATCACTTTGTTATACTGCTTAATAACATCTTCTTTTAGGTCGTTGGCTTTTTGGGCCCGCCTTAAATCAATGGATTGGGCCTTCAATAAAGACTTAGTGTGGTTGGCACTAGCGCTAGAAGAGCCAAAGGGCAGGGTCATGCCTAACGAAATGCTGTAGGCATCCTTCCCAGCAGACTCAGGCGTACTACCATCAGAGGGGTCGCCGATCGAAAAATAATTTAGAGCAACCTCAAAACGAGGGGAAAACTGCGCACGGTAAGCTAGAGATTCCCCCGATTGGGCGGCAAGAAGCTGGGAGTTCATAACTTTCAAGCTCGGGTGCTCGCTCAAAACCACCTTGATCAAATGGCCCATGGTTTCGTCTAAAAAGGGCAACTCTGGATTTTGCACTGATTTCACAATTTGCTCGCCTGAGTGACCAAGTAGGTTATTTAATCTAGATTTTGCATCAAATAGCCTGTTTTCCATTTCCAAAAGATCAAATGCATTTTCACCAATCATAGCTTGGGCCTGGAAGATGTCTGCTAGCATTTTAGAATCCCTTTGGCTTTCAAATCCACCAAGGGAGGCCATTCTTTCGACAACCTTTTGGTTTTCTTCTAAGAGTTTGGGGATTGCTTCTAGCTGCCAAATATCATAGTAGGTTGATTTAATACTACGAATCAATTTCCTTTTTGCCAGTGCCTGTGATTGAGTGGCTGCTTCTTTTTTAAAAGTTGCAATGTCTTCTTTTAAACCTGTTTCTGTTATAAAAGGTAAGGACTGGCTTAAGGTTACTTGAAAATTCTGGGGTCCATATTTGGTTTCTATTGGCTCTATAAATTGATTTAATTTGATCTTAGGGCTTTGCCAGCCACTGGCCCCTTCAATATCAGCCTCGGCCCAAGCTACCTCTTTTTCTAAAGATTTCCAGCCTGGGTTGTGGGCTAAGGCGTAGTCTATCAGTTCTTCAAGCTTTGCTGATTTAAACTTTGGCGTTTCAGGGCTTGAAGCCTCCAAAAATGGCCCAGCTCGGTCGGGCAGGGCCGAATCTGCAAAAAGAAAATTGGGTCCAAAACCGACCAAGAATGTGCCGAAGGTAAAAACTAAACCCAACTGCAACCATCCCCGCCGGTGAAGCAGGCCTAAAACTTTAAAATTTTCAAACATAATGTATCCTTAAAAAAGGCCTTTTATTTACTGACAAATTTAATATAAACAGTGTCTTCAATGGTCCCTGCTGTAATTGGCAATTTAATTTTCCAAAAGCCTGGCATCTGGATAGGCAAACCTAATTTCCATTTGTTTCCTTTGATATGAGTAACTTTCACTTGGGTTACATCCATCTTCATCCCAGGCATTTCAAAGGTGGCGTGGCCGATTTTAGCAAAGTTGATAGGCCCACCTATTTTGTCTGTTATGGTGATCTCAAACTGACCCCAGCCATTACTCATAGGGACTAAAGGGGCATGTACTAAAAAGTGTTTTCTCTTAGACTCAAACTCAGTTTTTTTATATTTTCCAAGCTTAGAGGGAGTCATATTTTCGTGGTCACTCATGCCTTTCATGCCTGCGTGAGGAGGCATGCCAGCCATTTTATGGCCAGACATGTTCATATCTCCAGCCATGAGAGGTGTGGCTGCAAACAGGCTTAAGCAGAATAAAGTTAGTAATGTTTTCATTATAGTTCCTTTTGATTGGGTTGTTGAAATAAAAATTCTTTAAATGTTCCGTCAAAGTATTGTCTACCTTGCCAGAGGGTGAAAATTACAGGGTAGACCAGTAATTCTAAAATGACTGAAGTCACAATGCCACCGACCATAGGGGCGGCAATCCGTTTCATGATCTGCGAGCCTGCCCCTGTGGACCACATGATGGGCAGGAGGCCAAATAAAATAGCACAGGCTGTCATCATCTTAGGGCGGATTCTTTGCACCGCGCCTTCCATGACAGACATATGAAAGTCTTCTAGGTTTTTGATGCGGCCCTCATCATGCCATTTTTTGTGGGCCAACCTTAAATAGAGCAGCATAACCACACCCGTTTCGGCATCTAAGCCCGCCAGAGCAATGATCCCCACCCAGACCGCAACAGAAAGGTTATAATCTAAAACCCATAAAAACCAGAAGGCCCCTACTAAAGAAAAGGGGACAGCTAGCATAACAATAAAGGTTTCCATGCCGTCACCTGTGTTGATAAAAATGATCATCAACACTAGTAATAATGTGAGAGGGATAACACTTTTAAAGGTGTTATTTGCCCGCTCTAAATGCTCATACTGGCCTGCCCACTTTAGGCTTACCCCTGTTGGTAATTGAACATTTTCCTCAACGGCAGCCTTTGCCGATTCTACATAATCACCCAGTGAAACCTTGTCACGGTTGATATCTACAAACACAAAGCTTGCAAGGCGGCCATTTTCATCACGAATCATGGGCGGGCCAGTTTTTACAACTACCTTGGCCAACTGACCAATGGGAATGTGGCGACCCTTGCCAGAAGGAATAAGGATTTTTTCTAAATCAGGGATGCTGGTTCGAAAATCCCTATGGTAACGCACTAAAATAGGGTACCTCTCACGGCCTTCCACGGTCAAAGAAACGGTCATGCCGCCTACGGCAGCGGCCAAGGGTTTTAAAACCTGCTCCATAGAAATGCCATAACGGGCGATTTTTTCACGGTCCACTTCAAAATCGATGAAATAGCCCCCTGTGGAGCGTTCTGCAAAAACGGAAGAGGTGCCTTCTAACTTAGCAATAACCTCTTCAATTGCTTTACCTGCCTTTTCAATCTGAGCTAAATCAGAACCAAGGACTTTAATCCCTATGGCACTCCTGATGCCTGTAGAAAGCATCTCGGTTCTTGTTTGGATAGGCATCCACCAAATGTTAGGCATGCCTGGAATCTGGCTTTTTTGGTCCATTTCAGCAGTCAACTTTTTTAGGGTCATGCCTTCACGCCACTGGTCTTGGGGCTTAAAAGAAATCACCGCCTCGATCATAGAAAGGGGGGCTGGGTCTGTCGCTGAACGTGACCGCCCTACCTTGGTGAAAACATGTTTTACCTCAGGGACTTCTTTCAAGGTCTTGCCCACTCTGTGGGCAATTTCCACTGCCTCATTGATCGACATGCCAGGAACAGCTGTGGGCATGTAGAGCAGAGTTCCCTCGTTCAAGGGGGGCATAAATTCACTGCCAATGGTCATGACCAGGGGAATAATAGACATTACACCAACCGCCGCCGCTACAAGGGTATGCGCCTTGTGGCGAAGCACCCACCAACAAATAGGTTGGTAGGCCTTTCGTAAGATTTTAGAAATGGGGTGATCCTTTTCAGGGTGGATTTTTCCACGGAGCAGGGGCACAGCCAAAGCAGGGGTTAGAGTAATAGCTAAAATGGCAGCCGCTGCCATAGAAAAGGTTTTTGTCAGGGCGAGCGGTGTAAAAAGCCTGCCCTCTTGGCCTGTTAGAGCAAAGACAGGTAGAAAGCTTACGGTAATCACCACCAAAGCAAAGAAAAGGGGTCTGCCCATTTCAGCCATGGCATCGGCGATAACATCGATCCTCTTTTCCCTTTTCCCATTGGCCTCCCAAGCTTCAAGATGCTTGTGGGCATTTTCAACCAAAATAATTGAGGCATCCACCATAGCGCCAATGGCAATGGCGATACCTGAAAGGGACATAATATTGGCAGTCAAGCCAGATCGCTCTAAAGGAAAAAAGGAGATTAAGATGGCAATGGGCAGGGGGATGACAGCGATCAAAGCTGATCTAAAATGCCACAAGAACAAGACCACCACCAAACTCACCACGATCACCTCTTCTTTAAGTTTGAAAAGAAGATGATCCACAGCCTCATTGATCAAGATAGACCTATCGTAAACCTCTACAATTTCCACACCTTCGGGCAAGGACTTCTGAAGCAAACGTAATCTCTCTTTCACCCCAGCAATGATCTTCTGGGCGTTACCGCCCCAACGCATCACCACAATCCCACCAACGGTTTCACCTAGGCCATCTAAATCAGCGGCGCCACGGCGCATTTCAGCGCCTATGGTTACTTGGCCCAATTGCCTTAGAAAAATGGGCGTACCTTGGTATTGGGATACTGGCACCAGTTCTAAATCTTTGGCCGAGGTGATGTAGCCTCGCCCCCTGATAAAATGCTCGGTGCCGCTTACCTCTAATACCCGACCCCCTACATCCAAATTTGCTTTTCTTACGGCTTCCAAAACTTGGCTTAGGTGCACGTTAAAGGCTCTGAGTCGGTTTGGGTCAAGGTTAACTTGGTACTGCTTTACAAAGCCACCGACAGAAGCAACTTCTGCCACACCAGGCACGGATTTTAAGTCATACTGGATCACCCAATCTTGTAAACTACGCAAATCAGCCAAGGAGCGTTTGCCGCTGGTATCTTTGAGAGCATACTGATAAATCCAGCCCACACCTGTAGCGTCAGGCCCTAATTCTGGGGCAACACCTGCGGGCAGTTTGCTTTTGACCGAGTTCATATATTCTAAAACACGTGAGCGGCCCCAGTATAAATCAGTGCCATCTTCGAAAATTACATTGACAAAAGATAGGCCAAAAAAACTTTGGCCCCTTACATACTTCACCTTGGGCGCGCCCATGAGACTAGTGACAATGGGGTAGGTTACTTGGTCTTCTACTAGGTCGGGGCTTTGGCCAGGCCATTCGGTGAAGACGATCACTTGCACATCTGAAAGATCAGGGATGGCATCAAGCGGGGTGCGCTCCATAGCCCTGAGGGCTAAAAAGGTGATAGCCAAACTGACCAAAATTACCAGTATCCAGTTTTTTACTGAGAGTTTTATGATTTTTTTGATCATGGTGTAACCTCAACTGTTTTAGGCGTTTCTTTCTGATCGCCGATCTGATCATTTTTAGATTTGGTTTCCAGCCTTTTTGGGCCGGGATCCTCGCCAAACCTTGGCAAGGCGTTACGTAATTGCGCCTCACTGCTGATCAAAAAATTTGCACTGTAACTGATTATCTGCCCTGCTCTGAGGCCTTCTGAAACCTGAAACCAGTTCTCATTCGAAATGCCTGTTTCAATCTCGGTAGGTACAAAATATCCGTTGCCTTTTGTCACAAAAACATACTTGTGCATGCCAGAAAAAAGCACCGCTCGGCGAGGCACAACTAACATCTCACCTTGGTGGCTGGTGATTTGTACATCAGCAAACATTCCCGGTCTAAAATTCATCTTAGGGTTATCTAATTTGATGCGTACTTTAATGGTTCTGGTTTGTTCGTCAAGGTAGGGATATACGTAATCCACAACCCCAGCAACTTTTAAACCTGGTTTAAAGGCGGGCTGGATTGAGGCGGTATCGCCAATTTTTACAAGATCGGACTCGTGTTCAAAAATCTCGGCAATGGCCCAGAGTTTAGAAAGATCGGCAATGCGAAACAGCAGCTCTCCCTTTTTGGCAAAGCTACCTTCGTTTTTATATTTTTTTACGATAAAACCAGAAAAGGGGCTGGAGATGGTTTGAATTTTTGGTGGCCTGCGGCTTTTTGCAAGTTGAGCAATTTCAACTTCGCTTAGGCCCCAAAGCTGTAATTTTTCTTTTACCGTGCGGTATAATAAACGGTCGCTGCGGGTTTTGCGTGATTCCCTGTGGAGTTGCAAAAAGATTTCTTGCGCCTCATAAAGCTCTGGCGAGTAGATGGCAAATAGGGGGTCGCCTTTTTTCACGAACTCCCCTTCTCTATTGGCGTAAAGCTTTTCTAAGTTACCTGAGTATTTTAGTTGTAGGTCAAAAACCTTGGATTCATCCACTTGCAAGCGGGCTACTGTTCTTAGGCTTTGGTGCATTTCTTTAAGCTCTGCCTTACCCAATTCCACCCCGATCAATTGTTGCCTTGGGGCGGATAAAAATACACTTTTCCCTTCAGGTATTTCGATCGCATTTTTTACGTCATCACCGACTTGGCCCTTGTAGATCACACCTTCAATACCAATTGTATAATTGAAAGGGAATTCAATAACACTACCGTCATTTTTTGTGATCCTAATAGGAAGCTCCCAGCTACCCCCCATGGAAACTTCTAGCTCAACTGAGTAAATGCCTTCACCTTCATGCTCTGCTTGCCCTTTGTTCGACATTCTAGGCATGGTCCCCATTTCAGGCATAAAGGCTTCAACCTCAATCTTAGCATCCAAAATGGGTTGATTTTTACTGTCAGTAAGTTTGAATTTTACCCCTTGGTCACCGACTTCAGGCGGGCTAGGGTCTAGCTCTAACAGGCTAATTGTAAAGCCATTTTTGCTATATTTCGGGGTGTCCTGGGCCAGACTGGTGCCACAGGTAATTAAAAAAACGAGAAGGATTAAGGTAATCCGATTCATGGGGATACTCCATAAAAGTTAAATGGGCAGTAGATGTAAAAATGCTGTTAAAAAAACGCACCAATACCACTGATTAAAATGAACTTTTAGGGATTTATTGTAGGAGTAGGGTCTTTTGCGCCAGCAGAGAACTTCGTGGCGGTGGGGGCGGAGTTTGGCTTAGCTCTAGATTAGATTTTTTAGCTAAGATGCTAAAATAGGTAAGTGAGCTTAAGAGAACAAATAATAGAATAGATGGAAAAACAACCTTAGGTGCATCAGACTGGGTGATTAAAGTCTGGCCCGCCATAGGGGTATCGCAGCACTCATCGGTTTTAGGCGTTGAAGCTGGATGGTCTGTTGCAAGCAGGTTGGCACTGTGAGACATGTGTGCTGAGTGCCCCATCTGCATGTGATTCTGATTCATTGGCAGAGCAGTCATATCAGACCCACCAGAAACCATCATCTTACCAAACATAAAAGAGCAGCCAACAAAACTAAAAACCAATCCCACAGCTATTAATAGCGTCAGTAGGGATAAACCAGATTGTTGTTTTGGGGCTCTTAGCCTGATGGATTTTCTATTCATAGCTAATATGTTAGAATTTAAACCTCTAAAATGCAAGAAAGAATTTGTGCATATTGACCAATAAAGGGTCTAGGTCTTTATTTCTTTAATCTATTTCCATTTAAAGTTTTTCTCTAATGAGTAAAAAGGTTTCTTTTGGGTCTTCGCCATCGGTGATGGGGGTTAAGTCGGCATCTATGCCCTGTTGGTTTGCTTGGGTAAGATAATCTCTGTGGCCTTCTAGGATTAAATCGGCCAATTCTTGGGTTGGGGTTACCACCTCAAAGTTTGCGGGAATTCTATATTCTAAGGATTCTTTCTGCTGGGCTGGGCTGCGTCCAATAGGAATCCGCACCAGCAAAAAGGTATTTTTACCTGTCGCTGCGGCCATTAAATTATAACCGGGGTTGGAGCAACAAACCACCACACCTTGGGTCATGTATTCAGCTAAAAACTGGGGGGTTGTTTGTTGGTTGTTGTAGGAGTTTTGGATCTGCTCATTGTTGGCCCACAAAAAGACTTTTCCCCCTGAGAGGCGAATACCAAATCTGGTTCCTGCTCGTTCACAAAGATGCAATTCCCCACTACGCATGCCATAAGCCACGGTGTTACCAGCGCCCCCTTCACCTGAAATAGGGTAGCCATTTTGGCCTAAAGTGGGGAACAGAAAAAACTTGGCCCCACTGTTGGCCTCACCTAAATAGTCACCACCAGCGCCAAGCAGATAAAATTCCATGCCCGCAGTGGCAAACATCCCAAACCCGCTACCAGCATAGCCTTGAGCGAATATTTTTAACAGTGGTTCTTGGCCTGTAACGATAGCCAACCAGTTTTTTAAACGGATAAAATCACGGACAATGGCCGTGCCCACCAGTCTGTCTTGGTTGGTGACCTTCAACTGGATGCTTTTGGTGAGTAGCTTTTTTGGTAATTTTGTTACCAGTCGCTTGGCTTCCAACAGGTCTGCCATGCCAGTGATCTTAGGATTTTCTTTGGTTATTTGGGCAAATATACTGGCCACCCAAAGATCAAACTCTGACCTGAGTTGCACATTTACAGGGGAGGCCAAGACTTTTTGCTGGTCTTCGCTAAGGCATTTTATAGCCCTTGGAACGTTAGCGGATTCTGTGGCATTTTTAAAAAAATCCCCGCGCACCTGCAATTTGGATGCTGGGTTAGCCATTAACAAATGACTCTTGCCGACCAACTCTTCTATGTTTTTTAAATTTGGGTTGAGGCCATAAGCCAGTTGCTTCATACCTATATCCAAGGTACCTACCAACTTCTGTAAGGTCTGGTGGTTTTTTTGGGTTTCAAACCGCTTCATCACCTTTTCCTTGTTTGTAGTGATGGCAGCGGGGCAGTTGCCTCCATCGCACTTGTAGCACCTGATGCAGCCCACAGCATTTTGGGCCAAGTCGCCATAACCAACATAATCCGCCCCTGCAAGCAGCATCTTTACCGCTTCCCAAGCACTCCTGACCCCGCCTGAGGCAACAATTCTGGGGCCGACCCAGTGATATTGCAGTTGTTTTTTAGGGGTTAAATGGTGGAATTTTTCTCGGCTGATCGCTTTCTCTGATCCAATTTTAACATAAGACCCACGCAAGCCGTGATCGATCAAGGCCCTATGGATTTTGTGAACCACAGGCCAGCTGGGCAAGCCACAATGTTCCTTGTGCGAATCCTTGGCCGAGCCTGTGCCAGCTTCAAACCCGTCTATCCAAATAAAATCAGCTCCAGCTTTCACCACCCCATAGGCCACAATATCAAGGTCGTCCATGGCACCCATCTTTACAGAAACCTTAGCTTTAGGCTGGAAGACTTTGAGGGCTGTGACCAACTGCCTCAGGTCTTCAATAGAGTAAATATCATGGTGCACAGTGGGGGAATTTAAGGTCTGGCCTTCATTGACCCCACGGGTTTTAGCGATCAACTCCACCACCTTTTTACCGGGTAACGAGCCACCAACCCCGGGCTTGGCCCCTTGGCCGATTTTAATTTCAAAAAACTCTGTGTCTTGGTAGGCGGCGGCCTCTACGCCAAAACGGCCTGTAGAGATCTGTTCAAATCTTGAAGCATTAAATTTTTTGTCTTTACGCCCCCATATTTCTAAGGCCTTCTCTTTGGTTAATTCTGGTATTTCTTGGGCAGACCAGCGCCAAAATTGCTCAAAGTTGCAGCCCCTTAGGCTTTTC
>JASJGK010000162.1:0-25617 GCA_033791585.1 SAR324 cluster bacterium | reverse complement strand
CATGAAATCCGCACCCCAATGAATGGCGTTTTAGGAATGGTGCAAATTTTAAGAGAAACAAAACTAGATGAGTCCCAAACTAGATTCGTCGATATACTCTACCAATCAGGCTCTAATTTATTCCATATTCTTTCAGATATTTTGGATTTTTCTAAAATCGAAGCCAACCAGTTAACCATTGAAGAAAGAGAGTTTTCTTTGCTGGAGGTTTTAGAAAGTGCGGTGCAGCCCTTTTATATTCCTGCAGGCAAAAAAACCTTAGAGCTGGTTTGCAATGTCCACTCTGGCCTTAGTGATCAATTGATTGGCGACCCTACCCGCATAAGGCAGGTGCTAGCTAACTTACTGAGCAATGCCATTAAGTTCACAGCAGAGGGCCAGATCACGATAGATGCAGAGCAGATAGAAGACTCAGAAACCAAATCTACGGTGAGATTTACAGTCTCAGATACAGGGATTGGTATCCCTGAAAGGGTCCATAGTGAGATCTTCAATAACTTTGTTCAAGTTGATAACAGTTCAACAAGAGCCTTTGGTGGTACAGGTCTGGGGCTATCAATCTGCAAAAAGTTAGTCCTATTAATGGGCGGCGAAATTGATTTTACCAGTGTGGAAGGGGCCGGGAGTAAATTCTGGTTTAGCCTTGATTTGGGCAAGGATTACCCCATTACAAGGCCCAAGCCTCACTTTCCTGAACTTGAGGGTATCAAGGTTTTAATTGTTGATGATAATCAATACAATCGTCTTTTTTTAGAAGAATTTTTTAACTCCATGGGAATCCTGCACCAAAGCTGCTCCTCAGGGAAAGAGGCCCTAGAACTGGTGCAAAATAAAGATACAGCCGTCTTTGATCTGGCTATTTTTGACTATATGATGCCTGAGCTGGATGGTCTGGAGTTGGCAGCTCAATTTAAAAAAGTACCCAACTTGAAACCGCTGCCCATCATTTTGCTCACTTCAGTTGACCATTTACAAATTGTAGAAAAAGCCAAAAAAGTGGGCATTGACTACTGCATGGGCAAGCCTGTTTTGCGGTCTGTCACTTTGCTCACTTTGATGACCCAATGTTTAATTGGTAAAGAAAAAAGCCTCGATTCCGAGGGCGAACAAGGGCAAGTTAACACAGGGCCGCCAATTCCAAAACAAAAACAGATTTTAGTGGCGGAAGATGACCCCACAAATTGCCAAGTGTTGCTAGAAATGTTGCGACCCTTTCAAGCTGGTTTACATTTGGCTGGCAACGGCGTGGCTGCCTTGGAAATTTTAAAAAACAAGCCCATCGATTTAATTTTAATGGATTGCCACATGCCCCATTTGGATGGGTGGGAAGCGACCAAAGCAATTCGTAAGATGCCCCAATTTAAAGATACCCCAATCATTGCTATCACTGCTGATGCCTATGCTGGGGATAAAGCTAAATGCTTGTCAGTAGGCATGAATGACTATTTGGCAAAGCCGATCAATTTACTGGATTTTAAGGAGAAAATTGAAAAATGGCTTTAATCCCCAAAGGGCCGTCCCTTAACTCACAAGCTTGTTTATTGCTACTCAGCCTGTTTGTCTTGCCGCAAGTTGGGGAGTCCGCAATGGGGCCATTGAAGGTGGCTGAGACGGCTCAAGTTAATGTGGCCGCAACGCCACAAGTTAGAGTGGCAGGAACAGCAGAATTAAAAATTGCAGGCACCACAAAGTTGCACATAGCTGGAACGCCAGATTTGAAAATTGCAGGGACATCAGAATTAAAAATAGCTGGAACCGAAGAGCTAAAAATTGCAGGAACTGCAAATGTGCAGGTCGCTGGCCAGAAAAGCCAAGCTAAAAAGCCCCATTTGGTCTGGGTAAAATACAAATTAGTGCCTGAATACATTGATAAGGGGCCCTTTGCAGGTAAAGGCACGGCAGACCAAATATTAAAAAAAGTGCAAAACCTACTGCCAAATTACACCCATGAAAACAGATGGGTGACAAGCCAAAGATTTATTACAGAGATGCAGCGTGATGGTGCTTGCTCGGCCCATGTTTGGAATTTTCCCAGTTTAATGGTGGCTTCCAAACCCTTTTCTGTCACCAGCCCTTACGGCCTTTATGCTTTGAAATCTAAAGCTCATTTGTTAGGAAAAAAAGGTCAAGTTTTGGATTTGGCAAAGACTTTAGAAAATCAAAACCTGGTTTTTGGGGTAGTGAATGTAGGTAGTAAACAAGAAATTGATCGAGGTGAGGTTAAACAGTATGCTCGCCCTGTGTTGGATTTAATTGTTAAACATCGGGGGCTGAAGTCGAGGCATATTTATGAAATGGGTGGTGGGCGCATTGAAGTTCCCTTGAAGATGCTTGATAAAAACAGGTTGGACTATTTAATAGGTAATATCCAGTATGCTGCCAGCCACGCCAAGATCAACAAGGTTCCAAATAGCTATCAATTTTTTAATATTACCCAAGATAAAACCTACCGCAGGCTTTATATTGGGTGTTCTAAAACCCCAAAAGGCTATAAGGCTATTAAAGAAATGAATAAAAAAATCATCAATCGAAAGTTCATGAAAGAAGTCTTAGAAATCAAACAGGCTTGGAATGATGATAATCCTGCTTTTAGAAAACTGGTCACAGATCATTTTTTAAAGGGCAAAGCTAACAAAAACATCATAGACTAAAAAATATGACTGAACCAAAGATAATTTTTTTAAAAGCCTGCCTTGTCGCAGGTTTCACAGCGACGATTGGTAGTTTTCAAGAGGACAACCAAAAGGCAATTGCTGAACTCTGGGCAAAATTAAAAGCTAGTTTGACTGAACCCTTACCCCCATTTCGAGTGGCTGTGATGCCTAGCCCCGCAAAACCAGATGAGGGCGTGCCTGAAGAAGCTGGGCCAGTGGAGTATATGGCAGGCATTTTCGTAAATAGTAAAGAGGATGCACCAAGCGGGAGCCTCTGTTGGGAGATCCCGAATGGGGAGTATGCTGAGTTTATCCACTTGGGCCCCATGAAAAATATCTTAAAAACCTACCAAGATATTTATGGGACTTGGTTGCCTAGTTCTGGCCGAACGCTGGGAGCGGGGCCTGAAATTGGAATGTACGCAATGGATGCAAAACCCAATTCTGATGAAATGACGGTAAAAATTATGATCCCTTTGGAGTCAGGCTTAAAGACCTAGGCCAACACTTGGCGGTAGATTAGTAGTCAAATCATGGCTCTTATTTTCTCACCAATTAACTTAAATATCGAGACTTAAAATGGTAAAAATACTAGTTACTATCCTGATCTTTTTTATCTTTACAGGGCTAACTCTAGCCAGTGATGGTGTGGTCTTGGTTAAAAGTTCCCATACCCTAGATGGCACTATCGACCGCCTTGTGAAGGTTTTAAAGGCCAAGGGGATGACTATATTTGCAAACATTGACCACGCCCAAGGTGCTAAAAAAGTGGGGCAAAAATTGAGGCCAACAAAAGTACTGGTATTTGGTAACCCTAAGATTGGTAGCTTGATTATGAAATGCAACCAGCTGGCTGCCATTGATCTGCCCCAAAAGGCGATGGTTTTTCAAGATAAAAACGGGCAAGTGTGGTTGGCCTATAACGATCCAACCTATTTAAGCGAACGCCATGCAATTAAAGGTTGCCAAAAGCCATTAAAAAAAATCAAAGCAGCCTTGGCAAAATTTGCTGAGATTGCGACCGAATAAGCACAATCAAATAGATGAGATAAAAATGAACAAAGAAGTTTTAATGGAGGCGCAAAAACGCTTTCTGCATGATTACCCAGGCGGGTTTAACAGCCCTGAAATGGAAGAAATTGGCAAAAAACATAAGGTGAGCAAGTTTATAGCTCAGGCCCAAGAAGCCTTTGCAAAGGATAATTTTGAGGATGATGATTTTATTTTAAGCGAAATGAACAAACTGGTTGGTCGCTCTTCCATGGTTTCCATGTTTGAAAAACCAAAATTTAGAGACATGGTTAAAATGCTTAAAGATGAAGATAAGGCCCGCATGGCAGGCGGCCTTTTTGAATTGCTCCATGGCAATGAACAAACGGGTTTTGAGCAACTTCTGTATGAATTGCAAAAACAAAAGCTTGGTAAGTGGACCATGATGTCGGTTTTTCTATTTTACTTCAAACCGCAAAGCGAAGTTTTTGTGAAGCCTACAACGACCAAGCTGGTGATTGAAAAGTTAGGCTTAAACATAAAATATAGCCCTACGCCCACTTGGGAATTTTATGAAAAATACCGTGTTTATATCACAGAAATGAAAGCATTGCTTGACCCCTCCCTTAGCCCCAACAGCGCCGCCTTTAGTGGGTTTTTAATGATGAGTTTAAAGGAGGACTACTAGGCCTTAGATTTTCTTTTCTTGCAAAATTGTGAGGCTCGGTTAAAATAGTACTAACCTGCAAAAAAAAATCGTTCTATGAAATCTCTAGGCTTGGCATTTAGTTTTCTTTTTTTATTTACCCCGCCGCTGTATGCCCAGTCAGTTGGTGAAGTATTACGCTTGCAAGGGACATTGCGCATCCAAGGGCCAGAGTCCAAAGGGCTGGCTAAGATCGGCCAAAAGCTTTATCAAGGTGACCAGTTAGAAACAGGAAGTAACTCCAAAGCGGAGCTAAAACTTGTAGATGGCACCCTTATCCGCTTGAGTGAAAAGAGCCAATTTACCCTTGAAGAATTTAAGTACAATACCCAGAACTCAATTAGAAAAGCCATGTTCTCTCAAGCCCAAGGTTACTTTCGGGTGATTGTGGGAAAGGTAGGCATGATGAAGGCAAAAAGTCGCTTCGAGGTAAAAACACCTATGGCGATCATTGGGGTGAAGGGGACAGACTTTTTTGCAGGGCCGCTTAAGGTTGGGGAAGTGAATATTGCTCTTTTTGAAGGTGGCCCAGTCGAAATTAAAAATGCTGGTGGTGTTTTACTTTTAAAAAATGCAGGCGAGGGGGTGAATATCCAAAATTTAAACAAAATGCCAAAGGCCACAAAGCAATGGCCTGCTGCACGTTTGGCAAAGGCCAAGTCTCTTGTCGAATTTTAGTTTTTTTTCTGAAGGGGGCATAACACCGATAAGGTGGGTGCCTAGCTAAAAAGCTTAGGAGGGCGAGTATCGCCCTCAAGCCTTTTAGCCGCTGTGATTAGCTTGCAATGTAGACTTTAGCAGCTAGCCTGCAAGCTGGGCCGCTTCAATCACCTCTAGTTCTTCATTTTTAAAGATCTCTTCCATATTCACTAAGATAATTACTCTTTTGCCCTGCTTGACGATGCCTGTAATGTATTCTGTGTGAATATTGCTACCCAAGTCTAGCCCTGCTTCAAATTGGTCAGGTTCCACCGTGCTGACACCAACAAGGGAATCAATCACGCAGCCCGTTTGGCGATCCTTAATTTTAGTCACAAGAATGCAGTTTTCATTGTCTTCAATTGCGTGGGCAAACCCAAATTTGATCCTTAAATCAACGACAGGGATAATTTGCCCCCGCAGGTTGATGACCCCGAGCATAAACTCAGGGGTCTGGGGGATGGATTCGGTCGCCATTAGGCCAATGACCTCTCTTGCCTCGATGATTGGTAGGCCGTACTCTTGCCCGCCGAGCATAAAGGTTAAAATCTTCCCACCTGAGTCCTGAAAGAGACTATTTACTTTTTCACTCATCATATACCTCTTTAATGCTGGGGTGCTTTTTTTTGAAAGGGCACCCCATAGATTACAGAACTCTTTTAAAAACCACTAAACTCAGCTCTCATAGGGATTTCAAGGGAGGGACTTTTTAACTTCCCCACTTTTCCCTTTACAGGCGCATGCTCTAATTTACTGACCTTAGTATAACCACTTCGCCTTGGCGCGGCTGGCGCAAGTTCGGTCCCTGTGATGCGGCTAACTTCAGCAACTAAACTTCTTAAGGATTCTGCCTGGGCATTCAATTCCTCAGAGGAGGCAGCGGATTCTTCTGCATTTGAGGCGTTGTGTTGGGTTACTTCATCCATTTCAACAATGGCTACAGAAATCTGCTCCACACCAAGAGACTGCTCTTGTGAGGCGTTGTTGATTTCACCAACAAGGCTAGAAATCTGGGCGATTTTCCCCACTTGCTCTAAAGAAGTTTGGTTGACTTCATCAATCAGACCAACCACCTCAGTGGCTTTTTTCTGGATACCTTCCATGGAAACTCGGCCTTCTTCGGCAAGGGCAACCCCGCTTTGGGCCTTAGCGGCAGCCTCTTTAATTAAAGAGGAGATTTCCTTGGCTGAAGATTTAGAATTTTCAGCCAATTTAGAGACTTCATCGGCGACAACGGCAAAACCTTTACCCTGTTCGCCTGCCCTTGCAGCTTCAATAGCGGCATTGGTGGCCAACATTTTTGTTTGGTGGGTGATCTCGTTAATCACCTCTACTATATCGGTCACCTTGCCACTGGTGACATTAATTTCTTGCATGGCCTGACTGATCTTCTGTATGGAGGTCATCCCTGATTCGGCAGCGGATTTAGCCTCTTTGGCTAAACTATTACTAGATGTTGCTTTTGCCTGGGCTGTGGAAACCAATATATTCATTTCATCCACCATATGAGCCGCCTCTGCTGAACTTTGGGCGTTGCTCTTTGCCTGTGAGGCCACTTCTTCCATGCTGGCTGAAGTTTCTTCCATGCTTGAGGCCTGCTCTAAGGCACCTTGAGAAAGCTGTTGTGAGCTGTTTGAAATATTAGCTGAAGCTGCTGTCAACTCTTCTGCCGAACCGCTCAAGTTTAAAATCAATCCATTAAGCAGGGTGGAAATGCTACGTATGATTAAAAAAGCCGTTAAGGCACCTACTAAAATCACGAGAGAAATCAATATTAGAGTCTCGGTTTTGGTTTTGGCTTCAATAGCCTGGGAGTTGGCAAAAAAAGCTTGGCCCTTATTGGTTGCAAAGTCCTTTAACACTTTTATATTTGTGTTTAGTTGGGCAACATGTTGGGCACCCTTTTTTTTGGTAATGGCTGCCGCTTGCTCCCTTTCGCCTGCGGCCATTAAAGTAATGACTTCATCCCGGACTGGCTTCCAATCACGAAAGTGATTTAAGGCCGTAGCAACCATGGCTTTATCGCCCAAAAAACGATCTTCAATGATACTAAATTGCAGGAAGGCTTCCTTTTCATAGGCATTTACTTGGGCCACTGCACTGGCAATTTGTTCTGGGTTTTGTGCCAAGGCAACGTCTTTCATAGAACGGTGCATGGCTATAATATTCCCATTTAACTCAGCTACGGCCACACTAACAGCCATGGGGTGTTTGTATAATTTTGTCGTTAAAGAGCTAAGTTTTTGCATATTCACAAGGCTTATGACGCTTAAAACTCCTGTCAACAGAATCACCAGTAAAAAGCCAAAAATTAGCTTAGTATTGATTTTTTCAAAATTAAAAAGTTTCATAGGGTCCTCGCTTGCAAAGGGGTTAAAAAACAGGGGGTGTGGTCACGACTAATTCCCAAGTTTATTTTAATATAAGAATACTCTAAATATGGTTTTTTTTCAATTTTTTTTACACATTTATTTATCTCCTAGATGCAACATAGGAAATGATTTGCAGGCGTAGTTTAGTTTACGCTCTAGGGTGAATCCCCTATATTTTCACCTGTCTTTAAAGGGCGAAATGCTGTAGAATGCACTGTTCAGTTTTAGGTAAATTAAAGCCTTTTTGCCTCCTTCTATTGCCAGTTTAATTTGGATGTTGGAAAATCAAAAAAACTTAAGGAGCAAAAAAAATGCAGAAGAAAACAGGAATGACCGAGCAAGAGCACCAAGACTTTGGTAGCGACTGCCAAGACCTTCAAAATTACCTTATCCAAAGCCAAATTTTTTTTAACCAACGCTTTGGGAAAACCAAATACTGCGCTTTGAAATTAGCTGAAATATGCAAAACCTTAGAGGAATTTCGTTTTGAAATGGATGAAATTGCTACAGATGCACTTAAAACCAAAGCGGGAACCTTTTATTACAATAAACCGAGTAACCCCTATGCAGACCCAAAGACCACAGAGTTGGTAAAGCTAAGTTTGAAGACTTAAGGTAAAAAAATAAAAGCCTTCTATGCTAAAGTAAGCCTTGAAAGAATCTAGCACCCCACCTAGACTAGGCCATTAACTAAATTTTGCCCCAAAGGCTAGGGTCTAAAATAAAGGCCAACCAAATTTTTGAGGCCCCTAAACTTGGGGTTCAGGCAGTTTAGGCTGCCAGCGGCAAAGGCCCACAAATAATTTATACTTATATATAAGGTAAGACCCAATGGGCTACGATGATTATTACGAAAAAATGGAGTCTCTCTGGGCTAAAAAATACCCCTCAGTGAGTTCAGTGGAAGAGGTGGAAGCCTTTTACAAAGAATGTGGGATGGAAAACCCCCTAAATGAATTGGTGAAGCGCTTTATCGAAAATCCTAAATTAAAATTTAGGAACAACCGTTTGCTCGATTTTGGTTGTGACAACGGCATTATGCTCAACTGGTTTAAGGGCTTTGGCCTAGAGCTTTACGGGGTGGATATTAATGACGATTCCATTGCCAAGGGCGAGGTTTTGTTCCCTGAGTTTATTTTGGCTCAGTCTGAATGGGTAGAAATTCCCTATGAGGACGACTACTTTGATATCGTTTTTGCTTCGGCTGTTTTAAAGCATATTCGCTATAAAGATAGAAAAGAACTCTATAATGAATTCGCCCGTGTAGCGCGGTATATTCTGGTTTGGGAAAAGAACTCCGATCAAAAGCGAGTAGAAAAAATGGAGGGTTTTAATTTTTACAATAGCAACTTTAAAACTGAGTTGGCTAGAAACTTTGACCAGTTGGACCTGGTTGAAATTGGCGATGATATCTATGGTCTTTACGAGGTAAAGGCCGAGAACCGTTAAAACAAACAGAGTCTAGCCCTTAAGCCAAAATTTTATTTTAACTTAAGGGGCTAGCTGCTAAATTAAAATTAGTGGGCAGCGTGCCAACCACTCACTAAACTAAAGCCATCAAAAGAGGAACTGGTAGTAAGTTCTTGCATCTTAGAAAAGGCATCGGACTTCATTAGATCTTTCACAGCATCACTCTGCATAAAACCCTTAAAGGCTGCTTCTGACTCCCAAGTTGCTGTTGATACCACATCGCCTTTAGAGCCTGAAGGTTTTAGAACCTGTAGCATCAACAGGCCTTCAAAACCATGCAAGGTCTTACCGATATCATTGGTCATGCTCAAAACCTCGTCTAACTTTCCAGGCGCTGGGGTGTAGCGCTCAATGACCACATATAAATCAGTTCCATGTGTGTTTTCCATTTTATTCCTTTGTTTTTGTAAGTTGCTTAAGCCAGTTAATTTCAAACTCAAGCTGTGAAAATAGGTAATCAATACCTAGGTGATTTTTTCTGGTTTCAAGGTCGATAGAATCCAGTTCTTTTAATTTTTCAATTGCCTTTTGCAGGCGTTGTTTTAGCAAATCCACCTGTTCAGCAGGGGGCAACATGCCTAAAAAGTTTAAGGAAACCGCATCTGGCAAGTGGGTTGCTGCCCGTGTTGTTAGGCGTTCCTTTAGGGTTTTAATAAATTCGGTTTTGCCTATTTCTGTGATGGAATAAACCTGCCTTGGCGGGTAGTTTTCTTTTTTTTCTGTGACGCTGTTTAAATAGCCATCCTTTTCTAGTGCATTTAAAATGCGGTAGACTTTGGCTTTGTCTATTTTAATGGGCATCCAAGGGGCATTTAAGGCTTCAGTTATTTGGTAGCCGTGGGCTTGGTGGGCCGAGATGATGCCTAAAATAAAAAGTCTTTCGTCTGTGTTTTTCATGGGATTCCTTGTTTCTGGTTCAATAGTAACTAGTTCATTTGAACTATGTCAAGAAGGTGAAGTTGAATAAAGGGGAATTTCTTAGACAATTCCCCTGCCGAGGGTTACTGTAAAGGGAGCTAGAAAGTAAAAAAATATTGAAAAAAATCACTAAGCCAAAAAAGACCTACTAAAAATGACTGACCAGACCAACATAAAAGACCAAGAGCCAGAAAGTGAAAAACAACTGAGCCAGCAACTAAACCACAGGATTACCGCCGACTTTGGCCATGGGTTTGAGGTCTATAGGGCTGGGGGGCCAACGGTTGAAGGCGAAAAGGGTAAAGGTGAAGGTGAGTATATAATGTCGGGCGGTTTTACCTGTGACCAGCGCCCCATTGTGGGCGATCACGTGGCCTTGGATTCTGCTTTTCGGGTTTGCGCGATTGGGGACAGGGAAAATGTTATAGCCCGTGTTAAGGGCGGTGAATCCCAAGCCTTGGCGGTCAACATCAACCGTGCTTGGTTGATCGAGCCTTTAGACAGGCCTCCATCGCCTAACCGCTGGGAACGGTTTATATCCTTTGCTACCGACCAAGGTTTAAAGGTGGATCTAATTCTAACCAAGTCCGATTTGTGTGATGACCCCAGCCAGTGGCTGGATCTGGCAATGAGCAATAATATGGTCAACGAAGTCTATATGGTCAGCGCAAAAGCGGGCATTGGCCTTGGGACTCTAAAACCTGTTACCGCCTCTACCATTTTACTTTTAGGCATTTCAGGCGTGGGAAAATCGAGCTTAGTGAACGCCCTAACAGGCTCCAATTTAAGCGAAGGCCAAGTGCGCACGAGCGACCAAAAGGGAAAACACATGACTGTGGTTCGTAGGCTAATCCCTTGGGGCACCAGCGCCCTGATCGATATCCCAGGGGTTAGAGAATTAAACTGGGAGGGGCAAAGTAATACTTTAAATGAGTTCGCCGATGAGTTCGGCGCCTGCAAATTCAACAACTGCACCCACAAAACCGAGCCTGGCTGCAAGGTCTTAAAGGCCTTAGATAAAGGAAAACTGGACCCCGAAACCTATGCAAATCTACTGAAAATTAGCAGTGAAGATGTGCAGGTCCATGCTCGCTCTAACGCCGCCAAAGGCTTTGAAAAAGGCGAAGAGCGCCGCAAAGACAAAAACTTTTCAAAGCATATTAAAAATACTCTTAAGGTGAAGCATAAGTAGATTTTTGTTACCTCTAAACTGAGCTGAATATTCTTGTTATATTGGACAATCTAGCAATATATAGGTTATATATTCTAAAAATAAGGAGTATTTATGTCCAATTGTCATCCTAATTTTCGCAGTAGCCATGATGCGGGAGTTACCTGTTTAAAACTCAACAATGGTAATAAATGTCTATTTCATAAAGAAAAAAGTGACAATGAAGTTGAGGGTTTTAATAAGGCACTCAAAGGGCTAATTACTAAAGCAATAAAAAATGACCAAGAGTTAGACCTTTCAAATTTTAGTTTCCCTGCTGGAACAGAGAAAGTGTTTGATGGAAAAGTTTTTACTCAGCATGTTAATTTTACAGGCGCAAGGTTATTAGCCGATTATCCTTTTAAGGATGTAGTTTTTTTAGAAGGCGTATCTTTTGTAGAATGTAAAATTGAAGAGTTAATGTTTGATTACTGCGTAATAAAGAAGACCCTTAATTTTGGTGCAGAGCGTGGAACAGATAAAAATTCTCAAATTGGTCGTTTGCATTGTTACCACTGCCAAATTGAGAAAGGCGATTTTTCGGGCGTAGAATTTCTTATAGGTGTAGTTTTGGACACAATTAGTGGGCTAGATACTGGCGTAGGGACAGTTTTGGCTTTTAATGACGCAAAGTTTAGTCTTGGAAACGCAAGTGAATTACAGATTAAGTTTTCAGAAATTTTAGAACTTGCATTAGGTGATATCCAAGTTGAAAAAATAGACCTTACCGACTGTAGCATTCATAGCCTCTATTCTGCGACTATGGTCGGAGAGAAAAGTAACATGTCGATTAACTTTACTAACTTCCAGTATTTAGTAATATCAAAGGGAATTAGCTACATCAATTTAAATTATTTTCTAGGTGCCAAATTGTCTTTTTTTAATTGCGATATGTCTCATATTGACCTCTTAGGTCATAATCTTGCTGACGGTGAACAGGTTGTTTTACAAGCATGTACATGGAAAAATGTGCAACAATCTAATGACTACTCCCAAGTCATTCATCATGAAATCCATATTGGCAGTGGGCGCATACAACTCTTAAATACATTATATACCCAACTGAAAAAACGTTACGACGATGCTGGCAATAGTGCTCAATCGGGTGATTTTCATTATTGGGAGATGGAAACAAGAAGAAAGTATGTTGAATCACTTATTCCATGGCGGAAAAGAATTTTCAGTTCTGAGTGGGTATTTTTAACACTTTATAAGTGTATCGCTGATTATGGTGAAAGTTATAAAAAACTTTTTGTTTGGGCCATTGGTTGGTTTTCTCTTGGAGTGATAGTCGTATCAGCATTAGAAAGCTTTCGCCCTTTGAAAGGTTTGGGTCTGTATCTCCGTCAAAATTGGGCAATTCCCTTTACCACCTTTAAAAGCACGGTTTCTTCAATTTTTCCTCCTGGGGTTGGCCGTGCTTTTGTACAGCATAACTTAAATTTTACAGGGGCCTTTGTTTTTTCCTTTTTTTTCTACGGGTTTTTAGCAATCCTCGCCCTGTTCCTCATGGCTGTTCGCAGGAAGTTTAAAAGATAAAAACCAAGCAACCTATTCCGCAACTCCGCCAAACATATCCGCAATAGCCTAAAAAATAAGCATGGGTAAAAGTTAATTATTTTACTCCCTGCACCTTTGCGAGATGCAGGAAGAACCTTTAAGGTCTGTAATCTGTTTTATGACACCTTGGGCAAGGCGGTAAGGTATCTGTAGAATCATCTAAAGTTACAGTCTCTCCGCAGTGAGTACAAGTGTATGTTCCCTTTCCAGGTTTTTCTCCAGTTGTTGACATAGCAACTCCTATTTTTGAGATTAAAGGAAATAGCATGTCATATTCTTTCTCAAAAACAAGAGACAGGGAAAGGACAATCTTTACCCCTAGGAAATAAACACAGCTAAATTAGCTCAGTGGTGCGCATCTTCCACAACCTCAGGTTGCCCCTGCCAGAGCATTTCGTAGCCCATTTCTGTGGCTTCGCTGCACAGGTCGACGACAGCGTTGAATTTTTCTAAAAAGATGGCATCTCTGTGGGAGGCTTCATGTTGCTCGTAGGAATTCCAATAGGTGACAATGGCAAAGTGTTCTGCTTGGGTGCCGCCTGAATTCACTGAGCCTTCTTTGGAAACGAATCCTGAATAGCGCATCACTTGGCCCGCTATAAAGCCGCCCTCCTCGGTGCCGTAGGTCTCTTTAACCACATTGCACATCTCGCCAATCAAAAGTTCTACATCGTCGAGCGTGACCCCGGGCTTTAGCTTGACGGTATTAAATAGCATTACGCTGTCTGCGGGGATGGAAATTGCGTTGTACATGGCTGCCTCCTAACGGTTGGTTTCTTTTATATACAATATACAATAAAAAATATATTAAATGCAAGTTTCTTTTCAAATTCCCCATAACTAACCCAACAGAATCCCCCCACCCACGGGCAAAGGAATAATTTTGAGGCAACCCCTTAAATTCAACTTTACAAGTCAAAGTTTCTCGCCTATTCTGGTGAACTAGTCTCTAGCACAGGTGACTTAGGGAAGATTGATGTGCACCCGTAGCTCAGCTGGATAGAGCGTCGGCTTGCGGAGCCGAAGGCCAGGAGTTCGAACCTCTTCGGGTGTACCATTTTAAAAAAAACCACAGTCTTACAGGCTTTTCAAGTCTTAAAGGTAGAACGGAGAGATGTCTGAGTGGTTGAAGGAGCACGCCTGGAAAGCGTGTGTAGGGGTAACTCTACCCAGGGTTCGAATCCCTGTCTCTCCGCCATAACTTTGATATTATAGAGTTATTGGTTCACAGCAGCACCTGCTCAGTCGAGCAACGAAGGGTGCTATGTTTTTTTAGTCCAGGCCAAAATATAAAAAAGATTTAGAGGCTCAATAGATGGGCATAAAAATAAAATATTTGTATATGCCTGGGATTAGGCGATCAAAATTTTAAGGCCTCTTTAGGTTACCCTACCTAATTAAATTTCTCCCCTTTCAGAAACCCAGCCCTAATAGGTTTCTTGTTTATCTAGAACTTTTTTTCCAGACCCATTTTTTCCCTAAGGTATAGTTCCATATGGTGGCAAGGGCTATCCCAACCAGACCACTTGGCATAACAGCAATCGCAAATTCTTGGATCAATGTTATGGAAACAGCATAATTGATTAAGGCACCTACTGAACAGGTGGCGATATACTGAAAAAACCCTGTCAAGATCCCAATTCCCTTGAGGGTATGCTGCTTGAAAGTCCAGAAATTATTCAGAAGGTAATTCGTGAACATTGAAACAATGATAGCAAGAGACAAAGAAATTTGGTTGGTATTTCCTAGCAGGGTACTAATATATAAAACCCCCATATTTACAGCCACCCCTGAGCTTCCAACAATACAGTATTTAATAAAATCTACTGGTAAAATAGGACCAAACTTCAAACTGTATAACCCAACCAAATAATCAATCATTACCTTGCTGTCTAACTTGCTTTCTCCTCTTTCTCTTGGTTTAAAAACATATCCAAGTTCGGCAACATCTTCTGTATTAAGGTGGTATAAAAATTCTAATAGAATTTTAAATCCTTTTGGGTTGATTTTGTCCTTTAAGGCCTCGTAGGTTGAACGTTTCAGCATAAAAAAGCCACTCATCGGGTCCGTTACCTTTGTCTTGATCACTATGTGGGCAAGTTGTGTTGCGCCGAGGCTTAAAAATCGACGAAACCAATTCCAATCTTCAATGCCCCCACCGTTGGCTTTTCTTGAGCCGATAATCATTTTATATTCAGGGATTTTTTTTAACATTTTAACAAGTAACTGCTCATCATGTTGCAAGTCAGCATCAATAACAGCTAAATATTTCCCTCTTGAATAGTTAAAGCCTTCACAAACTGCTTGGCTTAGACCTCTGTCTTTCCTTCTGCGAATACTGACTACATGATCATCGGTTTGCCCTACTTTTTCGACAATCTTCCAAGTCATATCAGGTGAATCATCATCAACAACAAGAATCTCAAATCGACAAATGGGGGTTAATAATTCTCGCAGACGATTTATTAAAATAAGTATATTATCAGCTTCGTTATAAGTGGGGATAATAATAGAAAGATCAAACATTTTATTTATAGACCTTTTTAAAAAGGTTAAGGTGTTGGTAGCCCTCAACAGGGGTAAAAATAGGTGATTCATTAAGCTGTTGCAAACAAGATGCATAATCGTCAATTTGATAATCACTGACATGTTCAGAGATGACAATAAAATCCGCGATTATGGGAGAGCCATGCCAAAACAGATCTTCTGCACAAGAAGCCTGTGTGATTCCGTCATGATCTTTATATTGAGCAAGAACAGAAATATTTCTTCTATGTAAATGAGGCCCTAAAACATCTTGTACAACAAAATACGCAGAAGGGTATTTTTTATTTAAACTTTTGAGCTCGGCATCTAACTGAAAATCACGCTGACTGGGCCAGGCATCTTTTAAATAGCGAGGGGCGCTTCTAGGTAAGAAACTAACAAAGAGGATAAAAGAAAACAAAAGCACAATTTGAGTAACTTTAGTCTGGGGGAACGCCAGTGGAAAACCTTTGCCTTTCCACTCTTTTATCGAAATGATTAGGGCTAAAAACAGCAATGCGCTGCTAACATCATCGTAGTGATAGTGAGCCGTGTACATTTCAGAAGTTCTCGATATTAAATTGATCCCAACTGCAGGGCCAGCCATAATCCCATTTCGCCAAAAAATTAAGGGGACAAATCCAAGAGGCAATAAGAGCTTTAAAAGATAATAGAACTTTTGTGGAATTTCTATGAAGGGGTCAATGCGTTCTAACCCGCTCCATGAAGCTTGGTAGTTCCTAAAATAAGGCATTGCTTGAAACATAATCAAATAAATTGATCCAATCCCAATCAATACTAAGGATGCCGATAAAATAGGGGATTCTTTCTTGAGTAACCCACTTACACCAAATCCAATAAAAACCGCGCCCATATGCTCTTTAAATCCCAGTAGTAATAGGGAAAAGACAGAGAACCAAAACCACCTTTTTTGGCGCAACATTAAAAAGGATGCTGCTATAAACGGGGGAGAAAGGCTTGAGGCTTGAAATTCATACCGCACGGCATTCACGTTAGGGCTATATAAAATCAGCCAACCAAACCCAAGAATAAATGCCCAAAATTGAGCTTGTTTTTTATCCTTCAATTCAAAAAGGAGTATAAAGTAAAAAATCACTGGGGTTATTACAAAGGCAATCACCTTTGCACCCATCATCCAATGAATGGAAGGAGTAATTTTATATAAAACTGCCAATAAATTAAAGCTTGGTGTGAAGTGGTCCCCAAGATTATTTACACTCAAATAGGAGCTGTAAAATTCACCGTTAGAGATGTTATATAGAATGTTCGAGTGAATTCCTGCATCCCAAGTCCATAATTGAAAACTATAAAACCTTAAGATTACCACTAGGAACCATAATAGACCCTGTAGCCCCAAAAAAATAATTAAAATTCGAGAATAGCTTGGCCGGGATATTAAAAGGGTAAGTTGCTGGCTTAAGGATTTTAAATTGGTAAAAAAACGGTCTTTAATAACCCAGATGGAAACTTCAACAAACACAATAAGCATAGGCAATGCATAAAGGTCTGAGGGGCCAATTCCCGCCCACCAAATTAAAAAGGTAATGCCGAGCCAAAAGGTGAAACGCTTTTGCTCTGAATTTAATTCCATAAGATTGATATAATTGAGTAAAGCTTTTTAAGTTTAACTTCTTACTAGGCTCTCCGCTATGAAGCCGTTTTAACGTCCCTATTTAGTAAGGAAAGAGTTTGTCTTTTTTTTGAATGCGCTGCTGAAATTGATAGTTCTACCTAGATCCCCTATTCTTGGCAGTTACCCAAGACAATCATAATAGGTGTTTTATTGCCTGCATAAAACCCTACTTTGTCGATGTAATATAAAAAATAGGTTTGAAAAAGTTCAGCCCTTAAAGCACCATATATCAAGTATAAATAACAGGTTAAGAGTTAAAAGTCTAAGATAAAGAGCAATAGATACTCCCCTATATTGATAGATACCTTAAGCTTAATTAACTGAGGAACAGGAGGTGCCCAAAGGTCAAAACTAAAAAAAAGAGACAAAGCTTTACTAAGGAATTCAAACTTGAGACAGTTTTATTGAAGGTAAGTTCTAATAAATCTAAAACTTGAGTTGCAGAAGAACTGGAATTTTCAGATGTCACTCTTTATAAATGGTGCAAAGCATATCAAAAAAAAAGTAATCAAAAGCTTTTTAAAACACAGGGTAACCCACGATTTCGCAAGCCTTTATAGGCTTGTGGGTGTTTCTTGCAGTGGGTTTAACGCTGGTTCAAAGATCCTATGGGCAAAGGAGGTCGTCAAGGCCAGAGGCTTAAGTCTGGGGTTCTTAGAGTTTAAAAATCTAGTATTTCTGGGATGTTATTCTGCTAAGCTCATGGAACTTAATATGGATCGGCGATTTTTCAAGCTCTTTTAAGCCAAAAGGGAACTGCTGGGAGAATGTCGTTGTGTGGCAACTTTTTTCCATTCTTTGATGCAAAAGTGGTTACACATCATAAATTTTGATTCAAGTGAGGAGGTAGAATTTGTATTTTTGTGTATATAGAAGGGATTTATAATCGCCATTGGCCTCATTCAACGTTGTGGTATAGGTCACCAGAAGAATATGAAATGCTAATAGCTAGCTGAGGTGTCTAGAATGCTGGGGGAAGTGCGCCTTGGGTGCCAGTTTAAGGGGGATACCTCTTGCCAAATCCGAAAAACTTAGACATTATTAGTTTTGGCAAATAGACTTGGCGAATCACGGTATGCTCTATACTCCCACCAGTGGAAGTCTATAGCTTTTTAGGCATTACCTGAAGTTCCCTATCTTTCTGCTACAGCAAGGAGTCCCGAGGGCGTAGCCCGAGGTCGACGGCTGTATCAAAGAAGAAAATGCGCAGCATTTTTTCTTTGCCAAAGTCAGACGAGCGTAGCGAGAACACAACAGGAGTCCCGAGGGTAAATCCTAAGGTCGACTGCTGTATCAAAGAAGAAAATGCGCGGCATTTTTTCTTTGCCAAAGTCAGACGAGCGTAGCGAGAACGCAACAGAAGTCCCGAGGGTAAATCCTAAGGTCGACTGCTGTATCAAAGAAGAAAATGCGCAGCATTTTTTCTTTGCCAAAGTCAGACGAGCACAGCGAGAATTCAGTTTGGGTGGCCCATACAATTGGCGGGTGTGAACCGTGTCAGGTCCGAAAGGAAGCAGCACTAAATACTTAAAGATGTGTGTGGGTCATCTTTCAAATGACCCTACCCTACCTAATCTTCAATATTGCCTTAAAAATCCCCTACCCTAGTTTTTAATTTAATGTTATAAATTAACAGTTCGCCCCAAGGGCTTTTGTTCCATTCATTGGTAATTATGTCTTATCTTGTTCTAGCTAGAAAACTCAGACCCCAAAGATTCCAAGATCTTGTGGGCCAAGATTCCATTTGGAAGACCTTGCTCAATGCCTTTGCGCAAGACAGAGTTGCCCACGCATTTCTATTTACAGGCCCCCGTGGGACAGGAAAAACCTCCTGCGCTAGGATTTTAACTAAAGCCTTAAATTGCAAAAATCCGCAAAATTATGAGCCTTGCAACGTCTGCGAGCACTGTGTGGAAATCTCCCAAGGCATTGCCGCTGATGTAATGGAAATTGATGCTGCCAGTAACCGAGGGATCGAACACATCAGGGAGCTGCGAGCCAGTGTAAAATTTTCCCCTGCGAAATTCCCCTATAAGACTTATATCATTGATGAAGTTCACATGCTTACGACCGAGTCCTTTAACGCTTTGCTAAAAACGCTTGAAGAACCACCGAGCCATGTAAAATTTATTCTTGCCACTACAGACCACCATAAGGTGCCCACCACGGTAATTAGCCGTTGCCAGCGCTATGATTTTCACAATATTGAAGTCGGTGAGATGAGTGCCTATTTAGCCGAGGTAGCACATAAGGAAGGCATTAATATTAGTGCCTCAAGCCTCGCTATGATCTCTCGCTCTTCTGTTGGTGGGATGCGAGATGCATTAACAACCCTCGATATGCTCATTGGTTTTTGTGGCAGTGACATTGACGATGGTAAGGTGATCGAGATTTTAGGCCTCAATGAACAACGTGAAGTGGACGCTTTACTCACGGGAATCATGTACAAGGATTTGGAGATGGTGATGGAAAATCTCCACTACCTAATCAAAAAAGGCCGTAGTTTTGGGCAATTGCTCAATGATATGATGACCGCCGTAAAGGATGTGACCCTGATCAAAGAATTGGGCTTAAGTAAGGTCTATTGGAAAGATTTTTTGCCTGACCAAGCCGAACTTTACCAAAACCTTGCGGATATGGCTGGCAAGGCTGAGCTCCACGGTTATTTTCAGATTTTATTGGAATTAGAAACCCAAGTGAAGCGTAGCTCGCAAGCCCAGGCTTGCATGGAAATGGGGATGATCCGCATGGCAAGAGCTGAGTCCATTAAAGGCGTTGCCGAAGTTATCCAGCTTTTAGAGCAGGTTGCAGGGCCTGATCATGCCTTAAAAAAAAAGTCCCTACTCAACTAGTAGCCAAGCCACAGGCCCCCACAGCCTTAGCTCAACCCTTACAAACCCATGCCCCCCAGCCCCAGCCTACCCTTGAAGCCCTTTCTGAGCTAGTAAGTGAAAAGGCAGTAGATACAAAGGTTGCTCAGGATACAGTAATAACTATTATCCCTGTGGAAGAGAAACCAGGAGGCCAAGAGCAAGCAGCAGAAACAAATCCAGAAAGCCCCTCAGAAGCACCAGAGGCAGAAAAAGTAGCTAAGGAAACTAATTTAAAACCTGAGTTAGATTCAGCTGAGCCAGTGGCAGTGAGCGTAAGCGAACAGGCGCAGCCCACACCCACAGAAAACACTACTGAAACCTCGCAACCTAGCCAAATTGAGCCTAAATTAGCTGAGCCAGAAACCCCGCTGCCCCAACAGGCCGCAGGTCAGCTAGAGACAAAAACACAAGGTAGCCAAGAGGGTTATAATGCATTTGCTGATGGCCCACCTTTAGACCAACAGACACCACCTGGCTATTTTGATGAAGAGGTAACAGATATTGAGCTACCAACGGTGGCCCCCCGTGTGGCTGTTGTTAAGCCCCTAGCCACAGATTTTAGGTCTGATATAAAACCTGATTCAATATCTAAAGATGCCAGCCCCCAAGTGGCTGAATCAGGCAATAGTGACTCAGTTAGTTCAACTCCAACCGAACCACAAACAGCCGCAACAAGCACGATCACTCAACCTGCTACCCTTGGCCCTGAGGCTGAAGGCCCTAACGCTGGTGGAAAAAATGCGTTAAACTCAGAGGATTGGCGGGAATTTGTGGTCAGCCTACAGACAGAGCTAAGCCCTGGCTTCTACTCTTTACTGAAAACCACAGTACCGCTAAAGTATGAAGGTCGGAAGTTGCTTTTAGCTTGCTCCAATGTGGCCCTTGCCAACCCCGAGCGCTTGCAAGAGTTACAAGGATTGGCGGCAGATTTTTTTGGTCAAGACTACCAATTTCAATTGGTTGAAGGTAGCAAAACCAATGAGACTTCGCTGATTGTCCAAGAAAAAGCAGAGAAAGACCAAGATGAGCTAGATGCCCAAGAGGTAGCTAAAACAAGCCCCTTGGTGAAAAAAATTCAAGCATTATTTGAAGGCACAGAAGTAATTGCTGTAACCCCTTTTAAGGAGAATGGAGATGTTTAAAGGCATGGATATGAATCAGATTTTAGAAAAAGCCAAGGAAATGCAGAAAAATATGCAGGACCAACAGGGTAAGTCTTCCACTGAAACGGTTGAAGCTACCGTTGGCGGTGGTATGGTCAAGGCGACCATGAACGGCAAAATGGAATTGGTGAAGCTTGAACTTGACCCTGAAATTGTGGATAAAAATGAAATTGGCACCCTAGAAGATTTGATTCGAGCAGCGGTAAATGAAGCCGTAAGGCAAGCGTCAGAGCTTTCAGGCCCTAGTATGACAGACATGCTAAGCGGTATGGGAATGCCTGATCTCGCCAACTTTGATTTTAGTAAATTTGGAAAAAAATGAATCTACCCCCTGCTCTGGAATCCTTGGTTGAAGAGTTAGCCAAGCTGCCCAGTATTGGAAAAAAAACAGCCAAACGCTTGGCCTTTCATTTGGTTACCGAAGCTAGGGCAAGACCGGGCGACTTAGCCAGAGCCTTAGAAGTGGCAAGTGTAGAAATTGGGCAATGCGAGACCTGTGGTGGGCTTTCGCAGGGGCCGATATGTAACATTTGTGCCGATAGAAGCCGCCAAAGGAATTGTATTTTGGTTGTGGAAGACGCTAAAAATGTCTTCACTGTTGAATCTAGTGGGATCTATAAAGGGCTATACCATGTTTTAGGTGGAGCCATTTCCCCCCTTCGTGGCCTTGGGCCTGATGGGCTTAGGATTTCACAATTGGAACGCAGAGTGGCAGAAGGCGAGGTGCAAGAATTGATTCTTGCCACAAACCCCACTTTAGAAGGCGAAGCGACAGCCCATTACCTAATGAATCTATTTAGCGCTCAGAGTTTAAAAATCTCTAGAATTGCCAGAGGGATGCCCAGTGGCGGTGACTTAGAATATGCCGACAGCAATACCCTAGCCCGAGCAATTGAAGGGCGCACCAATTTTACGTAAAGTTAAATTCGCTTCATGGCATAACCCTTGTATTTATCAAGGGATGAAACCAAATTTTTGCAAAAAATTGAGATAAAAAATGATGAAGCGATTGATCCTCCTAGTTCCCTTTCTAGCCATCCTTTGGGTGGGTATTGGGTTCGCCAGTAATGACACAGTGCAGGGTATTAAAAAGCCTGATATCTGCCTAAAAACCAACATACGTTGCGTCCTAAAGCAGTATCATACCGGTAAATACTGGTGTTTAAAATCCAACATCCAAAGAAATTTGGATGCAAGGCGCAACTCTAAGCCGATTAAAAAGACCTATAACCACGTTATGGGCCACTGCGCAAAAAGAATCCCCATTTACGAATAATGGCCTACCAACCGACTAGGGTCATATTAGATGAGGAAGCAGCCCACTACCCCTTTGCTCAAAAAATAATTGAGCGCTTGCCAGAAGCCCTAATCGAGATCATTCCTGCGGCGAAATCTGCTGAAATTCTCAACCAACTTCCTCCTGTAACCGAGGGGGCGAAAAAAATTCTACACCTTAAAAAATTCCAAGGCAGCCCCTTAAAGCTTTGCCCTGGGTTTACCGATAGTCTGCTCTGTTGTAACTACCAAGTTATTGATCTTATTGAAAATTGCCCTTTAGAGTGTAGTTACTGCATCTTACAGGCTTTCCTTAGTAAGCCCATCATCAGTTTGCATGTGAATGTGGAAGAAATGGTTGCTGGGATAAAGGCGACTATTGCCACTGAGCCAAACAGATTTTTTAGGGTGGGCACAGGCGAGCATTCGGATTCCTTGGCCATGGATCATTTATTTCAGGTGAACCCTTACCTAATCGAAGAATTTGCCAAGATCCCGAATGCCAGTTTAGAATTAAAAAGCAAAACCGCCTATGTGGATAATCTGATCGGTCTAAAGCATGGTGGTAAAGCGGTCATCGCCTTTTCCCTTAATCCCAGTGAAATTGTTTCCACAGAAGAGTTAAAAACCGCCAACCTAAGACAGAGGTTTGAAGCGGCGGAAAAGGTCAAGAATGATGGTTATAAATTGGCCTTTCATTTTGACCCCCTGATTTATTACCCAGACTGGGAAGCAGGTTATAAAAAGGTGATTGATGAGATCTTCGAGAGGTTTGCCCCTAAAGAAATCGCTTGGATTAGCATGGGGACCCTACGTTATATCCCGAAGTTAAAAGAAATCGCTATGGAGCGTTTTAAAGACCCAAAAATCTTTAGCGGGGAATTTATCTCTGGAGATGGCAAGATGAAATATCTTAAGGCTGTGAGAAAAGAACTGATTTCTACAATTTCAGGCTGGATTACAGAGAAATCAAAAGGGGACACTCCACTATATATATGCATGGAAAAGCAAAGCCTTTGGAAGTCTTGTATGCCCCAACAATTTGCCGACCATGAATCTTTAGAAAAATACTTGAGTACAAATCTAATCTAAAACTTTATAATTATCTTATTAATATAAAGATAGAGTTTTTTATGGAGTTAGACCTAATTCAAGTGGATGCATTTGCATCTAAGCCTTTTACAGGTAACCCTGCGGCAGTTATCCCACTGAATGAGTGGCTGCCAGATGTAACCCTACAGGCAATTGCAGAAGAAAATAATCTCTCTGAAACGGCTTTTTTTATCCCCACGGCTAGAGGTTATCACCTCAGGTGGTTTACTCCCATAAGCGAAGTGAAACTTTGTGGCCATGCGACTTTGGCCTCAGCCTTTGTAATCCAAACAATATTAGGCCAAGGGAAGGGAGAAATCCTCTTTGAAACCCTTAGTGGCGATATTTTGGTGACCCATAAGGATGGCTTATTTACTTTAAACCTACCTGCCCAGCCCCCTAAAAAAAGTATCATCCCAGAGATTATGGAAGTAGCCTTTGGTGTTAAAATCTTAGAGTGTTTAGAAGGGGAGGATTATATTTTAGTTTTAGAAAAGGCAGAACAAGTCAAAAAAGTAGCTCCAAATTTTGAACTCCTACGACAATTACCCTTAAGGGGAGTGATCATTACCGCGGTGGACAAAAAATTTGATTTTGTAACTAGATTCTTTGCCCCAAAATATGGAGTCAATGAAGACCCTGTTACAGGCGCTGCTTTCACCCAACTTTTTCCCTATTGGGGTAAAAAATTGCAAAAAAACACCTTTACTGCTGCTCAGCTTTCTAAAAGAGGTGGCGTAGTTACAGGGGAGTTATTAGGGGACCGTGTCATGATCTCTGGCAGGGCCAGAGTCTATTTGACAGGGAAAATTAAGATCTAGGCTGGTAGCTAAAATCTTTGCTGGAAATTAAAACACTAAGCTGGAGTATGCTTTTCGATCAAGGCAATCATTTCCCGCACAGCCTGCGTGATGCCCACGAGCACACTCCTAGAGATAATAGAATGGCCGATATTCAGCTCTTTTAAATGGGGTAAAGCCACAATGGGGGCAATGTTAAAGTAGGTCAGGCCATGGCCTGCGTTCACGTTTAAGCCAGCTTCATGGGCCCAATTGGCACCATCAATTAAACGGCTTAATTCCGCTTCTACTTTGCCATGTTCGGCATTGGCATATTCGCCTGTGTGCAATTCTATGTCGTCAGCACCAACCTCTTTAGAGGCTGCAATCTGCTCTTTCACAGGGTCGATAAAGAGGCTCACTCGAATCCCCGCAGCCTTTAAGGCTGTGGTAATTTCTTTGATACGCCCAAGATTGCCTACTACATCCAAACCGCCTTCTGTGGTAACTTCGGCCCTGTTTTCAGGCACGAGGGTCACTATATCAGGCTTGTTGGCCAAGGCAATTTCTTGCATTTCTTTGGTTGCTGCCATTTCCAAGTTCACTTTGGTTTGGGCCATTTGCATCAAAAGAACTAAGTCTCGGTCTTGGATGTGCCGACGGTCTTCACGCAAGTGAATGGTAATGCCTGTGGAGCCTGCCTGCTCTGCCACCAACGCTGCATAAACAGGGTCGGGTTCTGTGGTCATACGGGCTTGGCGGATGGTTGCTATATGGTCAACATTTACGTGGAGTTGGGGCATTTTTACTCGTATACTTTTTGGTTTAGAACCCAAACATCAATGGGGGGCCATACTCTTAAAATTTGTATTTCTGGGCTTACTCGCAAGGTTGGAGACTTAACTTTGTGGGTTCCAGGTTTGTAGGCTTGTAGATTAATAAAGGCTTGGATGTCTTCAGGCTTCATTTTATCCAAAATGGATTTAGGCCCACGGAGTTGGATATTAAAAGACTTTGGATTGATCCTGGTCACATAAATTTGATTCACAAGGCCAATGGGAATGTTTTCAAAATTCACACTGACAGGCTCGCTTCCGACTTTTAAGAGGGCAGTATAGAGGTCAGGTTTAGGTTCAACAGGTGAAATCCCTTGGGGGAAGATGATGCTGAGCCTCATGTTGGCTTCACCAACGAGGCCATCAATATCAATTCGTTTACTTTCTAACTGTTCCACCTTGGCAAGCTTGGATTCAGGTCCATGAACCAAGACCATTTCGGGGCTTAAGGTCACCTTTTCCACAACATAGCCTTTTGCCGGGTCACCTGAGAAAACAGGGTGGATTGGCAGTAACTTTTCTATGCGGTTTTCAAAGGAAATATCTAAGGTCGCAGGGTTGATATTTAACACCCGAGCTTCTTTAGGGGCAATGACCTGTGATTTGCGAAGAATAAAATTATTATCACCAGCATCGGCATCAGATAAATCAACTCGAAGCTGAAATTGGCTAGGGTTGATGTTGCCTAAACTGGATTTAGGTAACTCAATAAAGAGCGCAACCGATTGAGGTGGTGCCCCTGTGATTTCTAAATGTTTCGGTAAATTGGTGTAAGAAACTGGCACAAAGAATTGAATCTCAGTGGTTCCTTCTCTTTTTGGCAGAGGAGCAAACCCCCAG